>SVNV01000025.1 GCA_015066705.1 Ruminococcus sp.
ACTGGATAACACCTGTAACGTCTGTTGTTCTGAAATAGAACTGAGGTCTGTAGTTTGAGAAGAAGGGCTTATGACGGCCGCCTTCTTCCTTTTTAAGAACGTAAACTTCGCCCTTAAACTTTGTGTGGGGATGAATTGAACCGGGCTTAGCTAAAACCTGGCCTCTTTCGATTTCGTTCTTCTGAACACCACGAAGGAGAGCACCAATGTTGTCACCAGCTTCTGCGCTGTCGAGGAGCTTACGGAACATTTCGATACCTGTAACAACAACTTTTCTGGGTTCGTCTGTTAAACCTGTGATTTCAACTTCATCGTTGAGGTTCAATGTACCTCTTTCAACTCTACCTGTAGCAACTGTACCACGGCCTGTGATTGAGAATACGTCTTCGACAGGCATCAAGAAGGGAAGGTCAGCAGCTCTTTCAGGTGTGGGTATGAAGCTATCTACAGCATCCATCAACTGAAGGATAGGAGCGTATTCAGGAGCGCTCTGATCTGTTGCTGAAGATTCTAAAACAGCAAGACCTGAACCTGTGATGATAGGTGTATCGTCACCGGGGAATTCGTACTCATTTAAGAGGTCACGGATTTCCATTTCTACTAATTCTAATAATTCAGGATCGTCAACCTGGTCAGCTTTGTTTAAGAATACTACGATGTAAGGAACGCCAACCTGACGTGAGAGAAGGATGTGTTCTCTTGTCTGGGGCATCGGACCGTCTGCAGCTGATACAACTAAGATAGCACCGTCCATCTGAGCTGCACCTGTGATCATGTTCTTAACATAGTCAGCGTGTCCGGGGCAGTCAACGTGTGCGTAGTGTCTGTTAGCTGTTTCGTATTCAACGTGAGCTGTTGAAATTGTGATACCTCTTTCTCTTTCTTCAGGAGCACCGTCGATCTGATCGTATGCTTTGAAGTCAGCAGCGCCTGTTAAGCTTAATACTTTTGTGATAGCTGCTGTAAGAGTTGTCTTACCATGGTCAACGTGACCGATGGTACCAATGTTAACGTGAGGCTTGTTTCTCTCAAATTTAGCTTTTGCCATTTTTGTTTTCCTCCTAATTTTTGAAAATTTTCTTTTTTAAAATTTTAATTTTTTACTATTATAATTATTTTACACTTTTTTTGCCAAAAAATCAATAGTTAATTAGTCATTTTTGGCACGTGATGAAATAATCTGTTCCTGAATGCTCTTGGGAACTTCTTCATAGTGGCTGGGCTGCATTGTATACTGACCACGGCCCTGTGTTCTTGAACGGAGTTCTGTAGCATAACCAAACATTTCTGAAAGGGGAACGTAAGCGTGAATCATCTGAGCACCGGGACGAGCTTCCATACCCTGAATCTGACCACGACGTGAGTTAAGGTCACCCATAACGTCACCCATGTATTCTTCAGGAACGATAACGTCAACCTGCATGATGGGTTCTTTGAGTACCGGGTTAGCCTTCTTACAGCCATCTTTGAAGCCCATTGATGCTGCAATCTTAAACGCCATTTCAGATGAGTCAACTTCGTGGTATGAACCGTCTGTAAGTGTAACGCGAACGTCAACTACATTGTAGCCTGCGAGTACACCGGAGAGCATTGCGCCCTGGATACCTGCGTCAACTGCAGGGATGTATTCCTTAGGAATAGCACCACCGACAATCTTGTTAACGAATTCGTAACCGCCGCCTGCTTCCATAGGTTCAAGTGTCATTACAACGTGACCGTACTGACCCTTACCACCTGACTGACGAGCGTACTTGTGGTTAACCTCAACAGTATTTCTGATTGCTTCTTTATAAGCAACCTGAGGTTTACCAACGTTTGCTTCTACTTTGAATTCACGAAGAAGTCTGTCAACAATAACCTCTAAGTGCAATTCACCCATACCAGCGATGATTGTCTGACCTGTTTCTTCGTCTGTATATGTCTTGAATGTGGGATCTTCTTCTGCAAGTTTTGCAAGACCGATACCCATCTTTTCCTGACCTTCTTTTGTCTTAGGCTCGATAGCAACACGGATAACAGGTTCCGGGAATTCCATTGATTCTAAGATAATGGGGTGATCGGGATCACAAAGTGTGTCACCTGTTGTTGTGTTCTTTAAACCTACGGCAGCAGCGATATCGCCTGAGTAAACTGTTTCGATATCTTTTCTGTCGTTTGCGTGCATCTGAAGGATACGACCGATACGTTCCTTGTTGCCCTTTGTTGAGTTCAAGATGTTTGAGCCTGCGTTCAATGTACCTGAGTACACACGGAAGAAGCAGAGCTTACCAACGAAGGGGTCTGTCATAATCTTGAATGCCAAAGCTGCAAAAGGAGCATCGTCTGATGAAGGACTTTCAACTTCCTCTTCTGTGTCGGGATTGATACCCTTGATAGCAGGTACGTCCAAGGGAGAAGGCATGTAGTCGATAACAGCATCTAACAATTTCTGTACGCCCTTGTTCTTGTATGATGTACCACAAAGAACGGGAACCATATCATTGTCGATTGTAGCCTTACGGATAGCCTTTTTGATTTCGTCGATTGACAATTCGCCTTCTTCAAAATACTTTTCCATCAACTTTTCATCTGTTTCAGCAACAGATTCCATCAAAGCCATTCTGTATTCTTCAGCCTTGTCCTTCATATCATCGGGAATTTCAACTTCTGAGATGTCCTTACCTAAGTCATCATTGTAGATATATGCCTTGTTTTTAACGAGGTCGATGATACCTACGAATGTGTCCTCAGCGCCTATGGGGAGCTGAATCGGAACAGCATTACACTTAAGTCTTGTCTTCATCATGTCAACAACGTTGTAGAAGTCTGCACCCATGATATCCATTTTATTTACATAAACCATACGGGGAACGCGATAGTTATCAGCCTGACGCCATACAGTTTCAGACTGAGGTTCAACGCCGCCCTTGGCACATAAAACTGTTACACTACCGTCTAAAACACGAAGTGAACGCTCAACTTCAACTGTGAAGTCAACGTGTCCGGGTGTGTCGATGATGTTGATTCTGTGGTTTAACCAATGGCAGGTTGTAGCAGCAGATGTGATAGTAATACCACGTTCCTGTTCCTGTTCCATCCAGTCCATTGTACCTGCACCGTCGTGTGTTTCACCCATCTTGTGAATACGGCCTGTGTAATAGAGTATTCTTTCTGTTGTGGTTGTTTTACCGGCATCGATGTGAGCCATGATACCGATGTTTCTTGTCTTTGCGAGAGAATATTCTCTTGCCACAAAAACTCCTCCTTTCTCCAATACTAAAAAGTATTTTATCAATAAATCAGATAAATTTTAAAACTAAACGGTAATTTCCGAGCATATCGTCAAGAAATGACTGCAGATTACCATCTGCAGATTACCATCTGTAATGAGCAAAAGCCTTGTTAGCTTCAGCCATTTTGTGTGTGTCTTCTTTCTTTTTAACAGAAGCACCAGAGTTGTTAACTGCGTCCATGATTTCAGCAGCTAATCTTTCTCTCATTGTACGCTCACCACGAGCACGGCTGTAAGTTGTGAGCCAACGAAGACCTAATGTCTGTCTTCTTTCGGGGCGAACTTCGATCGGAACCTGGTATGTTGCACCACCGACACGACGAGCCTTTACTTCTAAAACGGGCATAATGTTTGCCATCGCCTCATTAAATACTTCTAAAGGATCTTTTCCTGTCTTTTCCTTGATGATATCAAATGCACCGTACACGATTTTCTGTGCGGTACCTTTTTTACCGTCGAGCATGATGTTGTTTACTAATCTTGTAACAACTGTGCTGTTGTAAACCGGGTCAGCCAATACTTCTCTTTTAGCTATAAAACTTCTTCTTGGCACCTTTCTTCCCTCCTTCATTATTTTTCGTTAAAATGAAATCACAGGTACTCGATAGAATAACCTATCGTCGTGCAGTACTGTATATAATAGAAAATCATTTCATATATTTACGTACCGACACTTGTTGTGATTAATTTTGGTACTGATTACTTTTTCTTAGCTTTCTTTGTACCATACTTTGATCTTGACTGGTTACGGTTAGCAACACCAGCGGTATCTAATGTACCACGGATGATATGATATCTAACACCAGGCAAGTCCTTTACTCTGCCGCCTCTGATCAAAACAACGCTGTGTTCCTGTAAGTTGTGGCCTTCGCCGGGGATGTATGCAGAAACTTCGATACCGTTTGTAAGACGAACTCTGGCCATTTTACGTAAAGCTGAGTTAGGCTTTTTGGGTGTCATTGTTTTAACAGATGTGCAAACGCCTCTTTTCTGAGGTGAGTTTGTGTCAGTAACCTTCTTCTTTAAAGTGTTCAAGTTCTTTAAAAGAGCAGGGGCTGTTGCCTTTCTTACTGATGTCTCTCTTCCTTTTCTCACAAGCTGGTTAAACGTAGGCATGAAATAATTTCCTCCTTCCTTCAATATTTATATATGTTAATACATATAAAGCTAGTTTAATTCTACCGCAACTGCCGCAGGAACGTTTATTCCGAAGGATTTTCCCAGTTTTGATTTTGTTTCGGCAAATTCCACGGGTACATTTTTTTCGCGGCAAAGCGTCTCAAAAGGCAGGCGAACGTGTTCGTCTGCATCAAGTGCGATATACGCTTTTTTTACAAGACCGTCAGTTACGGCCTCTGTCGATTGTTTCAGTCCGACATAACATCGGACGGGAGAGTCGGGTTGCATGGTTGCGCCCTTCCTTTCTTTTTTTAAAACAGTCAATAATATAGTGCGGACAGCACCGACATATATTGTAGCACAAGATGTCGGTACTGTCAACAAAAATTTTTTAAAGTATTTTTATGGGAAAGCTTACGCTTCGGGTATTACATTTGAACCGATGTAGTCAGCGTTTCTTGCAACGAAGTCATCACCGATGTTTTCATCGTCAAGAATAGGAGTGCTGTTTTCGATTCTTGTGTTCTGGTACTTTGTCATACCGGTACCTGCAGGAATCAACTTACCAATGATAACATTTTCCTTAAGACCAACCAACGGGTCAATCTTACCCTTGGTTGCAGCTTCTGTAAGAACTCTTGTTGTTTCCTGGAAGGAAGCTGCTGACAAGAATGAATCTGTGGTGAGGGCTGCCTTTGTGATACCGAGGATAATTCTTGTGCAGGTAGCAAGTTCTTTGCCCTCTTGAGCTAACTGTTCGTTTACTGTTAAGAATTCGTTTAAGTCAACCAAAGAACCTGACATGAATCTTGAGTCGCCGCCTTCATCGATACGTACTCTTCTTAACATCTGACGAACAATAACTTCAATATGACGGTCATTGATATCAACACCCTGCAAACGGTAAACTCTCTGTACTTCCTTGATGAGGTACTGCTGAACCGCTGTAACATTCTTGATTCTCAGGATATCGTGGGGGTTGATTGAACCCTCTGTCAATTCATCACCTACTGCAAGCACATCGCCTTCTGCAACCTTGATACGTGAACCGTAGGGGATAAGGTATGTTTTTGCTTCTTTTGTTTCGTCGTTTGTGATAACAACTTCACGTTTTTTCTTGTTTTCAACAATAGAAACGCGACCTGCAATTTCTGTCAATATTGCCAAGCCCTTGGGCTTTCTTGCTTCGAAAAGTTCTTCGACACGGGGAAGACCCTGTGTGATATCGTCACCCGCAACACCGCCGGTGTGGAAGGTTCTCATTGTAAGCTGTGTACCGGGTTCACCGATTGACTGAGCAGCGATGATACCAACTGCTTCACCTTCAGGAACCAAGTCGCCGCCTGCAAGGTTCGAGCCGTAACATTTAGCACAGATACCAACCTTTGCACGGCAGGTAAGAACTGAACGGATTTTTGCCTTTGTAACACCTGCTGAAACGATTTTCTTAGCTAACTTTTCGTCTATTAAATCGTCGCAAGTAGCGAGTATTTCGCCTGTTTCGGGATGTACGATAGGCTCTGCAGGATAACGACCTGAGAGTCTGTCCTCTAAGCTTTCTATTACTTCCTTGCCTTCTGTGATTGCTGAAACTTCGATGCCGTCAGAAACTCCGCAGTCGTGTTCACGAATGATAACATCCTGTGATACGTCAACCAAACGACGGGTAAGATAACCTGAGTCGGCTGTACGAAGAGCAGTGTCTGCAAGACCTTTACGAGCACCGTGAGACGATACGAAGTACTCGATAACGTTAAGGCCTTCACGGAAGTTAGCCTTGATGGGGATTTCGATAACTTTACCTGATGTATCGTTCATCAGACCACGCATACCTGCAAGCTGACGAATCTGGTTCTTACTACCACGGGCACCGGAGTCTGCCATCATGAAGATGGGGTTATACTGGTCAAGGTTTTCCATCAGGGCGTCTGTTACATCATCTATTGTCTTGGTCCATGTTTCGATAACTAACTGATAACGTTCTTCATCTGAAATAAGACCTCTGTTGAACTGTTTTGTAATCTTGTCAACCTTGGCTTCTGCTTCTGCAAGGAGAACCTTTTTCTTTTCGGGAACTTCAATATCGGAAACCGATACGGTAATAGCACCCTTTGTAGAATATTTAAAGCCCATTGACTTGATTGCGTCAAGCACTACTGCTGTATCGGTAAGACCGTGAGCCTGAATACATTTATCAATGATAATACCAAGCTGTTTCTTACCGCAGAGGAAGTCAATCTCAAGCGCGAATTTGTTGTCGGGGTTGCTTCTGTCAACAAAGCCCAAATCCTGAGGAATCTGTTCATTAAAAATAAGTCTTCCCACTGTTGTTTTGATTATACCTGTTTCGCCGTCGGGAGCTGTAACTCTCACATTGACGGGAGCGTGCAGTCCAACGATGCCGTTGGTATAAGCAAGGTTTGCTTCGTTAACCGATGCAAAAGTTTTTCCTTCGCCGGGTTCGCCTTCAAAGCATCCTTCTTCTGTGAATGATGCGGGGCGTTTGCCCTGAGCTTCAAGCTCTGCGTTTTCGGACATCAAGCTCTTGCCTTTTGCGTTGCAGTAGTAATTTACTACCTGACCTTCGGTGAAAATTTCTGAATCACCCGGGTCTGTTATTTTAACTTCCTTGGGTTTTACCAGTGTGAGGTAATAACTACCCAATACCATATCCTGTGTAGGAACAGTAACAGGACGGCCGTCCTGCGGTTTAAGTAAGTTGTTAGCTGATAACATCAAAAATCTTGCTTCTGCCTGAGCCTCGGGTGATAACGGTACGTGAACCGCCATCTGGTCACCGTCGAAGTCGGCGTTGTACGCTGTACAAACAAGAGGATGAAGCTTCAACGCTCTGCCTTCAACAAGAATAGGTTCAAAAGCCTGAATACCAAGTCTGTGAAGTGTAGGAGCACGGTTTAAAAGAACGGGATGGTCTTTGATAACCTCATCCAATACGTCCCAAACTTCGGGCTTTAAGCGTTCTACCATACGCTTTGCACTCTTGATGTTGTGCGCGATAGAATCGTTTACAAGCTTCTTCATTACGAAGGGCTTGAAAAGCTCAATAGCCATTTCCTTGGGCAGACCGCACTGATAAATCTTAAGCTCGGGGCCTACAACGATAACGGAACGGCCTGAGTAGTCAACACGCTTACCCAAGAGGTTTTGACGGAAACGGCCCTGCTTACCCTTTAACATATCAGAAAGTGACTTAAGTGCACGGTTTCCGGGGCCTGTAACAGGTCTGCCGCGTCTGCCGTTGTCGATTAATGCGTCAACAGCTTCCTGAAGCATTCTCTTTTCGTTTCTTACGATAATTTCGGGAGCGCCCAGATCTAAGAGTTTCTTAAGACGGTTGTTTCTGTTGATAACACGTCTGTACAAATCGTTTAAGTCAGATGTTGCAAATCTGCCGCCGTCCAGCTGCACCATGGGACGGATATCGGGAGGAATAACCGGGATAACATCAAGTATCATCCATGTGGGGTCATTTCCTGACAGTCTGAAAGATTCTACAACTTCAAGTCTTTTGATAAGACGAACTTTTTTCTGACCTGTTGCACCCTGAAGTTCTTCTTTTATTTCTTTTGAAAGCTCTTCAAGATTGATTTCGGCAAGCAATTCTTTGATTGCTTCAGCACCCATGGATGCCTTGAATCTGTCGCCGTATTTTTCACAGTATTCTCTGTATTCCTGTTCTGAAAGAATCTGCTTTTTCTCAAGCTCTGTACGAGAACCGGGGTCGGTTACAACGTATGAAGCAAAGTACAATACTTTTTCAAGCATTCTGGGTGTCATATCAAGGAGCAAGCCCATTCTGGAGGGAATGCCCTTGAAGTACCAGATGTGTGACACGGGAGCCGCAAGCTCAATGTGTCCCATACGCTCACGACGAACACGTGCGCGTGTAACCTCAACGCCGCAACGGTCACAAACGATACCCTTATGGCGGATGCGCTTGTACTTACCGCAGTGACATTCCCAGTCCTTTGTAGGTCCGAAAATGCGTTCGCAGAAAAGACCATCACGTTCAGGTTTTAGAGTTCTATAGTTTATGGTTTCGGGCTTTTTAACCTCACCTCTTGACCAGCTTCTGATCATATCGGGGGAGGCAATGCCTATTTTAATTGCATCAAATGTATTTTCTGACAATCTACTCATCTCCATTTAAAAGAATTTTGTAAGGGTTTTACTGATTACAGCAAGTCTGATTCGTCGTCGAAATCGCCAAACTCGTCGAAATCGCCAAAGACATCGTCATCGTCGTCTATGGCATCTTCTGAGAACAGTGAATCGTCGATTTCGCCATCGTCTTCGTCCTCTGCTGCGGCGAGTTCTGCATCGTCTGCATCTTCCTCACCCAGGTCAATAAACGCCTTGTCATCTTTTACGGTCATGCCGAGATTTGCCTCTTCCTCTTCTTCGGAAGAATCCTTTAATGTAACTTCGTTGCCTGCTTCGTCAAGCACTCTCATGTCAAGACCCAAGCTCTGAAGTTCCTTGATTAATACCTTGAATGATTCAGGAATACCGGCTTTTGGCACGCTTTCACCCTTAACGATTGCTTCGTATGTCTTAACACGACCTACGATATCGTCAGATTTTACTGTTAAAATTTCCTGAAGTGTATATGCTGCACCGTATGCTTCCAGTGCCCAAACTTCCATTTCACCGAAACGCTGTCCGCCGAACTGAGCTTTACCACCCAGAGGCTGCTGTGTAACCAGTGAGTAGGGGCCTGTTGAACGGGCGTGGATTTTGTCGTCAACCAAGTGACAAAGCTTCAGGATATACATAATACCAACTGTTACTCTGTTGTCAAAGGGTTCGCCTGTTCTACCGTCATATAAAACGGTCTTGCCGTCGGTGTCAAGTCCTGCTTTTACCAGGGTTTCCATAATATCGTCTTCGGTTGCACCGTCAAGTACGGGAGTAGCTATCTTCCATCCCAGTTCACGTGCTGCACGGCCCAGGTGAACTTCAAGCACCTGACCAATGTTCATACGTGAAGGTACGCCCAAAGGATTCAATACGATTTCTAACGGTGTACCATCGGGCAGGAAGGGCATATCCTCTTCGGGTAAGATTCTTGAAACAACACCCTTGTTACCGTGACGGCCTGCCATCTTGTCACCAACAGAAATCTTACGTTTCTGTGCGATGTAGCAGCGAACCAGCTGGTTTACGCCGGGAGGTAATTCATCGCCGTTGTCCTTATCAAAGGTGATAACGTCAACGATGATACCTGCTTCACCGTGAGGTACACGAAGTGATGTATCACGAACTTCTCTTGCTTTTTCACCAAAGATTGCACGAAGAAGTCTTTCTTCTGCTGTTAATTCTGTTTCGCCTTTAGGTGTAACCTTACCAACTAAGATGTCACCTGAGCGAACCTCAGCACCGATGCGGATAATACCTTTTTCATTAAGGTCTTTTAACGCATCTTCGCCCACATTGGGAATATCACGTGTGATTTCTTCGGCACCAAGTTTTGTGTCTCTTGCTTCACACTCGTATTCTTCTATATGAATGGATGTTAATATATCGTCACGAACAAGCTTTTCGTTAACGAGCATAGCATCCTCGTAGTTGTAACCTTCCCAGGTCATAAAGCCGATTAAGATATTACGTCCCAGTGAGATTTCACCGTTGTTTGTAGAAGGACCGTCAGCAATGATTGTACCTTTCTTAACCTTTTCGCCTTCTGAAACGATAGGCTTCTGGTTGATACATGAGCCCTGATTTGAACGTGTGAACTTAATGAGCTTATACTTGTGGCGGCTGCCGCCTTTTTCCTTGATTACGATTTCGTCAGCTGAAACCTTTTCAACTACGCCGTCTTCCTGTGCAAGCACAACAACGCCTGAGTCTCTTGCTGCCTGATATTCCATACCTGTGCCGACGATAGGTGAGTCGGTACGAAGTAGCGGCACTGCCTGACGTTGCATGTTAGCACCCATCAGAGCACGGTTAGCGTCGTCGTTTTCAAGGAAGGGTATCATAGCTGTAGCTACTGATACAACCTGTTTGGGAGAAACGTCCATATAGTCAATCTTGGATGTTTCTACCTCTAAATATTCATCACGGAAACGAACAATAGCCTTAGCATTTTCAAACTTGCCGTCCTCACCTACGGGCTCGTTTGCCTGAGCTACAATGTATTCGTCTTCCACGTCTGCTGTCATATAAACAATCTCGTCTGTAACTTTGCCTGTTGCTTTGTCAATCTTTCTGTAAGGTGCTTCGATAAAGCCGTGTTCGTTGATTCTTGCATAAGTAGCAAGAGAGTTTATAAGACCGATGTTAGGACCTTCAGGAGTTTCGATAGGACACATTCTTGAGTAATGTGAGTAGTGTACGTCTCGAACCTCAAAGCCTGCACGGTCACGGGACAAACCGCCGGGACCCAAGGCTGAAAGTCTTCTCTTGTGTGTCAGCTCAGCTAAGGGGTTCAACTGGTCCATAAACTGTGAAAGCTGTGATGAACCGAAGAATTCCTTGATTGTAGCAACGATAGGACGTGTGTTGATTAACGCCTGAGGTGTTACAATGTCAAGGTCCTGAATTGTCATACGTTCACGTACAACTCTTTCCATTCTGGAAAGACCGATTCTGAACTGATTCTGCAAAAGCTCACCAACGCAACGAAGTCTTCTGTTGCCCAGATGGTCGATATCGTCTGTTGTGCCGATACCGTAAAGCAAACCAATCTGATAGTTAATAGACGCCATAATGTCGTCGGTGATTATGTGTTTGGGAACAAGCTCATCAATTCTTCTTAAGAGCTGGTCTTTTATATCTTCTTGGGTTTCTGCGTTTTCTAAGATTTCATCAAGTACGCCCTTTGATACCTTTTCGTGAGTAATATCTGTTGTATCAAAATCAACGTAGTTTGAAAGCTCTACCATGTTGTTTGAAAATACCACAACAGAGTAGCCCTTAACATCAAGCACAACACGATTGATGCCGGCTGCTTCGATTTCAGCTGCCATTTCTTTTGAAATGTGCGCACCTGCTTCTACCATGATTTCGCCTGTTTCAGGGTTTACAATAGCATCGCGTGCAACCTGATTTGCAATACGTGCGCTGATTGCAAGCTTTTTATTGAATTTATATCTACCTACGCCTGCAAGGTCGTAGCGTTTGCCATCAAACAAAAGTCCGTAAAGGAGACTCTTTGAGCTTTCCACCGTGGGAGGCTCGCCGGGACGGAGCTTTTTGTAAATTTCGATTAATGCGTCGTCGGTGGTCTGAATGGAGGCACTCTTTTCAAGAGTGTTAAGCATAGCCTCTGTTTCGCCGAACAAATCCAAAATCTCAGCATCTGTTTCAACACCCAATGCGCGGATTAAAACAGTAATCGGGATTTTTCTTGTTCTGTCAATACGAACAGACAAAACATCGTTGATGTCGTTTTCATACTCAAGCCATGCACCGCGGTAAGGAATTACCGTTGAAGCAAAAAGCTCTTTACCTGTTTTGTCATGCTCCATAGCAAAGTAGATACCGGGAGAACGAACCAACTGGCTGACGATAACACGTTCCGCACCGTTGATGATAAACGTACCCTGCTCGGTCATAAGCGGGAAATCACCCATAAAGATTTCCTGTTCCTTTACTTCGCCGGTTTCCTTATTGATAAGACGAACCTTTGCTTTTAAGGGAGCAGCATAGTTTGTATCTCTTTCTCTACACTCTGCAACAGTGTACTTTGCACGGTTTCTCTCAAGCTTATAGTCGATGAATTCGAGTATAAGATTGCCCGTATAATCTGTGATGGGGGAGATGTCGTGAAGGACTTCCTTTAAGCCCTCCTCCAAAAACCAGTTATAGGAGTTTTTCTGAACTTCGATAAGGTTCGGCATTTCCAGAACTTCATCTACTTTGGCATAACTCATTCTCTGGTTTGCGCCCAACTGAATAGGATGTACCATAAACTCAACCACCTCGTAAAAAATTTGTTTGTAATCTCACGATTACATTGGTTTGTTATGTATATGAAACAAAATTACATACAAAATTAAACCTGTTTTACGACCTGCCACCCGGGCAAGTCCCAAGGACAACAGCATGACAAGATACATGACAATTGTCCTATTTAAGCATATTATACCATTATGAGATTATAATGCAGTTTATAATACTAACACATTTTAAAACATAAGTCAAGCTTTTTTTTAAAAAAATTTTTCAATGCCCTATATATTATATATATTAAAAAGGTAGAAACTCCCGATTTTTTTGTCAGAATTTGTTATAAAAACCATATATTTAGTGTTGATATATTTTTTTGACTACTGTATAATGTTATTTGAGTGATGCAAGGGAGGAATTATGAAAAAATTAGTTCTGACACTTGTTTTTTTATTTGTTTTTGGCACAAAGTACGTGCCGGTAAATGCCGAGAGTGAATTTTTTGCACCTGTTTGCATAACCGTAAACGGCGAATATGTAAGCTCACAAAACCGCGGATATTTAAAATCAGGTGTGACAATGGTTTCACTTCGTGACATAGGCGACATCTTTGCAGCCTCGGTGGGGTGGGATGAAAAAACCTCAACAGCAACGGTTTTGACAGATACAAAAAATATAGCCGTGACTAAAAATAAGAAAACAGCCACGGTAAACGGCAAAAATGTCACACTTGACTCAGGTGCTTCTATCGTTGCGGACAGAATTTACGTGCCGCTGAGATTTTTGTCGGAAACCCTGGGTGCTAAGGTCAACTGGGAAGAGCAGACAATAACGGCACACATCACATCAGCAAAAGCATCGGTGCCCTCTCATCTTAAGGGAAATCCCCCATACACTGCCGACGAGCTTTACTGGCTTTCCCGAATAGTTTCGGCGGAGTCGTCAGGTGAGCCCGACAGCGGAAAGGTTGCAGTGGCAAACGTGGTATTAAACCGTGTTAAAAGCCGTGACTTCCCCAACACAGTTTACGGGGTTATTTTTGACCGCAAATACGGTGTGCAGTTTACACCTGTATCAAACGGAACAATCTACAAAAATCCCACAACCAACAGTATTATTGCAGCTAAGCGCGCTCTTTTAGGGGAAGATGTATCGCGCCAATGTCTGTATTTTCTCAATCCCAGAACAGCTACAAATTCATGGATTGTAAAGAACAGAAAATTCTACAAAAGAATAGGAAATCATGATTTTTATCTGTAGAGAAAACGGATTTTAAGAAAAGTTCTGAACGCAAAAAAGCAAACTGCTCATTCTGAAGTATTTTACACATCCACATGTTAAGAGAGGCTGCAGCAAAATGAATTTCATTTGCCGCAGCCTCTCTTTATTTTATTTGCTCTTTTTTTGTTATAGCTTGTATACTTTCTTCAAGAATAATATCATTTAGTTTTTTCAAACTGATAGAATAATACTTAAAATTACTTTTTTTCTTAATTACTATCATCTCAGAGGGTATTTTTGCCAAAATGCTTTTTATTATATATTTGCTCTTATTCATGTTTTGTTGGAGTTCAATCATTGATATACCCTTTTCACTGAACATTGCCGCTTGTATGAGTAAACTGTACAAGCTTAACAAATCCGAATCACTACAGTATTTTTCAATTGCCACTTCGTACTTTTTCCATGTTGCCAGTTTTTCATCCAAAGATTTTTTCAATTCTTCCATTGACATAAAAATCATTTTCAACTGCATTGACAGAAATGGTGTAAGATCCCCCAGATTACGTTGGTCATTGCACGTCTGGAATGCTTTATAATATGCACTTATATTTTCCTTTATTGTTTCTGACAATCTGAAAGAAATCAAAGGTGATAAAACTTTTGAAATTCCGTAACTTAAAATAAACCTTCCCAATCTGCCATTTCCATCATAAAAAGGATGAATGTATTCTATTAGATAATGAAAAACACATATTTTTAGCAAATCATCAATAGAATCATCGTTTAAAAATTTCAACGCTCCGGTTGTCGCTTCAATTATCTTGCATTCAGGCGTTACACCTACGTGAATTTCTTTACCGGCTTCACTGTAAACAGAAACAGAACCTTTTCTGAAAAATTTTCCATCGGGCTTGTTGGAGGGATCTTCACTGATTACTTCTTCAAGAAAAATTTCGTCATATATATTTCGTATTTCTTCGCAAGTTTCCAATGATATATGTTCATTGTTGATTAATTTCAGATACTTGTTAACCAATCCTATAAAACGTTGTTGCTTACCCTTTTTCTTCGATTGAGTTTCAAGGATATCCAATGCCTCTCCTATTTCTTTTCTACTACTGTGAACTCCTTCAATTTTGTTTGTTATTACAATTTCATCTATTAAACATTTTTTTGAATATTGTCCTATAGCTACACCGGGCAACATATGGCACAATTCATTTATTTTATTATTTAATTTTGCAATTTCATATGCAATCGTCATCACTTCTGCATTTTTTAAAAAAAACGCCTGATTATCGCCAATATAAAAATCAATTTTTACAGTTTCTTCTGAACTAAATCTTTTTAAATATTCCTGCGCATAAACTTCGTTATCCCCATAAGAAAGTTTTTTTAATTCTGTATAAGCCATAAAATCACCTCCAAATTTACTATATTTCCTATATTACCACAAAGCAAATTAAAAGTCAAGCGTTTTTTAATTTGCTTTTCTTTGTTTTTGTTATACAAATAAAATTTTGCCTTTTTTTTGATATACTATTATGTATTTTTATAAATCAAATAAATAATACGCTACTAATTATATGTGATTGTATAAAAAATATACACGCAATCATACTATAGAAAAAGGGGATTGGTTGTAGCAAAATAAAATTCATTTGCTACAGCCAATCCCTCTTCAACTTCACAATTTCTATCAATTTTTCCTTTTCATTCAGCTCAGGATTTTCTATCACCTTTTCCAATAGGAAATTGAGCGTGTCGCCTATTTCTTTTCCGAAAATCCCTATCTCCTTTAAATCGGTTCCGTTCACCGCAAGGTTTTTTACACCAAAGGGTTCTTTGTTTTCTTTTATTTCCTCATACAACGCAAAAAGTGTATCAATGTAGGGAAGTCTTGATGCCGTAAGCTCTAAATTCTGGGAAAGACAATCGGCACGCTTTAAGCACAAAAGGTCATAAAAAATATCGTCGCCCACTTTATTTATTGCACGCTTTACGTATTTTTTTTCGGGCAAAATCTCTATGTCGTGGTGCTTTACAAGACGTGTTATTTTGTCACGCCTTTCGTTTGAAAACTTGTATTTTCTGCAAAAGCTCTCTGATAACTCAAAAGACACTTTTCCATGGTTTCTGAACATATCCTCGCCCAACTCGTTTATACCTTTTGTGTGGGGTTTTCCCCAGTCGTGCATCAGCGCTGCATACCTTAAGTGAATCACCTTCGGGCAGTTTTTTATAACATTTACCGAATGTGTTCCAACATCATAAATGTGCCAGCGTGTGTTTTGCTGTGTGGAAAAACAATCACACATTTCAGGCATTATATGCTCTGCCACGCCGAGGTCATAGAGCATCTTTAAGTGCTCCGGTGAATCTGACATTAAAATTTTGTCAAGCTCTGCAGTTATTCTTTCCACACTGAGATTTTTTACCAGATGTGCACAATTTTTTATTGCTTTTTCAGTTTTTTCTTCTATCTTAAAGTCAAGTTGAGCCGAAAATCTCACAGCACGCAAAATTCTCAGAGCGTCCTCACAAAAACGTTTTTGAGCATCACCTATGGCACGGATTGTTTTATTCTGTATATCTTCCATTCCCGAAAACAAATCTACAATTCCGTCACGTTGGTTATAGCAGATGGCGTTCATTGTAAAATCACGTCGGGACAAATCCTCGCTTACGTCCTTTACAAGGGTGACACTTTTTGGTTTTCTGTTGTGTGTGTACTCGCCGTCTGAGCGAAAAGTCGTTACCTCTGTTGGCACAGAATTTATCATAACCGTCACCGTTCCGTGGGCTATTCCTGTGTCAATGGTGCGTTCAAAAAGCTCCTTCACCTGATGTGGCTCGGCATCGGTGGTAACGTCAAAATCATAAGGGATTTTTCCCAGCAGAGAATCACGCACGCATCCCCCAACCGCATAGGCAGAAAAGCCGTGGTTATGGAGTTTTTCTATAATTTCCGTTGCTTCTTTGGACAGTTTTACCAAGAAAATTCCCTCCTTTGCTTTATTACAATTATATAACATTTTTTAAAATGTGTCAACCATGCGGTTTTTAAGGATATTATACCTTTAAAAAAAATTTGACAAAAGTAAAAAAAAGGTTTATAATAAAAGAGTATTATTATATTAGAGTAGGGTAAGTAGTATACTTATATTTAAGATAATACATATCAATTAAATAAAGAAGGAGGTAACAAAAGAGATGGAAATCATAATAGGTGCTGTTGCACTTGTTTTGATTGCTGTTGCGTCCATCGTTTCTTACAAGCTGGGCTATTCTTCCAGAAAGAAACAGGAAGAAGCAGAAATCGGCTCAGCCAAGTCCGAAGCTGCAAGAATTGTGGAAGATGCTAAAAAAGAAGGCGAAAGCAAAAAGCGTGAAGCAATCCTCGCTGCCAAAGAAGAAAACCACAAAGAACGTGCAGAGCTGGAAAAAGAAATAAAAGAAAGACGTAACGAGATTTCAAGACAGGAACATCGTATTCAGCAAAAAGAAGAAAATCTCGACAAAAAGAACGAAGCAATAGAAAAAAAAGAAGAAGCTATTGCCAAAAAAGATAAAGAACTGGATGCCATCCGTGCAGAGCTCTCAACCATAAAAAACAAAGAGCTTGAGATGCTTCAGAATTTATCAGGCTTGTCTAAAGAAGAAGCTAAGCAGTATTTACTTGAAAAACTTGAAACTGAAGTAAGAGCAGACGCTGCTATAATGGTTAAAGAAATCGAAGCACAAGCTAAAGAAAACGCAGACAAAACAGCCAAGAACATAATAGCAGGCGCTATCCAGAGATGTGCCGCTGACCATGTTGCAGAAGTTGTTGTTACCGTTGTAAACCTTCCCAATGAAGAAATGAAGGGAAGAATCATCGGTCGTGAAGGCAGAAACATCAGAACCCTGGAAAACTTAACAGGTATCGACCTTATTATAGACGACACACCTGAAGCAGTTATCTTGTCAGGTTTTGACCCCGTAAGACGTGAAATTGCACGTCAGACATTGGAAAAACTCATTGTTGACGGACGTATTCACCCCGCAAGAATTGAGGAACTTTACGAAAAGAGCAAAAAAGAGGTTGAGGCCACCATTAAGCAGGAGGGTGAAAACGCCGCCTTTGAAACAGGGGTACACGGTTTACATCCCGAAATTATCAAACTTATCGGTAAGCTCAAATACAGAACCAGCTACGGTCAGAATGTACTTAAACATTCTATGGAGGTATCACACATTTCAGGTATTATTGCCGGAGAACTGGGTGCCGACGTTACAATGGCAAAACGTGCAGGTCTTCTTCATGACCTGGGTAAAGCCGCTGACCACGAAATCGAAGGTTCACACGTAACAATCGGTGCAGACCTTGCTAAAAAATACAAGGAAAGCAAAGATATTGTTCATGCAATTCAGGCACACCACGGCGACGTTGAAGCTACAACACTCATAGCATCTATTGTTCAGGCGGCAGACGCTGTTTCAGCAGCCCGTCCCGGAGCAAGACGCGAAAATATTGAATCCTACATCAAACGTCTGGAAAAACTTGAAGAAATCGCAAACTCCTTCAACGGAGTAGAAAAATCATTTGCAATTCAGGCAGGCAGAGAAGTAAGAATTATGGTTTGTCCCGAAAATGTAAAGGACGACGGTATGACACTCATTGCACGTGACATCGTGAAAAAGATTGAGGAAGAAATGGAATATCCCGGTCAGATTAAGGTTAACGTAATTCGCGAAACACGTACAGTTGAGTACGCAAAATAAAGCGTAAAAAAATTAAAATATATATAGAGTTTTTAAGAGATGTAATTTTTATTCTATATAAATTTCAAGAGGCTTTTCAAGTAAGAAAAGCCTCTTTTTTGTTGGTGCCTTTAGGCGTGGAAATAAATCCCCAGTTCTACTGGGAGAAGATAAAAAGCTTTAGCAAATAAATGTTTTTTCTATATATGTGGGTTAATCTTAAGGATAAAATAATTTATTGTGTTGGGCTTTTTGTATTATAATTGATATTTAGTTTTACAGCTATGTCAAAGGGGAACAAGGGCGATTGCGTTCGCCCCTTTTCCCCTT
>SVNV01000006.1 GCA_015066705.1 Ruminococcus sp.
ATATACGGAATTTCTTTGTCATCTTTGATACGCTTAATCGCAAGCTTGTCTGCCTGAATAGCGTAGAGCATGAACCGCACGATGTTTGTGTGGGTAAAAAATTGTCCTTTGCTCTGTTTGAATCCATCACGAATAATGCCTTCAAAGAAATCACCTAATATATCTTTGCCGCTCAAGCTGTTCTTACCATCCACAAAAGAAAGTCCTTCTAACTTCTGAACGGCATATTTGAGTTTTGATAAGGAGAATTTTTTAGTATCTACTACATAAGATTTTCCAAGTTCCTTTTCGTCCAAAATATAGAGCTTGGATTTAAGCGCACGACGATAAAGCTCATTGATACGGTCAAAGAGCTTCTCATTTGTTTCAAATTCCTCATCACCATCCTTGGCGAATGTCATAGACTGAAAATCGTAAGTATCACCATCTTCCTTCTCATCTTCGTCCTGGATTTTGGAAAGGATCAGATTTGTCAACGAAGAGAAAACATCGTTGTCATCAGTTCCTCCACCACCCCAAAGTACATTGTGCAAATCTTTTTGAAGTTGCAAAAGCATGCCGTGCGAAAAATTGGTTTCCAAGTCTTTTTCGGAACCTTTTATGTACGGCTTTTTCTGTGCTTTGCCATAACGAGCAGGGATTGTGTTTGTGAAATCACGGACGGCTTCCCAATCGGCATAGGTTGGATATTTTTGGTTGTCAATGATTATGCACTCATCAGCAAGTGTACCTGTTGTATCGTTGGTGGTATATAGAACCAGATATTTTACACGGTGACCGTCTGTGCGTTCCATGCCCGCCAACTTAAAGAGCTGTTCCTCAATAACATTGTCCTTGTCAATGGTTGCATACTCTTCTTCGTTTTTTACTTCAATAAATAAGAACGCATCTCCGTTCGCATCTCTTACAATTACATCAATACGGCTGGTAATTGTGTGCGGGCGACCGGCTGTATATTCATGCTCAATTTCAATTTTGGCAGGATCGTAACCGAGCTCATTTGCGAGCTTAGTCAACAAATATGCACGGCAAAGCTCTTCGGGTTTAGCGTCGGTACGTTTTTGACATTGCACAATTTTATCATATGCTAATTTGCCACTGGAGAAATCAAGTTTTGTCACAACCTTAATAGGTTGATCATCAATATATTGTTTAATCAATGCATTATTCATATTAAACCTCCGTATTATTATTTTTAATCTTATCAATAAGTTTACCTTCCAGAATATTTATCTGGAATTGAAGATTTTCAATCAATGTGTTATCATCGGCACATTCTAAAATCACTGCACCACGCATTATTTGCACTGTAGCTGTTGCAAGAGTGATATCAATGTCTGTTGTTTGAAGTTCTCTGATTTTTTCAATAGCCTTATGTCTATCAAGAACACCACAAGCAATATAGTCCTGTATGAGCTGTTGGCGCTCTTTTATATCTTTATTTAAGTTAAGAAATTCCAAAGTTTCTTTTATGTTTTCGCTCATAGTATCCTCCGTTATTTTGTAGTGATCGAGCCCCTCAACCTTAACAATCCGCGCTCAGTAACAGGGACTAATCAGAAAACCATTATAACGACGTTTTCTGTTACCTATTTCAAAGCTCCTGCCTGCAACTTTCCGGAAGCCCGACACCATTATCTCCCACGCAAAACTCATTTACTCAGAACGAAAATGCGGCAGATAACAGCTTATAATAAATCATTCTACATTATACCACAAAATAACAACAAAATCAAGGTTTTCGAGTACAGTTTTTTGTACACAATTCACTATTTTGTCGGATTTTGTCGAAAAATATACAGGCTCGTACCAAACAAAAAAGAGACGACTTTTGTCGTCTCCTTTGCTTATTATCGCTCAGCCGTACTCATTGGTACGGGTATGGCTGACATTCATTGGCTAAAACGTAATGTTATTATTCTACTTCCTTTTCCATACAAATAGCTTTCCAGCCATTTGGTCGTATAACGGTTTCTATTTCAGAAAATCCGCATTTTTTGTAACACTTAAATGCCGAAACGTTAAAATCAAACACATATAATTTGATTTTTCTAATGCTGTATTCTGTTTTGCAAAAACTGATAAAGGCGTTTAAAACTTTTGTGCCTAATCCTTTTCCAGTAAGTTCAGGGTTTAATAAAAATCTGCCAATTAAAGCAACTCCTGTTTCACTTTCTTTTGTAATAATTTCTATTGTGCCAATCATTTTGTCATCTAAATCTGCTTCATAAATATCTGCACCATCAGATAATCTTTTTTCAATTTGCTGTCTGGTTAATGGATATTCGTATCCCATTCCAGCCCACTGATTGAGGAAATCAGCATCTTTATTCTCGCACCATTTAACAATATGCTCTATGTTATCTGCTTTGAGTTTCTGTATTTTCATAACATGCTCCTCTCTGGCTGTTTTAAATAAGTATACCACCTTTGTTCTGGTTTTTCAAGGCAAAAAACAGCACCTTGCAGAATTGCAGGGTGCTTTTAATTTTGTTTTCGTTTATTTTCTGCAAACCCAACCAAAACCATCTCCGTTGTATCTTGGAAAAATATGCAGATGATAATGTCCCACATCATTGAATTTTCCGCCGTTCTGCATAATACTGTATCCGTCAGGTTTGTATTTTTCTTTCATTTCGGAAACTATTTTCTTTGAAATTATCATCAGATGTGAAAGTGTTTCGTTTGGTATCTCATCAACATCAAGATAATGCTTTTTGGTAGTAAGCAGTATATGCCCTTCGTTAATAGGGTTCATATCCATAAACGCCATTACCAAATCATCTTCATAAACAATATCGGTTTCCAATCTTTCTTTGTGACAAAAAATACAGTCCATTATTTACACCTCTAAGTTTTTCTCAGACATACTTTTTAAAGAATTCACACTCATCGTCATTACAAATCTTTGCTTCAGGGAGTTTGCAATTAACGTGGAAAACGTGGCCTATTTCAGGGCGGTTTTTGTCCCCGTAAATCTTGATTTCACAAGGCACGCCCATTCCCGTCAGATAATCATACATCGGCTGTGCGCAAGGAAGAAGAAAATCACATTCTGTACTCATAATATACGACGGCGGGTAGTGGGAATTCATATATTTAAGTGCGTCAACCCTCTCGACAAGGGCGTCGTCAGGTGTTTTGTCCATACAATCTATGTATTCAAGAAAAACCTCGTCGTTTCTGTCTGTCGCCATTGCACGCCCGTCGTATGTGCCACAGTTCAAGCCAAGAGCCTTGACGGTTACCTTTGCAACCTCAAAGTCAAAGAGCTTCGCAAACCCGGGATTTGTGAGTATTGTTGCAAAATGGCTCACAAGCTGTCCGCCTGCCGAATCTCCGACGAGAATAAGTCTGTCCTTGTCAACAAAGTATTCTGCACCGTGATTTTCTATGAATTTCAGAGCGTTATTGATGTCACAGACAGCCCCCGGGAAGCGTGTTTCGGGAGCAAGCCGGTAGTTTATGTTTACAACTGTAAAGCCTCTCTGTGCAAGGCTCATGCAGTAGTACTGATAAACCTCCTTATTGCCGTAAACCCAGCCTCCGCCGTGAATGTTTACAATGGTCGGCTGAATTGTTTTTGTACCCTTTAAAACGTAGATGTCGAGAAGATTATCCTTTCCGTAGGGGCCGTAGGAAATATCATCAAATCTCAGAATATCATCGGGTGTTTTAAGGCCCTCGTCACGCAAAGCGTCGCCTTTAGCCCAGTTTATGCGTAAATCCTGTACAATCTTGCTGAGTTGCATAATTATCTCTCCTTTTTATTTCAGACTCCAACCAAAATCCCCGTGATAAATCATCTGTTTAGTCATTCCGCCGTCGATACAGATGTTTTCGCCTGTAATAAATCCTGCCTTGTCCGAGCACAGAAACATTACCATATTTGCAATATCCTCAGGTTTTCCCACTCTGCCGACGGGTTGCTGAATTCCATCAGAGCCTGTGTATTCATTTCCGAAAGTGTCAATCCAGCCGGGAGAAATCGAATTTACACGTACCTTTCCCGAGAGGCTGATTGCAAGGGCGTGGGTAAGGGAAGCGATTCCACCTTTTGCTGCGGTGTAGCTTTCGGTTTCGGGCTGGCTCATTCTGTCTCTTGAAGACGAAATATTGATAATTACCCCGCCTTCTGAAAAACAGGGTTTAAATAGCTTTGCAAGATAGAATGGTGCAGTAACTCCCACCTTCAAAGCGTATTCAAAATCCTCATAGGTAGCTGAGGAAATACCTTTTGAAAGAGGAGTAGCATTATTGATGAGATAATCCACGTGGCCGTAGTCGGAAATGACTTTTTCTGAAAAAGTCTCCAGGGTTTTCTTGTCGGCAATATCTCCCTTGAAATAAAAATTGTCATTGAGGTCAATGGTACAGACCTTAGCGCCCTGCTTCTGAAATTCTTCGCATATGCATTTTCCGATACCGTGAGCACCGCCTGTCACTACCACTACTTTGTTTTCAAACTGATACATATTTCCTCCTGAATATTCATCATAAATAAATCAAGGACCGACCCATAAGATCAGCCCTGTTAATTTCAACCGTGGGTTGTTTTAATTATGATATTTAAAAATCTTTACTCGTCAGATTTTTCTTCCTGTGTAGTTTTTTTCATAGCTCCGTTTTTTTCTTTTCTCGGGTGCTTGATTTCGTAATGTATAAGCAAGCTCAGTAATGCTCTCAGCAGGATAACCGCACCAAGCATATAAAGCTCGTCAAGACTCTGGATAAGTACCGTTCTCAGAATTTCGGCAGCCATTTTAAATTCAAGACCCATAGCAAGCCCTTTGGCAAGATTTGTCTGAAGGTCAAATTCTTTTTTCATAAAAGTATTCATAAAATATTGCCAGAAACCGTGAATTCCCGACCAGAAAACAACAAAGATACCGATAATTTCTAAAAAAGAAATCATAAACGGAAGTATTTTCTCTATAAATTCATGCAAAAAATTCATTTTTTGACCTCCTTAAGGGCTTTTCTTTATAAAAAGTATACAGCTTTCGTGTTGTTTTGTCAATATGTTATAAATTTTTGTAAAAAAATACCCTTTTTGTGAAGTGTTACATCTTTTTGAATCATTGACAAATATACGGCGTCGTGATATAATTTCTTTATACATTCTACACAAAAAACTGAAAGGTGGAAAATAAAATGTCATTTTTCTTAAACGGCGTTCACGTTCCTCACAGAAAGAACACTGCTCTGGAACCTGCTGTACGTCTGACCGATGTAAAAACGGTAACTATTCCGATGGTTATGCATATCGGTGCGCCTGCTTCACCAATAGTAAAGGTTGGTGACCTTGTTCAGGTGGGCACAAAGATTGCTGAGGCTGTGGGCGGAATTTCTGCGCCTATTCACGCAAGCGTTTCGGGAAAGGTCACAAAAATTTCTGACATACTGATTTCAACAGGAAAAACTGCTCCTGCGGTTACAATCGAATCAGACGGACTTATGACACCTTGCGAAACACTTAAAGCTCCTGTTATCAACAGCCGAGAGGATTTGATTGACGCTATCCGTGAAAGCGGTGTAGTCGGACTTGGTGGTGCAGGATTCCCGACACACGTCAAGTGGAATGTTGACCCTGAAAGAATCGAAGAGCTTATTATAAATGGTGCTGAATGTGAGCCTTATATCACAAGTGACTCACTTACAATGAATGAGCGTGCTGATGATATAGAATTTGCTCTTAGGGAGCTTCAGAAGCAGTTTTCACTCAAGCGTATAATCATAGGCATTGAAAAGGACAAGAAGAAGGCTATCGAGTCTATGAATGCTATGGCAGGCCGTATGGAAGGCGTTGAGGTAAAGGTTCTTCCTCAGCTTTATCCACAGGGCGGTGAAAAGGTTCTGGTATATCACACCACTAAAAAGGTTATTCCTACCGGAAAACTTCCTATTGATGTAGGCTGTATTGTCTGCAACTGTACAACCATTGCTACAATCGGTACTTATCTGAAAACAGGTATGCCTCTTGTAGAAAAATGTATTACAGTTGACGGTGCTTCAGTTAAGAATCCTAAAAATGTCATTGCTCCAATCGGAACATCACTTGACGATATATTTGCATTCTGTGGAGGATTTACAGAATTTCCGAAGAAGGTGCTTTACGGCGGACCTATGATGGGCGTTACTGTTCCGGATACAAGTATGCCGATAATCAAAAACACAAACGCTGTTCTTGCACTTTCACCTAAGGAAGCAAAGCTCCCTGAGACTTCTAATTGTATTCGTTGCGGAGCTTGTACAAACACCTGTCCTTTCGGACTGAATCCTGCGGAAATTCTCAGAGCTTACAAGAAAAAGGATATCGAAATGCTTAAAAAGCTGTCGGTTGATACCTGTATGCTTTGCGGTTGTTGCAGCTTTACTTGTCCTGCAAACCGTCCGCTTGTTCAGACAAACAATCTTGCAAAGCAGTTATTAAGAGAAGAAAAAGCAAAGGAGGCGAACCAGAATGGATAACAAGCTTTATTTATCTGCATCGCCACATATTCATAGCGGAAGGTCAACCACATCTATTATGCGTGACGTTCTGATAGCACTTCTTCCTGCAACCGTTGCGGGAGTTGTGATTTTCGGATTACGTGCGTTGTCAGTAATTATGGTGTGCGTTGCTTCCTGTGTGCTCCTTGAAGCACTTTACAACAAGATAACAAAAAAAGACCAGACAATAGGCGATTTGAGTGCGGCAGTAACAGGACTTCTTCTTGCACTTAACCTTCCTGCCAACATTCCGATATGGCAGTGTATAGTTGGTAGTGTTTTTGCAATCATTCTTGTAAAATGTCTCTTTGGCGGTATCGGTTATAATCTGGTAAACCCTGCAATTACCGCAAGAGTATTTATGCTGGTTGCTTTTGGAAGTATGGCTAATCAGGCTATGCCGACAATCGTGGATACAGTTTCAGGTGCTACACCTCTCGCTCAGATGGCAGAGGGCGAATCACCAAAGCTCCTCGACGTATTCCTGGGAACTACCGGCGGTGCAATCGGTGAAACCTGTGCGCTGGCACTTCTTATAGGCTTCGGATATCTTTTGTTCCGTCGTATTATCACATGGCATATCCCCGTATCATACATAGGAAGCGTATTTGTGTTCTCGTTCCTGATGGAAGGCTTTGACCCTATGAAGGCTCTTACGCTTATCCTTTCAGGAGGACTTTTTATCGGAGCTATTTTTATGGCAACCGATTATGTTACATCTCCTGCGACTCCAAAGGGAAAGCTTATCTTTGGTGTAGGTGCAGGTTTACTTACATTTATGATTCGTTACTTCGGAATTTACCCGGAAGGCGTATCCTTCGCAATTCTCTTTATGAACATACTGACTCCGTATATCGAAAAGCTGACCGCACATAAAATTTTCGGAGGTACTAAAGAATGAAGAAATCAATATATAGTATAATGGTGCTGGTCTGCATTTGTGCTACGGTTTCTGTACTGCTGGCACTTACAAACTCCATCACCGCTCCTATCATTAAAAAGAACGAACAGAAAAATGCCAATGCAGCATTGCTTGAGGTTTATCCTGACGGTGGAAGCTTTGAGCAGATGAATATCAAATCCTACACACTCCCGTCAACAGTTACCGAGGCTTACAGTGCCGAAAAGGGAGGATACGTTATCAAGCTTGAAACCTCGGGCTACTCTTCAGGAATGGTAATTATGTGTGCTGTTTCTGAGGACGGAAAGGTTGTGGGAACAAAGATTATTGCTTCGGCTGAAACACCTTCAATCGGTGGTGCTGCGGCAGATAAATTTGCTCCTGCACTTGTAGGTAAGGAAATCGGCGACATCGACAGCGTTGATACAATTTCAGGTGCGACAAAGACTACTGCGGCTTATCGTTCGGCAGTCAAGGACGCTCTTAATGCATCAGTTATTCTCGGCGGTGGCTCTGTTGATATCCGTACAGAAGAAGAAATCTTCAACGACAATCTTGATGCTGCTCTTCCACGGGCAGAAGGAAAATTCAACAAGCATTTCTTTGTTGAGGTTGTTGAAGGTGTTGATGCAATCTACGTTGCAGAAAACAATACAGGTGCTGTTTGTATAATCGGCGAACAGTTTATCGGTGTTGACGCAAATAACGAAGTTCTTACAGAATGCTCTGACGCTGACGCTCAGAATGTAAAGAACGCAATGACAACAATCAAGGCAACAACTACAACAGAGCTTGACCTGACTGCATACGAAGGACTTCCTTCACAGCTTATTTCTGCTGAACGTACCGAAACAGGTAACTACATCATTGAAATCAAGGGCGCAGGCTACGGTATTGTAGGTGGCGACGAATATCACCCTGCTTCAGGTGAATACATCTATATTGATGTATCACTTACACCTGACGGAAAGGTAATCGACTGTATGACAATTTCTCAGGCTGAAACAGATGGAATCGGTTCGGCTTGTGCTGACGAAAAGTTCTACGGACAGTTTGACGGCAAGACAGAAGAAACCTACAATGACATCGACGCTATCAGCGGTGCAACAATGACAACCGACGGTTACAAGAAGGCTATTTCACGTGCCTTTGAATGTGTAAAGATTTTTGAGGGGGGCAATGTATAATGAAAAAGAATAATTGTCTTTCTGTAATGCTCAACGGTATTCTTAAAGAAAATCCCGTTCTGGTTCTCATTCTGGGAACCTGCCCTACGCTTGCTACCACTACTAACGTGTTTGGTGCTTTTGGTATGGGAATTGCAACCCTTATGGTTCTGATTTGCTCAAACATTCTTATTTCTCTTTTGAGAAAGGTTATTCCCGACAACGTGCGAATTCCTTGCTACATAGTAATTATTGCGGGATTTGTAACTGTTGTCCAGATGGTTGTTCACGCATTTCTTCCTGAGCTTTACGATATGCTGGGCGTATATCTTGCACTTATTGTTGTAAACTGCATTATTCTCGGCAGAGCTGAGATGTTTGCAAGCAAGAATACAGTTGTGAAATCTGCTCTGGACGGACTTGGAATGGGTATCGGATTTACCCTCGCACTTTGTGCTATTGCAACTGTCCGTGAGGTGCTTGGAGCTGCAAGCTTCGGCGGAAACGCTATTGCATTCCTTTCAGATTATAAGATTGAATTTCTCGTTAAAGCACCGGGCGGTATGGTAGTCTACGGACTTATGATTGCTCTTGTCGGTGCACTTACACACGGAAAAAGTCCTAAGAAAAAGGAATTTTCCTGTGCAGGCTGTCCGAGTGCAGGTATCTGTCACGCAAATACCTGTGCAGAAGGAAAGGAGGAGGTATAAATGGAAGGATTCAAGAGCCTTATTGTTATACTGTTGTCCTCTGTTCTGGTCAACAACTACGTTCTGAGCCGTTTCTTGGGAATCTGTCCGTTCCTCGGCGTTTCCAAAAAGATAAATCAGGCGGTTGGTATGGGTGTTTCTGTAACACTGGTAATGCTTTTAGCTACTGTTGTTACATGGCCGATTCAGCATCTTGTTCTTGATAATTTCGGTCTGGGATATCTTCAGACAATAGTATTTATTCTTGTTATTGCATCTCTTGTTCAGATTCTTGAGATAATCTTAAAGAAATTTTCACCTGCTTTACATCAGGGGCTGGGTGTTTATCTCCCGCTTATTACTACAAACTGTGCGGTTTTAGGTGTTGCTATCAACAACATTACTGATGGTTATAACTTTGTAGAATCCCTCGTAAGCTCACTTGGCTGCGGACTTGGTTTTCTGCTGGCAATGGTACTGTTTTCAGGCCTGCGTTCAAAAATCGACGAATCTGAAGTTCCTGCGAACTTCCGCGGAGTTGCGATTACACTGATTGCTGCATCCTTTATTTCTCTTGCCTTTATGGGACTTGCAGGAATCGTGGATAATCTCTTTGCATAAGGAGGATTATATGTTAATTGATATATTGACTGCTCTTGTTGTGGTTGTACTTGTGGGACTCTTTTTCGGAATACTTCTTGCACTGTTCGTTCATTTCTTCGGAATTGAAGAGGACGAAACTGTAAAGAGAATCAGAGAAGTTCTTCCGGGTATCAACTGCGGAGCTTGTGGTTTCAAGGGCTGTAACGACTATTCCGAAGCACTTGCAAAGGGTAAGTGTAAGCCTAATCTTTGTATTCCCGGGGCTGAAGCTACAGCCACGGCAATAGGCGAAATTCTCGGAGTTGAGGTTGAAGAGCCTGTGGATTTGGTTGCTTTTGTTCATTGTAACGGCGATTGTACTGCCACTGTGGAAAAGGCTGTGTACGAAGGAATTAAAACCTGTAAAGCTGCTTCTGCATTTTACGGTGGTTCAAAGGCTTGTACATATGGTTGTATCGGTTGTGGGGACTGTGCTGAAATTTGTGTTTCTCAGGCCATCTGTATTGCAGACGGTATCGCAAGAGTTGATACAAGCCGTTGCGTAGGGTGTGGACTCTGCGTTAAGGAATGTCCCAAGCAGGTTATTTCTCTGGTTCCTCAGGAAACAAAAACCGCTGTTTACTGTAACAGCAAGGATAAGGGTGCTGACGCTCGAAAGGCTTGCAAAAACGCTTGTATCGGTTGCAAGAAGTGTGAAAAGACCTGTCTGGAAAATGCAATAACTGTTATAAATAATTGCGCAGTAATTGACTACAATAAATGTACAGGTTGCGGTGTCTGTGCAGAAAACTGCCCGACACAGTGTCTTAAAAAGGTATTTTTCCCTGACCTTCCTGAAGGTTTTACTATGAACTGATGAAAAAGAGAGTTTTATGCTGAAAAAAAACAAATCAAATACTTCTGCTTCTGATGTAGGACGAAAAAGAAAAAATGATATAATTTTTATAGTGCTTTTGCTGGTAGTTATTTCTGTGTCAGCCCTTGTAATGCTTTTGATGAGAAGCGAGGGGGATACGGTTATTGTAACCGTTGACGGAAAAACTATCGGCGAATATCCTCTGTCAGAAAACAGAGAAGAAAAAATAAAAAACGGTGACGGATACAATATTCTGGTAATCAAGGACGGAAAGGCTGATGTAACTGAAGCTAGCTGTCCCGACGGAATATGCTCCGCACACCGACCGATTCAGCACGACGGAGAAAGCATTATCTGCCTGCCTAACAAGGTGGTTGTAGAGGTGCGGACACAAGATAAAAATCAGCCGGATATTATTACGTAAGGAAGGTTAATGTGAAAAACAGACAGACAAAAACCCGAAAAATAGCATTTATGGGGCTTTTTTCCTCGTTGGCACTTTTGCTTTCCTATGTGGAATTTCTGTTGCCACCGATATTTGTTGCCGTTCCCGGAATCAAAGTCGGGCTTCCTAACGTTGTGATTCTATTTGTTCTGTATTGCTTAGGGTTAAAATATGCGGCAGTGGTTTCATTTACCCGACTTTGTATTTCGTCGCTGTTGTTCGGAAATGCCATGACTTTTGCTTATAGTCTGGCGGGAGCAGTGCTCAGCCTTATTGTAATGGCTATTCTGAAAAAAATTGACAAGCTTTCCGAAGTGGGAGTAAGCGTGGCAGGAGGAGTTTCTCATAATCTGGGACAAGTTCTTGTTGCTGTGGTTCTTCTCAACACTCCACAGATTGCTTATTATATGGTCGTGCTGACTGTTACGGGAACGATTTCCGGAATATTCATCGGGCTTTGCGGAGCTCTTATGATAAAGCGAGTGCCAAAAAATAAATTTTTTTGAACACATGTAGGATAAAATATTTCTAAGTTAATAGTTAGTTAGCAGTTATTTACTATATTATTATTGACTGTTTTTTATATCGTATGCTATAATTACTATAAGCACATTGTAGAAAAATTAACAATCTTAAAAGGGAGGAATTTAAAATGAAGAAGTTTTTATCAATTCTTATGGCGTGTGCAATGATGATGACTACAGCTGCATTGGCAGGCTGTGGAAAGTCTGACGATTCCAAGGACACAACAACTACACCTGCAGACAAGGACAACAAGCCGGCAGTAACTACTACTCTTAAGCTTGGTCTTGGTCTTGAAATCACAGCTAATGCAACTGATGCAACAGAAGACAAGGCTGGTCAGGGACAGGTTACAACAACCGCTGCTGCAGTTCTCGTTGACGCTGACGGCAAGATTGTAAAGGCGTTTATTGACTGTGCTGACAACAAGCTCGGCTATACAGCAGACGGTAAGGCTGTTGCTAACGAATCATTCAAGTCAAAGTACGAATTGGGTTCTGACTACGGAATGGTAGCTTACGGCGGTTCTACTAAGGAATGGTTTGAACAGGCTGACGCTTTCTGTGCACTTATCGTTGGTAAGACAGCTGACGAAGTCAAGGCTCTCGTTGTTGATGGTGACAAGGGAACTGACGAAGTTCTCAATGCTGGTTGTACAATTACAATCGTTGAATTTGCAAACGCAGTAGTAAAGGCTGTTGAAAATGCAATCGAAACAACAGCTACAGCTGACGCAGCTCTTAAGCTCGGCGTTTCTACAACTCAGACAACAGCTGATGCAACAGAAGACAAGGCTGGCTCAAACAAGACAGAAACATACTTCTTTGCTGCTGCAGTAGGTGCTGACGGCAAGGTTATCACAGCTACAAGCGACTGCGTACAGGCTGATTTCAAATTTGACCTCGCAGGCAAATCACAGTTTGACGCAACTAAGCCAATCATTTCAAAGAAGGTACAGGGCGCTGACTACGGTATGGTAGCATACGGTGGAGCTACAAAGGAATGGTTTGAACAGGCTGCTGCATTTGATGCTGCTTGCGCTGGTAAGACTGTTGCTGAAATCGAAGGAATCATGGGCGACGACAACAAGGGCGATGCTGACCTTCAGGCTGCAGGTTGTACAATCATTATTGACGGTTTTGTAAAGGCTGCTGCAAAAATCGGCTAATAGCTAAATAATTTTGATATTAAAAAGGGAGCTTGGCTCCCTTTTTAAGTTATGGAGAGAAAAATGAAAAAGCGTCAACTAATATGGACTTTTTTACTGATATGCACTTTTTCTGTTTCCTGCTTGTTCACGTCATGTGGTAGTGATGATGAAAAGAAGCTTAACAAATACGTGGAATATTCCCTTGATTATTTTGATACGGCAACTTCTATTACCGGTTACGAGGAAAATCAGGAGGATTTTGACCGTGTAAGCGATGAGATTCTCAAAGAGCTTGCAGAATATCATAAGCTTTTTACTATCTATCACCGCTTTGAAAATTTTGAAAATCTTTGCACGATAAACGACCTGACAGACGGGGTTCATCGTACTGTGACTGTTGACAAGCGGATTATTGATATGCTGCTATACGCAAAGGAAATGTATCAGCTTACCGACGGCAAGGTTAATATCGCTATGGGAAGCGTGCTATCTATATGGCACGACTACCGTACAGCAGGGCTGGACGAGCCGTGGCTGGCAGAGCTGCCGCCTATGGATAAGCTTGTGGAGGCCTCAAAGCACACCGACATCAATAATCTGATTATAGATGAAGAAAATTCAACAGTTTTTATTTCTGACCCTGAAATGAAGCTTGACGTTGGCGCAATCGCCAAGGGCTATGCAGTGGAAATGCTTGCTCGCTCCCTTGAAGAAAAAGGAATTTCCGGTTATGTAATCAATGTAGGCGGAAATGTTCGTACCGTCGGCAGTAAGCCAAAGAACGAAAAGTGGCTTGCAGGAATTGAAAATCCGGATAAGGATTCCGACGAAGGGTACCTTGTTTATCTGGGGCTTGCCGGAGAATCAGTTGTTACAAGTGGCTCTTATCAGAGATTCTATACGGTGGGAGATAAAAATTACCACCATATCATTGATTCAAAAACACTTATGCCTGCCGAGGGGTATCTTTCGGTTTCAGTAGTATGTAAAGATTCCGGAAAAGCAGACGCTTTGTCAACTGCGCTTTTCTGTATGGATTTTGAAGACGGGCTTGCTCTGGTGGAAAGCCTTTCTGACGTAGAAGCACACTGGGTTTTTGAAGACGGAACAAGAAAAACTTCCGGCGGGTTTGACAAATACGTCACAGAGCGTTAGAAAAAATCCTGATTATAGATTCCAAATCCGGTGTATGTCGGGTTTGGAATTTTTGTTTTTAACTACGTTTACAAAAAGCGGAAGCTGTGATATACTTTAACTATAAATTAAGCAACGAGGTGGGTTATGAAAATTGTTTTTGTTCGTCACGGACACCCTGATTATGTAAAGGATTGCCTTACCGAGCTTGGAAATAAGCAGGCAAAGGCAGCTGCACAGCGACTTGAAAACGAGGGTATTGAGGAAATTTACTCGTCGCCTCTGGGCAGAGCTTACGAAACAGCAATGCACACCGCCGAGGTGATTTCAAAGGGCGTTACAAAGCTCCCTTTTATGCGTGAAATAAAGTGGGGCTCCAGCGACGGAAATTCGGTTTATGCTGACGGACACCCTTGGGATACTTCTCTTTATGCGATTTCCTTGGGATATTCCCTTATGGACGGGGAATGGACAAAGAAAGAACCTTTCTGCAACAACGTTGTTTTCGGAGAAATCGAAAGAGTGGCGGTGGAAGCTGACCGATGGCTTATGACAATGGGATACCGGCGTGAGGGCACAAACTACCGTGTTGTTGGTGAAAACACAAACAAAACCATTGCAATTTTCAGTCACGGCGGAGCTTCGACAGCTTTGCTTTCTCATCTTCTGAATCTGCCGTTTTTCTATCTTTGCAGGGTGCTTTGTCCTGATTTTACTTCAATTACTGTGCTGAGCCTTTCAGATGAAAAGGGAGCACTCACAACACCGATGATTGAATATGCCAATGATTCAAAGCACATAAAAACCAATGGCGTAAGCTATGATATGTAGCAAACTCTAACGGTTTGACCGTCGTCGCCTATTTTTTAAGTAGCGAGTAATGGTAGTTTTGCGTTTTATCGGGATTTTCTCATTCTTGGTGCGGTGAGGTCGTAGCTCATACTCAGAAGCATTTTAATCATTTCCTCGTCGGCTGTGCCGTCAAGAGCGACCGAAATCCAGTTGGCTTTGTTCATATGATAAGCAGGATATACTCCTCTGTTCATTCTGACTGAGCCTATCATAACGGGGTCGCATTTTAAATTCACAACGTCAATTTCACCATCGCCATCAAGCCCGAAATGACTTCTTTTTACAGGAATAATAAGTCCGAACCACTTCCTGTTTGTTGTGTGACGGTAAACCTCGTGGTCAGGTGAATCTGCCCACGGACAATCGGGAGTTACACCGTAGACTTCCTCAATATAATTTTTAAGCTCCATTCTGTTCATAAAACCACCGCCTGAGGATATTTTTCCTATATATTGTATCACAATTATCTGAAATATTCAATGTCCGTTGACAAAGGGCGAAGAAACTTCTATAATGTATGTAACAAACCTTTTAAGGAGGCTTTTATGAAAAAGATAATTTGGCTTTTGACTGCTGTTGTGTTGGCTCTGACAATGGCGGGCTGTACGAAAAAAGACAAAAAGGGAGAAGTTGATTTTTCCGGAGATACTGTAATGCCGATTGTGAGAATTGATACGGTGAGTCAGGAAGCAGATGCTATCTTCTTTGCTACAAAGCCTGTTTCGGGACACGTTTCTCAGCAGATTGCTTCGTGGACACCAAACTATCAGGCTCCTCCAGAGCCTTACTACGAGGACTGCACAATCACTGTCGAGGACATTGAGGCAAATATTCTTCTTGATTCGGCGATGGCTCAGGTCAAGGTAAGAGGAAACTGGACAACTTCTTACGAAAAGAAGGCTTTTCGTATCAAGTTTGCAGAAAAACAGAATCTTCTCGGTCTGAATGACGGTGCAGCAATGAAAAACTGGATTCTTCTTGCTGAATACAAGGACGCTTCAATGCTGAGAGACAAAACAGCATTCGCTATTGCAAATGAAATCCTGAGCGAGGACGGACTTTATGCTTCCGACGCTGAATTCGTTGAGGTTTACATAAACGACGAATACTGGGGCGTATACCTCCTTTGTGAATACCAGCAGATTAACGAAAACCGTGTTGACATAAATGAGGTTGAAAAGGATTATAAGGGCACTGATATCGGATATTTTCTCGAGTTTGACGGGTATTTTTACACCGAAGATAAATTACAGCAGTTTTTCGTTGACTACGCCGACAATGCACCTCTCATTCCTTATGACGGAAAGGGTGGAAAAGGTAAAACTATCACCTGTCTGAAAACCCCTGACAGACCCAACGTAAAAGATGTTGGTTTTACAATCAAGAGTGACATCTACTGCGAAGAGCAGAGAGATTTTATTGCAAGCTTTGTGGACGGCGTTTATGAAATTATGTATAATGCCGCATACAACGACACAGCCTATGAATTCAACGGCGATTATACTGAAATTGTAAAAAGCGAAAGCCTTACTCCAAAAGAAGCTGTTGAAAAGGTTGTCGACGTGAAATCTCTTGCTGATATGTATATCATAAGCGAGCTCACCTGTGACGCAGACCTTTACTGGTCAAGCTTTTTTATGAGCGTTGATTTTTCTGCTGACGGAAACAAAAAGCTTACCTTTGAAGCTCCTTGGGATTTTGACTCGGGAATGGGAAACAAGAGCAGATGCGAGGACGCAAAGGGCTTTTATGCGGCAAACATCATACCTGACGTAAACGGTAACGAGTACAAAACTATAAATCCTTGGCTTGCTGTACTTGCTTACGAGGAATGGTATCAGGACATCATCAGGGAAACATGGACAAAGGCTTACGACGACGGTGTTTTTGAAAGAGCAAGCGAGATGATTGAAAAAGCTGCGGACGAGCTTAGTGATGCTTTTGACAGAAACTATCAGAAGTGGGATAACATCAATCACGAATCCTTTGTAAGTGAGCTTTCAAGACCTTCACAAAACTGCAAAGACCATAAGGAAGCTGCTGAATACCTGAAAAACTGGCTCAACAGCAGAGTGAAGTTTATGAATGAACACTGGCACAAATAACAAAATAATAAATCCTCTGTTGTAAAAACAGCAGAGGATTTTACATTTTCTTTACAAAATTTATTGAAAATTGTTGAAATTTGTTGTAAAATATGGTACAATAACTAATGTATTCAGATTAGTATCAGATTAGAGGTTTTTATGAGCAGAAAAATTAAAGGAAACCTGATGTTGCTTCTCACTGCTTTTATCTGGGGTACAGCTTTTGTGGCCCAGAGCAAGGGGATGAACTATATCGGACCTTTTACATATTGTGCTGTGAGAAATATTCTGGGCGGACTTGTGCTGATACCGGTTATTATTTTTTTCAGAAAAAAGGACAAGACAAAAAGCTACGCCTCCGTGAGAGAAAAGTTTTTATTAAAAGAAACAGTAGTCGGCGGTGTTATCTGCGGAATTGTTATGTTTTTTGCCGGGTCTTCACAGCAAATCGGAATAAGCTACACAACAGCCGGTAAAGCAGGCTTTATAAGTGCAATCTACATTATTGCCGTTCCTCTCGTGGAATTCTTTCTTTATAAAAAGAAGTCGGTGCTTGTGTGGGTGTGTGCATTTGTGGCGATGTGCGGACTTTATCTCCTTTGCGTAAACGAGGGTTTCACAATAAACAAAGGCGACCTTATTGTTTTTATCAGTGCACTGGGCTTTACAGTTCACATTATGGTTATCGACCATTTTAACGAAAAAGGCGCTGACGGGGTTATGATGTCCTGTATACAGTTTTTTACCGCCGCCGTGTTTATGTCGATGTGTATGTTCATTTTTGAAACGCCTGATATAGGAAACATTCTTGACGCAAAGTATACCATTCTTTACGCAGGTGTAATGTCAAGCGGTGTGGCATTTACACTTCAGATTTCAGGTCAGCGTTATACAGACGCTACCTCGGCATCGCTTATTATGTGTCTGGAATCTGTTTTTGCAGCACTTTCAGGCTGGTTGTTCTTGCGTGAAATTATGACCTTCAAGGAATTTTCAGGGTGTGCTCTTGTTTTTACTGCGGTAATTCTTGCCCAGTTCAAGGACAGGATTAAAAATACATCAAAACAAAATAATAATCAGGGGGAAGCTTATGAAAAAGCATCTGAGTAAAATCATTTTCGGATTGCTTGTTGTGGCATTTATTGTCGCTTGTGCAATCCAGTCGCCTATTACTGAGGCGGTCAACTCATTGTGGTCACTTTTGCCACCAATCGTTGCTATCGGTCTTGCGCTTATCACCAAAGAGGTTTATTCCTCGCTTTTTGTCGGTATTCTGACAGGTGGTGCTATTTATGCAATTTCCGAAGCAAAGGGCTTCAGCGGAATGTTCAACGCTGTTGTCAACAAAGGCTTTATCGCAAATCTTGCTGACAGCTATAACGTAGGAATCCTTATTTTCCTTGTTGTTCTGGGAACAATCGTTGTTCTTATGAATAAGGCTGGCGGAAGCAGAGCTTACGGTGAATGGGCTGCTACACACATCAAAACCAAGGCGGGAGCTACACTTTCAACATTTTTCCTTGGTGCACTAATTTTTGTAGACGACTATTTCAACTGTCTTACAGTAGGCTCAGTTATGCGTCCTGTAACAGACAAGCACAACATTTCACGTTCAAAGCTTGCATACATCATCGACGCTACTGCTGCACCTGTTTGTATCATCGCACCTATTTCTTCATGGGCTGCTGCAGTAAGTGGTACCGTTGAGGGCGTAAACGGAATTTCGCTCTTTATCAGAACGATTCCTTACAACCTTTATGCACTTTTAACACTTGCAATGGTAGTATTTATTGCTTATTCAAGAAGCGATTACGGCCCGATGAGAATTCACGAGAAGAACGCTGAAAAGGGCGACCTCTTCACTACAAGAAGTACAGTTTACAATAACGATGACACACCAAAGACAACAAAGGGCAAGGTTATCGACCTTATTCTCCCTGTAATTATTCTTATCGTATTCTGCGTGGCAGGTATGATTTACACAGGCGGATTTTTCAGTGGCGCAAGCTTTATTGATTCATTTGCTAATTGTGACGCTTCTTACGGTCTTGCACTTGGCTCAATGGGTGCACTTATCGTGGTTTTCTTCTATTTCCTTTTCCGCAAGGTTTTAAACTTCAACGACTGTATGGATTCTATTGCTCTTGGCTTCAAGCAGATGGTTCCGGCTATCCTTATTCTTACTTTTGCCTGGACGCTCAAGACAATGACAGGACTTCTTTCTGCTGACGTATTTGTAGCAAACCTTGTAGACAGTGCTGCTGCTATTGAAATTCTCCTTCCTGCAATCCTCTTTGCTGTTGCTGTCGGTCTTTCATTTGCAACCGGTACTTCATGGGGAACATTCGGAATCCTTATTCCAATCGTAACAGGCGTATTCAAGGCTGAGCTTGAAGGAATTACTGCAACAGGCGATATGCCGGTTATGGCTATCATCTGTATTTCAGCTTGCCTTGCCGGTGCTGTATGTGGCGACCATTGTTCGCCGATTTCAGACACAACCATTATGGCTTCCACAGGTGCACAGTGTGACCACGTAAACCACGTTTCAACACAGCTTCCTTACGCACTTACAGTTGCGGCAGTGAGCCTTGTGGGATACATTCTTTCAGGCTTTGTACAGAATGTATTTGTTGTTCTCGGAACATCATTTGCGCTTCTCTTTATAGTTCTCTTTACAATCAGATATTTTACAAATAAAAAGAAAGTAGTTACAGAAGAATAACATAAATAAGAAAACAAAAAGGGTACTGAGTTTTAAAGCTCAGCACCCTGATTTTTTTTATAAACTATTCAACCTTGAAATCTGTCCACTCAATATCGTTATAGCACATAACGTCGTTGGTTCTGGACATTCCCATTTTTTCGTAAAAGCCCATAGCTCCTTCGTTTATGCAGGAATACATAATGATATCACGTTTTCCGCCTGCAAGCTGATGAAGCTTTTTGACAAGAGCTGTTCCGATACCCTTACCCTGATACTTTCTGACAACTCCCAGGTCAGTCATAAACAGCCAGTAAGCATAATCTGTTATACCAAAGCATACTCCGATAAGTTCGCCTGTTTCGTCGTCTCTTGCAACAAGACTGATTGTAGCATTTTTTACAAGCTTTGAAATACGCTCATAAAATCTTTCTTTAGGATACTGTGAGCCTAAATCGGTCTGTTTCAGAAATTCTATGTATTCTTCCGCTGTAATTCTTTCTTCGCTGATTACACAAGTCATATCTACACCTCCTGTTGCTTTACAATTATAAGGTCTGTTTCAGATGACAACGGCTTTTCAAATAAGTCTTCAACCTTTTTTGCAAGCCCTTCGTCAACATAATATGCATTTGTTTTACCTGAAAGCACCTCGCCGTTTCGCTTTTCAAGGCGGGATTTCCACTCCTCATCAGAAATCTGAATATAGTGAAATTCAAAATCCACAGCATTTTTTCTGTAAAAATCCCTGGCAAAATTTCTTTCGTCCTTCTGCCAGAAGCCCCAGTCGAGAATAACATTGACTCCCGACTTCACAAGCTCCAACGATTTTTGATAAAGGTAATTTTCTATGCGTTCAACATATAAATCGTGGTTTTCACCTGCGTCCTGACCGAAAATGCAAAGCGTAATTTCATCAACTGACAAAATCACCCCATTATACTTTTTTCTCAATTCTTCGGCATAGGTGCTCTTGCCCACGCAGATTTTTCCGCAGGTCATATAAACTTTCGGCACAGGTATCACCTCAATTTTTACTTATTTTAATTAATTATACCACCTTTTGATACAGATTACAACACCAAAAACACAAAACGGCAGAAAACTCTCTTTTCTGCCGTTTAGAAGTTATCTTTTTATAAAATACGCCTTATACTTGCCAACTTCTGCCCTCAATCTGAAAGAAGCTTCTCCGTTTTCCGTATAGAGAGGGAGAATTTCGTTACCGCTCTGGTCAACAAGAGCAGTTGCGCCGTTGACAAAAACTTTGATATCGCAGTCGTAGGTGTCGTTATCAACATACGAATACAAAACGAACGAATCGTTATCGTAGTGGAAAATGCTTATCTGTCCCTTAGCTTCAAGTCGCACTCCGTTTACGGTAAACTCTTTTCTCATTCTGTCAAGAATATTTTCAGGAAGATACTTTATGTCTGAGAACGCCTCAGGAACAACCATTGTATAAAGCTTTCCGTCGCCGTAGGTGTCATGTGCAAAAAGTGTGCAGGCTTCTTCTTCACATACCGCCTTGCAGACAGCACCCCATGTTGCGTTGTTTCTGAATTCCATAACAGGGAAGCTGATATTCTTTTTAGAATATCCTCTTTCCCATCTGTTGTAGAAGAATGAGTTTTCTGAAACAAAGGTGTTTGTTGTCATTTTTCTGTCGCGGTATCTTATTGACGAAAGTCTTTCAAAGCCTTTTCCGAGAGTTTCCTTAACGAAACCGCTTGAAACAACAGCCTTTCCGCCCTTTACAAGATACTTTTCCAGCTTGTCGATGATTTCGCTGTCGTAAGCTGATGAAGCTGTCAGGAAAATTGTATCTGCATTCCCGTCAAAATCAGGCACAGGCAAAATCGGGAAGCCATTCATTCCGAGAAAATCCTGCAAATTATCCTCACCCTGAGATGCGTTAGGAATGTAGCAAGGGATTCCTGATGGATTTCCCAAATTATCGAGAAGGTCATCAAGTTTATCAAGCAAAAAGCCCAAAGCAGCAACGTTTATAGTGTCGTTCAGCGCCTGGAAGCAGAACATCATCATTTCCTTAGGCTTTGAAAGGGCAGTAAGTCCTGCCTGTTCGAGATAATAATCAAGACTTCTGCAATCAAACGGGTCAAACCAGCCACCACCGTTTCTGTCGGGAGCCATTTTCTCCATATAATGCATAAGTGAATATGAGAGATAGCGTGGGAGATGCTGGTCGGTATTAACAGGGTCACGGGTTTCTGTTCCGGTGTAAATCATATCAAAGATTTCTCTCTGTGAAGCAGGGTCATAGCCTGTTTCCTGATAGGATTCCATCCAGTTAGGGTACTTGATAGTAATTTTACAGTCAGGATTTTCTTCCTTTGCCGGCTTTATTACATATTCCTGTGAAGCCTTATAAAGCAGGTCGGTTCTGTATGCCTGCCAGCTATCGTCGGTAATACCGTTAGCCTTGTTATATTCATCTCTGCCCTGTCTGCACTTTTCGCAGGTACAGTTTGTAAAGAAGAAGTCGTCAATGATAAACTCGTCAAAAACTCTTGCATTCATCTGACAAACGCTCTTAAGAGTATCCATCATAACTTCATCGTTATAGCAGAAAACGTTGAAAAGACGCTGTTTTTTCTTTGCACCCTCAGGGTCAGGCATACTTGTAGTGATTCCGCCCTGAGCTTCTATTCCGTAGCGGTTAAAGATTTCCTTACATTTTCTTACCTGTTCCTCGCCTGCATAACAGCCACCTCGGAAGGGCTCGATATAAACCTTATCAATCCGCATATATTTATTGAAAAACTCAAGCTGCTTACAAAGCTCGTCTTCCTTTAAATTCTTAACGCCGTGAGCAACAAAATAAACAACAAGTTTAAAATTTCTGTAATTTCCCATAGCTTTTCCTTTCTCAGACTTCAAGCTTTTCTGTGGCTTCCTTTAAAAGTTCGATAATCGGCAGGTGCTGAGGACAAACAGCCTCACACTGTCCACAACCTATACAAGCCGAAGCCTTTCCTGAATTTGAAGTAAGACCTCTGTAATGGAAAACAGGTCTGTTGTCGCCGGAGAATTTTCTTTTTGTGTTAAGTGCACCGAAAATATCCGGAATAAGTATTCCCATAGGGCAACCGTCAACGCAGTAACGGCAGGAAGTACAGCCGATAAGCTCAACCGACATCATATCGGCAACAACGTTTCCGATAACATCCTTTTCGCTTTCAGAAAGGGGCTCGAAATTAACAAAGGTATCAAGGTTATCGCTAACTTGTTCTTCGGTTGACATACCGCTTAAGATTGTGCCGATACCCTCAAGGCTTCCGCAGAATCTCATCGCCCATGAAGCAACAGACTTATCAGGTCTTGCCTCCTTGAACATCTTTTCCTGCTCCTCAGAAACGTTAGCAAGAGTTCCGCCCTTAACAGGCTCCATTATAATCATAGGGATATTTCTGGATTTGAGTATTTCATAGAGCTTTCCTGAATTTACAATCTGGTTGTCCCAGTCAGCGTAGTTAAGCTGAATCTGAACAAATTCAACCTCAGGATGCAAATCCACAACCTTTTCAAGAAGGGCAGGTGTTCCGTGGAAAGAAAAACCGAAATGACGGATTTTTCCCTCTTCCTTTTTCTTCATACACCAGTTAAAGCAATCGTACTTTTCGTAAAGGTCGTAATTTGAACCGTCCTCAAGACTATGTAACAGATAGTAATCGAAATACTCAAGACCTGTTCTTTCAAGCTGTTCGTTGAAGATTCTGTCTCTGTCCTCCATACACTTAATCGACCATGCAGGGAGCTTTGTAGCAACAGTATAGCTTTCTCTTGGATAGTTTTTTACAAGAAGCTCTTTAACTGCCTTTTCGGAATTACCTCCGTGATAAACATAAGCAGTATCAAAGTAGTTAAAGCCCGCCTTCATATAGCTGTCAATCATACCCAGCACTCTCGGAACATCAATTTTTCCGTCGATTTCAGGCAATCTCATAAGTCCGAAACCCAGCTTTGGCATTTTAGTCACATCAAGTTTCATAATATATCCCTCCGATTTTAAATACAGTTTTGTATAGTATATCACAGAAAAAAACTGATGTCTATAACATTCTTATAATTTAAGCAGGATATTTTCTTAAAAAATACAAATTGCTTGAATAAATTTATAAAATATGGTACGATATCGTAGGAATTTAGTTTTTAAAATTTTTTATAACATAATGCAACCTTTTTCAACCATGCGGTGTGTTACTAGTAAAGAAGGGAGTCGGTATAATGACGGAAACAGGAATCAGACAGCTTTTTGAGCAAGCGGTCGATACATATTCTGACATGATAACTGGTTTATGTCTGCTTCGCCTCGGAAACAGACAAGACGCCGAGGACTGTTATCAGAATACGTTCTTGAAGCTGTTTAAAAACACGGAAATGTTAAAAGAAGACTCGGAGTATCTTAAAGCATGGCTCATAAGGGTTGCAATAAACGAATGTAAAAACCGTCACAGATTTTTAAGCCGTAATAAAACCGAAAATCTCGACTTTATAAACCTCTGTTACGAAGAAGGTGAAGACCGACAGCTAATGGAGTCTATAATGTCTCTCAAGAAAATATACAGAGATGTTATTTATCTTCATTATTATATGGGCTACTCGGTTATGGAGCTTTCTAAAATACTTAAAGCAAGAGAAAACACCGTTAAAAGCCGACTCAAAAGAGGTCGTGAGCTTTTAAAGGAAGAGTTATTGAAGAGAAATTGCGAGGAGGAATTTATATGAAAAAGCTGAATGAAGTTTTTGACGAAATAAAGACTCCTGATTTGTGGAAAGACAATCTTTACGATGCTGCCTATTTCGAAAAGAAAAAATCAAGCAGAGGGATTTTTAAGAAAGTTGTTATTGCAACTGTAGTAGTACTCGCAATAACTGCCTGCACAATTACCGTTTGTGCAGTTACAGGGGTTATTGACGTATTACCGTTTTTCAAGGATGATGTTAAAGTTTACAAAGAAGGCTTTAAGGACGAAGTTTCTGCAGAAAAAATCGATAAGGGACAATTCCAAGAAGTAGAGAAATCAGTTGAAACAGAAAATGCAGTCATCAAGGCTACAAAGTTTTTTGGTGACTGGGATGAATGCTACACCTTGTTTGAAGTAACACTCAAAAACGGCATTGTAGCAGAAGAAGTTACCATGGAGATTTTGGGACTTGACTCTATCATAACGGATACAGAAAAATATTTGGGTGATACTTTCAGGAGTGTTCCCGTGACAGATGAAGAAACAGGCGAAACAGTATTTTATTTCAATGTGTTGAATGCTTACACTCATGTTGTTACATCTTTGCAGGAAGACAGAGACATGACTTATTATATCTCGAGTCTTTGTTATTATACTAACGGTATAAAACACGAAGAAATTACCGACACACTCACTATGACATACAAACCTGACGGGAATGTCCTTACAGATGTAGGAACTGAGTATCCTCAAAGACAAGTTGAAATAAACGGAGTTGACCTTAATGTGTACAGAGTAGTTTATTCCGACTACAAAATGGAGATTGAACTGAGATATACACTTGACGAAGGTCTTGAGCCCTCATGGGATAACGGACACCAGATATACACACAAGTACTGGGAATAGGTGAGTATGAAGAATTCAGAAAAGAAAACGCAAATATGAAGCTTTTTGTTGACGACGTGGAAGTGGACTACGTTGAACCTGACTTTAATGGACAGTTCAAACCTTGCAGTATGGGGTGGCTCTGGCCTGAAGTTAATCAACCTTCAAATGAGTTTACAATCAATCTAAGGTTTGATAGCTTTGACTACTTTAACGCACAGAGTATTGTTCTTCAGATTACAGAAAGCGACGGAAATGTGTTTAATTATGCATTCAGATAAAGATTTCAGGAAGTCCAGGTATTTTTATAGGAAATAGGGGTAGAAAAGTCTGTGGGAAAATTTTTCTCACAGGCTTTTTGCATTTAAAATTATTATGAAAGTATAAAGTTTTCCGTGGAGGCTTTCAATCCCTTGAAAAAGGTCGGGAAATATGGTATCCTTTTTTCAACGGACAGTTTATTTTTTACTTAAAAGGAGATAGAAAATGAAAAGAATGATGGCTTTCTTGTGTGCTGTGTCAATGTGCGTGACTACATTCACAGCCTGCAATAATAACTCAAAGGACAAGCCTGCCACATCCCAGACAGCTCAGTCGGGAAGCAACGGCGAGGAAGCATCAAAAGTGAAGAAGTTTTCTTTTGACAGGGAAAGTGGTTTTTACGACGAGCCTTTTAAGCTGATGATAAACCACCCAAACGCCGATGCGAAAATCTATTATACAACTGACGGAAGCACTCCTGACGAAACTGCTACCCTCTATGACGGAAAAGGTCTTGAGCTTAACGACCGCAGCAGTGAGAAAAACGACCTCAGCGCCGAAATGGATATAAGTGCGAATAATGATTATAATGTTCCTCTTGTGAAAAAGGGAAACGTTATAAGAGCGGTTGCAGTTTTGCCTGACGGGACTAAGAGTGAAGTAATCAACGGAACATTTTTCGTCGGGATTGACAGAGAAGAGGAATACGGAGATGTTCCGATAATTTCGATTCTCACCGAAAAGGAAAACCTTTTTGATTACGAAACAGGAATCTATGTTCTGGGAAAAACCCACGACAACTGGCTTGCTGAAAATCCTGCAAACAAGTGGGCTGACTGGTGGAATCATCAGGGCAATTACACAAACAGAGGCTTCGATTGGGAGCGTCCTGTCAATGTTGAATACATAACCTCCGACGGTAGTGAAGGCTTTATTCAGGATATGGGTATCAGAATTATGGGTGGTGCGTCACGTGGTAGCAATCAGAAGAGTCTGAGGCTTGTTGCACGTGATGAATACGGAAAGAAAAACGTAAAATATCCTGTGATACCCAATAATATGATGTCAGACGGAAGCCAGGAGGTTTACAAATACAAGAGCTTTGTTCTCAGAAATGGCGGAAACGACTGCGATTATTCAAAAATCCGTGACCCGATTCTTCAGAATTTAGTGGTCGACAGAAGCTTTGAAACTCTTCAGTACACACCTGTTGTTGCTTTCATCGACGGGGAATACTGGGGAATGTATACTCTTGTTGAAGATTACACCGACAATTACGTTCAGAATAATTTTGAAGGAATCGACAACGAAAATGTAGCTGTTATTAAAAACGGTAGTGTCGAGGACGGTCTCGAAGAAGACAAAGACCTTTTTAATAATATGTACAGATTCATCACAACTGCAGATATGAGCTTGGAGTACAATTACAACAACGCATGTACAATGCTTGATATGCAGAGCTTTGCCGATTACTGTGCGTTCAACATCTATATCTTTAACGAGGACAGTTTTTTCAAGTGCAACAACTGGCGTATGTGGCGAGTAAGGGATATTGACGAAAACACTCCTTACGCCGACGGGAAATGGCGTCTTATGGCTTTTGATACCGAATATTCAACAGGTATTTACAAGGATGGCGGAGACACGGATTATGACAGCCTCAGAGAAGCAATAGCCACAGGCGAAAAGAGAAGCTATCCAGCGCTTTTGTTTACGTCGCTTCTTAAAAACGATGAATTCAAGAATATGTTTATAAACGCTATGTGCGATATGAGAAATATAAACTTTGAGCCGTCAAATGTAAAAGCAGATATTGAGGAAATAAGACCAATTTACGAAAAACTGGTGCCGGATACCTTTGAGAGATTCGGGCCTCAGTGGGTTGCAAATATGTGGAGCATTGAGGAATATCACAGCTCAAAAATCGACCAGTTCATTAACTTTATGGACGGAAGATACGATGACTTTATGAAAATCATCAAGCAGAATTTCGCCCTTGAGGACGCCTGTGATGTAAAGATTACATCTGACTCAAAGTCGGGAAGTGTTTTACTCAACAGTGTGAGCATTCTTGACTTGTCGGAGGATTTTGAGGGCAAGTATTTCAAGGAAATCCCGATTACTCTCAAGGCGGAGGCTTCCGACGGAAAGACCTTTGTGAGATGGGAATGTGAGGGCTGTGAGGTTTCTGATGAAAATTCAGCTGAGGCAACCTTTACAATTAACGGTGACTGCACAATAAAGGCGGTTTTCTCGTAATGGACAAGGTGAGAAAGCATTTTATCTTTTACGGAGATGTTCAGGGAGTGGGATTTCGGTACAGAGCATACCACGCCGCAAGAACCTTTAATGTTACCGGTTGGGTGAGAAATCTTTCCGACGGGACAGTTGAAATGGAGGCAGAGGGTCTTTCTGAGGACATTGACAGTATGCTTCTTTATGTGGAAAAAGGCACTTTTGTCAGAATCGAAAACCTGAGAGTAAAGGATATTCCGTTAAAAAACGGATACAGTTTTGAAATCAGAGATTAAACGAAATAATCAGCTTTAAAAGTCACCGTTGTGTTAAACTTCGGTGACTTTATTTTTGTTTTCTTGACATATAGGGGGTTATATGATAAAATGTAATTTATAATTGGAGAAGTATGTGTTTTAACAGACACAGGAGGTTTTTTTGATGTCAAGTGAAAAAAAGACGTTCAAAGCAAAGGAAGGAAGCTTTCTTGAACTTTTTGAATATAAGGACCTTCTCAAAGAGCTTGTAGCAAGAGACATCAAGCTCAAATACAGAAGAAGCATTCTCGGATATCTGTGGAGTATCTTGAATCCACTCCTTGTAATGATAATTATGTCGGTTGTATTTTCCTTTTTGTTCAGAAGAGGAATTGAGAATTTCCCTATTTATCTTCTTTGCGGAAGAACCATGTATGAGTTTGTAAACCAGTCTTCAACAAAGGCTTTGTCAGCGATTACTGATAATACAAGCCTTTTGAAAAAGACTTATGTTTCAAAATTTATGTTTCCTATGGCGAGAATTACAGCTTCCTTTGTGGAATTTTTCTTCAGCCTCGGAGCGCTTCTGATTGTAATGATTTTCTTTTCAATCATCAAGGGAGAGCTGATGTTTTCTTTCTGGAATCTGGGCTTTGTACTTGTTGTTTTTGAAGCCTATATTTTCGGAATGGGACTTGGATTTCTCCTCGCACAGCTCAACGTGTTTTTCAGAGACATAAAGTATATCTACAATGCTTTTATGACAATGTGGATTTACTGCTCGGCAATTTTCTACGACGTAGGAATGTTTTACGAAAAGGCTCAGCAGCAGCTTGCGGCAGGTGGAAAGCCTTATGCTGAATATCTTGCAAAAATCATCGAATACGGAAACCCGCTTTATATTTATATAAAGCAGTTCAGATTTTTCGTATGGGAGCCTGCAGTAAACACAAGCTACAACTGGGCACAGGTTACAATGACTGACTTTATTCTGGGAATAGCTTATGCGGTGCTTATGTTTATGATAGGAACATTTTTCTTTAAGAAGTCGCAGGATAAGTTTATTTTGTATATTTAAAGGGTAATTTTATGAGTGAAAACAATACAGAAATTATGAATACAGATAACGAATATATAGTTGACGTTGATAATGTGACGGTTCGTTTTAACAAGGCAAGTGAAAAAATCGACAACCTGAAGGAATACGTTGTAAAGATTCTGAAAAGACAGCTTATGTTTCAGGAATTTATTGCTCTTGAGGACGTCAGCCTGAAAATCAAAAAGGGCGAAGCATGGGCGATTATCGGTACAAACGGTAGCGGAAAGTCAACACTTCTGAAGGTTATCAGCAGAATTCTGAAGCCTTACAAGGGCACAGTAAAGACAAACGGAACTATTGCATCGCTGATTGAATTGGGCGCAGGTATTGACCCGAAGCTTACAGCGAGAGAAAACATTTATCTTAACGGTTGCATTTTAGGGCATTCCAGAAAGTTTATAGATGAAAAATTTGACCAGATAGTTGAATTTTCCGAGCTTGAAGAATTTTTGGATTCCCCTGTAAAGAATTTCTCTTCCGGTATGAAGTCACGTCTGGGATTTTCTGTTGCTACAATGATTGAACCTGACATTCTGATAGTTGACGAGGTTTTATCTGTTGGTGACGTTCTTTTCAGAAAAAAGTGTATGAATAAGATGAACGAAATGCTCAAAAACGGCACAACGCTTTTGTTTGTTTCTCACAATATGGACCAGGTTAAAAAGCTTTGTAACAAGGGCATCTGGCTCAACAAGGGCAAGGTTATTATGCAGGGCGACATTGATGAGGTTGCTGACGAATACACAAACACTATTGAAAAGCGAAAAGAAGAAGAAAAGAAAAAGAAACCCTGACGGTTTTTCAATGCATAATTTAAGCGTACGGATTTTCCGTACGCTTTTTTGGTTTTTGTTGTGCTTACGCACGAAAACTGCAAGTTTGCAGTGTCAAAAACGTGCTACCAGCACCTTTTTGAGTAAAGTTTTGTTTAACCACCCAAGAGGGAACCTTTTTTACTTGCAAAAGGTTCCCCGCAACTTGCTGTCGCAAGTTGACACCCTTCTAAAAAACGCTTTGTTAATAAAGGGGATTTCGCCCGTTGCGACGGGCGATGAGGGCTTTGCCCCTCAACCCCACAAGCCTTTTGAAAAAGGCTTGACCTAAAACTTTAAATCTTTGGCAGGTAACAAAAAAGAGCAGGAAAAATTCCTACTCTTAATTATTATCTTTTAAATCGGTTGCCGAAGGCAACACCTTAATTGTTAATTGTAGAATAATTTCTGCGAAATTATTCTACAGCGATGATGTAGTAGTAAACAGGCTGACCGCCGTTGATGAGGTTTACATCAAGGTTTCCGAACTTGTTCTGAATCTGTTCAACAAGTGCTTCAGCAGATTCGTCAGTAACATCAGCACCGTAAATTACAGTTACAAATGAGCTGTCACCCTTAGCAAGCTTCTTTGTGAGCTTATAAGCAGCCTTCTGAACGTCCTTTTCCACAAAGCTGAGCTTTCCGTTATCAAGAGCGAGGATTTCGCCTTCCTTGATTGTGTGGCCTTCAAAGTCGCTGTTTCTTGCAGCAAAAGTAATCTGTCCTGTTGAAACTCTTTCAAAAGCCTTTGTCATTTCAACTCTGTTTGTATTGAAATCAGCGTCAGGGTCAAATGCAAGCATAGCTGACATTCCCTGAGGAATTGTTCTTGTCTGAAGTACGCAAACCTTTCTGTCTGCAAGCTTAACTGCCTGTTCAGCAGCCATAATAATATTCTTGTTATTAGGAAGAACAAATACGATTTCTGCAGGACAAGCACTGATAGCGGCAAGAATATCATCTGTTGAAGGGTTCATTGTCTGACCGCCCTTAACGATACAGTCAACGCCGATGTCAGCAAAAACTGCTTCAATTCCGTCGCCTGCCGCAACAGCGACAAAGCCATACTGTTTTTCAGGAGGAACAGGTTTGAATTCCTGTTTAGCCTGCTTCTGTCTCTGTTCATGCTGGAGTCGCATATTTTCAACCTTAGGAAGATTGATATAACCAAAGTCAAGACCCTTTTCGATAGCCTTACCGGGGTTATTTGTATGAACGTGAACCTTAATGATTTCGTCGTCTTCAACAACAACCACGCAGTCACCGATAGTTTCAAGATAAGCTCTCAGCTTGCTTGAATCCTCAGCATCTTCCTTCTTTGTAATGAGCATTTCAGTACAGTATGTGAAAGTGATTTCCTCATCAAACTGTCCTACGACATCAGAAAAGCTGTCGATAGTAACAACTGACTTTTCTTCGCCTGCAGCTGCAGGTTCAATTTCGCCTGTTTTGAATGTGTCGAGAATTGCGTTAAAGATGATAAGAAGTCCCTGACCGCCTGCGTCAACAACGCCTGCCTTTTTAAGAGCTTCAAGCTGGTTAGGGGTATTATCAAGAGCAACCTGTGCTGCGTCACAAACTGCTGACCAGAGAATAATCTCGTCGTTTGTTGAAAGAGCAATTTCTCTTGCCTTTTCGCTTGCAACTCTTGCAACTGTAAGGATAGTACCTTCAGTAGGCTTCATAACAGCCTTATAAGCGCCTTCCACACCCTTTTCAAGAGCAGCTACAAGGTGTTCACAGTCAGCAGTTTTCTGTCCTGCGAGTCCCTTTGAAAAGCCTCTGAAAATAAGTGAAAGGATAACGCCCGAGTTTCCTCTTGCGCCTCTGAGAAGAGCCGATGCGGTAGCGTCTGCAACCTGAGAAACAGTTACCTTGTCGTCCATTCTTTTAAGCTCAGCAATAGCATTTGTCATTGTCATAGACATATTTGTTCCTGTATCTCCGTCAGGAACAGGGAATACATTGAGCTCGTCAACTCTTTTCTTATTGTTAGAAATTGCGTGAGCGCCGCTTATAAAAGCGTCACGCAGCTGACTACCGTTTATCACTAAACTTCCTCCTTAACCAGTCTTACGACTGCATACTATCAATAAAAACATTAACCTTTTCAACTTCGATGCCAGCTTCGTTTTCAACTGCAAAGCGAACCTTATGAACGATACTGTCGCTGATAGCGGCAATATTTACTCCATAGCTTACACCGAAATGAAGGTCGATACGAACTGCATTGTCCTTTTCATAAATAACTACACCGTTGTCAAGGGAGGTGCTGTTGAGCAAGGAACGAATACACTGGGTAGGTCCGAAATCGTTCATTCCCACAACGCCGAAGCAATTTGTAACGGTTTTACCGATAAGCTTTTTAAGGTAACGACGGGAAACAGTGATTTTTCCGATATGATTTTCTTTCTGTATCATAAAAGCACACCCTTTCATAATCAACAATAATTTGCGTTAATACACGCAAATATATTATAGCACACCTGAAACGCTTTTGCAAGTAGCAGTTTTCACAAAGAAAGCCCAAAAACAAAGGGTTTCTAATAAAAAGAAACCCTTGCGTAAAAGTTTATTTACTTTATTGTAACAGCAAACACCAAAATATTAAAACATTGGTTTTATTTCCCAAAGTCGTCAAACTCATTATTTCATAAAAAAAGAGCCGCAAAAGCGACTCTTTTAATTTTTGAATTAGTTGATAAGTGACTTTTCTGTTTCCTTATCGAAGAGGTGGATTCTGTTAGGGTCGATAGCAACCTTGATAACATCCTGTGGTCTTGCTGTTGAACGAGGTGAAACTCTTGCAGTAAGTGGAATGTTTTCACAGTTGATATAGAGGTATGTTTCAGCACCCATCATTTCTGTAACTTCAACAGTAGCTTCGAGGATACCTGTTGTAGCGTTTGAAATGAACATTTCTTCGTCGTGGATACATTCCGGACGAACACCAAGAACAACTTCCTGGTCAATCATTGGTTCGAGAATTTCTTCGTCAACCTTAGCTTCAGGAATTTCTACATAGAACTTTCTGCCTCTTGTTGTCTTAGTGTCTTCTGAACCGAATTCAACTGTATACTTGCCATCAATCTTGAGAAGCTTAGCATCGATGAAGTTCATCTGTGGTGAACCGATAAATCCAGCTACGAACTGGTTTACTGGGTTCTGATAGAGGTTTGTAGGGCTGTCAATCTGCTGGATATAACCGTCCTTCATAACTACGATTCTGTCACCCATTGTCATAGCTTCTGTCTGGTCGTGTGTTACGTAAATAAATGTAGTACCGAGCTTCTTGTGGAGCTTAGAAATCTCTGTTCTCATCTGAGCTCTCAGCTTAGCGTCGAGGTTTGAAAGTGGTTCGTCGAGAAGGAATACCTGTGGTTCACGAACGATAGCACGTCCGAGAGCAACTCTCTGTCTCTGACCACCTGAAAGAGCCTTTGGCTTTCTGTCAAGAAGGTGTGAAATGTCAAGAATTCTTGCAGCTTCTTCTACCTTTCTTGCGATTTCGTCCTTAGGAACCTTTCTGAGCTTAAGACCAAATGCCATGTTCTCAAATACTGTCATATGTGGATAAAGAGCATAGTTCTGGAATACCATCGCAATGTCTCTGTCCTTTGGAGCAATATCGTTAACCAGTCTGTCACCGATATAGAGCTCACCTTCACTGATTTCTTCCAAACCAGCAATCATTCTAAGTGTTGTTGACTTACCACAACCTGATGGGCCAACCAGAATGATAAATTCCTTGTCCTTAATTTCAATGTTGAAATCAGATACAGCAATAACGCCGCCAGGATACTTCTTGTAAATTTCTCTTAATGATACACTTGCCATCTCTTAAAAGAACCTCCTATTTTTATTTTATACTAATTGTATTCTAATTAGCTATGATAATATAATATCAAATTTAATCCTGCTCCGCAAGTGTTTTTTTAACTAAACTTTAAAAACTTCCTTTATTTATATTGACGAATATTAACAAAACATTCCCAAAAATTGGGAGAGAAATCTGTTGTATTACAAATATTTTTCAACATCTTTGTGCAAAATCACCAAGCATTCTCCGGGTTTTAAACTGTCGTCAAGAACAAGACCGCCGATAGAAATACGTTTTAAATAGGTAACTTTATTGTTTAATTTTTCAAACATTCGCTTTATCTGGTGAAACATTCCCTCGTGGAGAATAACGTGGCAGGCGTTAGGATTATCGTCGCAGGGGATAAGCTGTGCAGGTTTACATACATCACCGCCGTCAATTTCCATACCTGAAGAAAAAGCCTCAACGTAGCTTTCCTCGACAGGTTTCAGAAGCTCAACGTAATACTTTTTATCAACGTGATTTTTCGGAGAAAGAATTCTGTGTGCCAGTTCGCCGTCATCAGTAATGAGAACAAAGCCTTCAGTATCCTTGTCAAGACGACCGGCAGGAAAAAGACCTTTTCTGTTCAGTTCGGGAGGGAGCAGTGACAAAACAGTAGGCGAAGCTCCGTCTCTGGTTGAACAGACAACCCCCTGTGGCTTGTTTAACATTATATAAATGTATTTATTATAGGAAATCTCCACACCGTCAACCGAAACGATGTCCTTTTCGGCGTTAATCTTATGGTCGCTTTGCTTTGTGATGTTGCCGTTTACGGAAATTCTTCCTTTTTTGCAAAGCTCTTTAACGTCCTTTCGTGAAAGGTCAGTACGCTGTGAAGCAATAAATTTATCAAGTCGCATTATTTCCGCCATAGTTTTTCTCCTTATATAATATAGTACAAGTATACCACACCCATAAGTTTTTTTCAATCTTTTGGAATTTATGTATTCTCTTTGTAGTCTTGCACAAAATATATTGTATCGGTTAGTGTAAAAATTGTAATATAACCACTTGACAATTACGGAAAAATGTATTAAACTATATTTAGCACTCGGAAAGTTTGAGTGCTAACACTTTGAAAGTTCAAGTGCTAAAATCTCAAAAAGGGGTGACGGTTTTGGATAGCAGAAAGCTGAAGATTCTTTCGGCAGTTGTTGATGAATACATTCTGAAGGGCGAGCCGGTTGGGTCAAAAGCAATTATGAATTATGTTTCTGCTTCGTCGGCAACGATAAGAAACGAAATGGCAGAGCTTGAAAAACAGGGCTATCTCGAACAGCCACATACTTCGGCAGGGCGTGTTCCTACCTATAAGGGATACCGACTTTATGTTGACAGCCTTATGGAAAAGAATCCCCTCAGCGCAAGCGAAATGAGTATCATTGACGAAATGTTTCCGACGGAATTTACTTCTGAAGATGAGCTTGTGGATTCGGCAACTACTGTTCTTGCAGAGATTACGAAATGCGCTGCTGTTGCATCAAACACATCACCGAGATTTTCGGTTATCTCAAAGCTGGAGGTTATTCCGACGGGAAAGAGAATGTATGTGCTGTTGATGATTACCTCAAACGGTTCTATTAAAAATAAGGTATGCAGACTTGAATTTGACCTTACAAATGAACAGCTTGAGTTTCTGGGAGAATTTATTGCTCAGAATCTGGAGGGTATGGCGGTAAACGACATCAGCGAGGAAATGCTTGAACATCTTGAGGTGGCGTTGGGAACTTATATGGTTACCCTTTCACCACTGATTGCGGAGATTTACAATATGTCACAGGAAATGAGCGGACGAAAGGTTAAGGTTGCGGGAGAAACAAATCTCATTGCAAGAAGCGAATACAGTCAGAATGAGATTATTTCCTTCCTTGAAAACAGAACGGAGATTGCGAGATTTTTAGACGAATCCTTCAGCGGACTTCACGTTATGTTTTCACCTGAAACGGACAGCTTCGTAATCAACAATTCAAGTCTTATCACTTCGCCTTACAGCAAGAAGGGCAGACAGATAGGAACTCTCGGTCTTATCGGACCTATGAGAATTGATTACAGACGCTTTATTCCATACCTTGAATATATGACAGGAAAAATCACTGAGCTTATTTCAGGCGACGACGAGGAGGATATCCATTGAACAGCGAAAACAAAGTAACAGAAGAACAGGAAATCACAGAAGAAGCTGTTGAAACAGCAGAGGAAACAGAAGAAGTGACTTCGGACACAGTGGAGGAAGCTACAGAGCTTTCTGACGAGGAAAAGCTCGAAAAAGAGCTTTCTGAACAAAAGGACAAATACCTCAGACTTATGGCTGAGTATGATAATTTCAGAAAGAGAAGTGCCAAGGAAAGACTTGAGCTTTCCGCAAACACAAAGGGAAACACTCTTATGGAGATTCTTCCGGTGTTTGACAACTTTGAAAGAGCACTTAACGCTGAAACAACAGACGAAAGCTATAAGCAGGGCGTTTCGATGATTTTCAAGCAGATGGGAGATGTTCTTGCAAAGCTGGGAGTTGAGGTTATCGACCCGACAGGCAAGGAGTTTGACCCTAATGTAGCGAACGCAGTAAACCAGATTGAGGACCCTGAGCTTGGAGAAAACGTGGTAGCACAGACTTTCCAGAAGGGCTATAAAATCGGAGACAAGATTATCCGTTATGCTATGGTAGTAGTTGCAAATCCTTAAACAATGCACAATGCACAATTCACAATGCACAATTATAAATCAGATTACTTTTTTTGGAGGTAAATAAAATGGGAAAAGTTATTGGTATTGACCTTGGTACAACAAATTCATGCGTTGCCGTAATCGAAGGTGGCGAGGCAGTAGTTATTCCTAACAGCGAAGGCGCAAGAACAACTCCTTCTGTTGTTGGTGTTTCAAAGACAGGTGACAGACTTGTAGGTCAGGTTGCAAAGAGACAGGCTGTTACAAACTTCGATAATACAGTAATTTCAATCAAAAGACATATGGGCTCAGACTATAAGGCTTCTATGGGTGGTAAGGACTATACTCCACAGGAAATTTCTGCTATGATTCTTCAGAAGCTCAAGGCTGACGCTGAAAGCTACCTCGGAGAAAAGGTTACAGAAGCAGTTATTACTGTTCCTGCATACTTCACAGACGCTCAGAGACAGGCTACAAAGGACGCAGGTCAGATTGCAGGCCTTACAGTAAAGAGAATTATCAACGAACCTACTGCTGCTGCTCTTTCTTACGGAATTGATAAGGAAGAAGACCAGAAGGTTATGGTTTATGACCTCGGTGGTGGTACATTCGACGTATCTATTATTGAAATGGGCGACGGCGTAACAGAAGTTCTTGCAACTGCTGGTAACAACCACCTCGGCGGTGACGACTTTGACCAGAGAATTATCGACTGGATGGTTAAGGAGTTCAAGGCTGCTGAAGGTATCGACCTTGCAAACGACAAGATGGCTATGCAGAGATTAAAGGAAGCTGCTGAAAAGGCAAAGATTGAGCTTTCTTCAACTCCTACAACAACAATTTCACTTCCATTTATCACAGCTGACGCAACAGGTCCTAAGCATATGGAGCTTACACTTTCACAGGCTAAGTTCAATGAAATGACTTCAGACCTCGTTGAGTCTACAATGGGCCCTGTAAAGCAGGCACTCAGCGACAGCGGACTTTCAGCATCACAGCTTGATAAGGTGCTTATGGTAGGTGGTTCAACAAGAATTCCTGCAGTAGTTGAAGCTGTTAAGAAGTTTATCGGAAAAGAACCATTCAAGGGCATTAACCCTGACGAATGTGTAGCTCTCGGTGCAGCTTACCAGGGCGGTGTTCTTGCAGGCGATGTTAAGGACGGACTTCTCCTCCTCGACGTAACTCCACTTTCACTCGGTCTTGAAACAATGGGTGGCGTTTGCACAAAGATTATTGAAAGAAATACAACAATCCCTACAAAGAAGTCACAGATTTTCTCAACTGCTGCTGACAATCAGAGCGCTGTTGACATCAACGTGCTTCAGGGTGAAAGAGAATTCGCAAAGGATAACAAACAGCTTGGTATGTTCCGTCTCGACGGTATCGCACCTGCTCCAAGAGGAATCCCACAGATTGAAGTAACATTTGACATCGACGCTAACGGTATCGTTCACGTTTCTGCTAAGGATTTGGGAACAGGTAAGGAACAGGATATCACAATTACTTCTTCAACAAATATGTCTAAGGAAGACATTGACAAGGCTGTTAAGGAAGCTGAGGCTTTTGCAGAAGAGGATAAGAAGAAGAAGGAAGCAGTTGACGCAAGAAATACTGCTGACCAGATGGTATTCTCAGTAGAAAAGGCTCTGGGCGAATTCGGAGATAAGGTAACTGACAGCGAAAAGAGTGATGTTACTGCTAAGATTGACGCTCTTAAGGAAGCTCTCAAGGGCGAAGATATCGAAGCTATCAAGGATAAGCAGAAGGACCTTGAAAATGCATTCCAGCCGGTAGCTACAAGAATTTATCAGGAAGCTGCTCAGGCACAGCAGGCTGCAGGCGGTCAGGGCTTTAACCCTGATATGGGTGCAGGAAACGACGGCACAGACGACGTTATCGACATCTAATCAGAAGAAAACACAACCTCAGTCTCTTACGGGGCTGAGGTTTGTAATGTATTTTAATTACGGAGAAATTATTGATGGCAGACAAAAGAGATTATTACGAAGTCCTCGGTGTATCTAAAAATGCTACTGACGACGAGTTGAAAAAAGCATACAGAAAGGTTGCCAAGCAGTATCACCCTGACCTTCACCCTGATGATAAGGAATGTGAAGCGAAGTTCAAGGAGGCCAACGAAGCCTACGAGATACTTTCTGACAAGGATAAAAGGGCAAGATACGACCAGTTCGGCTTTGCAGGAGTAGACCCTAACTACGGAGCAGGACAGGGAGGCGGATTCTCAGGAGGATTCGGCGGTTTTGACGACTTAGGAGATATTTTTGAAAGCTTTTTCGGAGGCGGTTTCGGCGGAAGCTCAAGACGACGTTCAAACCCTAACGCACCACGTCGTGGTGGCGACATCAGAGCCAATGTTATTATTGACTTTATGGAAGCCTGCAAGGGCAAAAAAACCACTGTCCGTGTAAACAAGCTGGAAAAATGTACACAGTGTAACGGAACAGGTGCATCAGAAGGCTCATCGCCTAAGACCTGTCCTGACTGTCAGGGAAGAGGTACTATAAACGTTACACAGAGAACACCTTTCGGTGCTATGCAGTCAAGTCAGGTTTGTTCACGCTGTCGTGGAAAGGGTAAGATTATCGAAAAGCCTTGTTCAAAGTGTGGCGGTCAGGGTAATGTGAGAAACGCTGACACCAGAGAAATTGAAATTCCGGCAGGTATCGCTGACGGGCAGACCTTACGAGTTTCAGGCGGCGGTGACTGTGGAATAAACGGCGGTCCTAACGGAGATTTGAACATCGTTGTTACAGTAAGACCTGACCCTATTTTTGAGCGTGACGGCTACGACGTATGGACAGAAATTCCAATCACCTATGCTCAGGCTACTCTCGGTGACAATCTTGAAATCCCGACTGTTGACGGAAATGTGAAGTATGACATTCCTGCGGGAACTCAGAACGGAACTGTTTTCACAATGCGTGGAAAGGGTATCAAGAAGATAAACAGAAACGCCAAGGGCGACCACTATTTCAAGGTTAATGTAGAAATTCCAAAGAATCTCACCAAGGAACAGGAAAAGCTCCTGAGAGAGTTTGACAAGAGCCTTGAAAAGAAGAATTACGCTAAGCGTGAAAGCTTCTTTAATAAAATAAAGGATATGTTTAAATAAAAACCCTGACGATTTAATTTGAATTGACATTAAAAAAATAAACTCACTATCGAAAAAATCGGTAGTGAGTTTTTGTTTGTTATTTCACTTTTTTGCGTTAGCAAGCATAAGCTTGATTCTGTTTTCCTGATTTACCTTTGTAGCACCCGGGTCATAGTCGATAGCTACAATGTTTGCTTCAGGGTATGCCTGTTTAATAACTCTTGACATTCCCTTAGCAACAATATGGTTAGGCAGACAACCAAATGGCTGTGTACAGATGATGTTTTCTGTTCCTGTTTCAGCAAGAGCAGCCATTTCTGCGGTGATAAGCCAGCCTTCGCCCATTTTAACTCCCTGATGAATGTACTTGTCAGCACACTTTCTCAGATGTTCAAAGTCGTGAGGCGGAGCAAAAACACCATGCTCCTCGATAATTTCAATCTGCTGTCTCTGGAACTTATAAAGAATATTATATCCGATTTTGTAAGCAATAGTACCCTTTGTTTTCTTGTCGTAAAGAATAGCGTCGTTTACAACGTCTGAAGCACAGTAAAGCACAAAGTCAAGGAGTCCCGGAACGTTAGGCTCACAGCCCTCGGAAATAAGAAACTCGTTTAAATTGTTGTTTGCAAGAGGTGAATATTTAACGTAAATTTCACCTACAATACCAACCTTAGGCTTCTTGATGTCCTTTCTCGGAAGTGCCGCAAAGTCCTCAAGAATAGCCTTGTAGTGTTTTTTGGTTTTCTGGAATTTGTTTAATTCAAAGAGCTTTCCTACACGTGTTTCCCACTTCTTGAGAAGTTCATCGGTTTGACCCTCGTTCACTTCGTAAGGCTTGCACTGATTATAAAGAAGCATCAGCAAATCCCCGTAAAGCACCGCATAGATAAATTTCAGCATCATAGGAACAGTCAGCTTGAAGGCTGAATTTTTCTCCATTCCTCTGAAATTAAGTGAAAGAACAGGTACCTGCGGAAACTGTGACGCAATAGCTTTTCTTATAAGGTGAATATAGTTTGACGCACGACAGCCACCACCTGTCTGTGACATAAGGAGTGCAACCTTGTTTACATCGTACTTTCCGCTTTTAAGTGCGTCCATAAACTGACCGATAACAAGCAAAGCAGGATAGCAGGTATCGTTGTGGGTGTTTTTAAGACCCTCATCAATAACATTCTGAGTTGCTGTATGCAAAACCTCCATCTTATAGCCATAGCTTGCAAAAATCTTAAGAAGCAGGTCAAAGTGTATAGGAAGCATATCAGGCACAAGAATAGTATATTCTTTTTTCATTTCCTCGGTAAAAACCGTCTTTTTAACTCTGTCTGACATTTAAACCTCCTCCTTCACTTTTTTCTCGTCAAGTGCAGCAATAAGGCTTCTTAGTCTGATTTTTGCCGCACCAAGATTATTGATTTCGTCAATTTTAAGCTGTGTATAAAGTTTTCCGTTTTCTTCAAGAATAGCTCTTACCTCGTCGGTGGTGATTGCATCAATACCACAGCCAAAGGAAACAAGCTGAACAAGCTGCATATCGTCATTATGGGAAACATAATCAGCCGCTCTGTAAAGTCTTGAATGGTAAGTCCACTGATTAAGAACGTCCAGAGAAGGTGTTTTTACAAGTGAAGAAACACTGTCCTCTGTAATAACTGCAAGTCCCAGTGAAGCAATAAGCTTGTGGATACCATGGTTGATTTCAGGGTCCACGTGATAAGGTCTGCCGGCAAGAACAACAATACCCTTGCCTTCTGCTCTTGCGTCCCAGATTATATCAGAAGCCTTCTTTTCCAGGTCTTCCTTAAACTTACGCATTTCAGCATAAGCCTTATCAAGAACAGCCAGAACCTTCTTTTTGGTAATTCCGTAACCTTCAAGAGCACCTGCAACAGCCTTTGCGGTATGGTTTTTAAAGTTGATGTCGATATAAGGCGAAATGAAATTCTTTTCGTTAAGCTCTTCCATATTTGCCTTTAAAAGCTCAGGATAGTAAGCAACAACCGGACAGTTGAAGTGGTTATCGCTTCCGCCCTCGTCAACGTTATAGCTCATACACGGATAGAAGATAAAGTCAACGTCCTTTTCAAGCAGGCTGACAATATGTCCGTGTGCAAGCTTAGCAGGGTAGCAGACGGTATCTGACGGAATAGTCTGCTGTCCCTTGTAGTATGTATCTCTTGTTGACTGCTCGCTGAAAACGACTTCAAAGCCTAAATCTGTCAGCATACTATGGAAAAACGGCATAAGGTCATAGAAGCTGAGAGTAAGAGGCAGACCGACCTTTGCAACCGGCTTTTCAGGTTTTGTGTTTTCGATTTCGAGAATCTTTTTATATTTGTATTCAAAGAGGTTTTCGCTTATGGTGTCAACCTTTATTCCGGCACCTCTTTCACAACGGTTTCCGGAAATAAACTTGTGACCGTCAGCAAATCTGATAATTGTAAGGTTACAGTGCGCGCCACAGCCGTTACACTGTGTATTCTTAGCGGAATATCCGAATTCCTTAAGCTCATCGGCAGTAATCAGCTTTGACTTTCCTCTTGATTTTTCCATAGCGTACAAAGCACAGCCAAAAGCACCCATAAGTCCTGAAATAGCAGGTCTTATAACGTTTCTGCCAAGTTCCTGCTCAAAGCATCTCAAAACAGCGTCGTTCAAGAAGGTTCCGCCCTGAACAACGATATTCTGTCCGAGCTCGTCAACAGATTTAGCTCTGATAACCTTATAGATTGCGTTTTTGATAATTGATGATGAAAGCCCTGCGGAAATATCCTCAACAGATGCGCCGTCTTTTTGCGCCTGTTTTACTGAGCTGTTCATAAATACAGTACATCTTGAACCGAGGTCAACAGGCGATTTTGCAAAAAGACCAAGTCTTGCAAAATCAGCGATAGTGTAACCCATTGCCTGAGCAAAGGTCTGTATAAAGGAGCCACAACCTGATGAACAAGCCTCGTTAAGCATAATCGAGTCGATAGCTCTGTTTTTAATTTTGAAGCACTTGATATCCTGACCGCCGATGTCAATAATAAAGTCAACATCAGGGCAGAAGAATGCAGCAGCCTTATAGTGAGCAACAGTTTCAACAAGTCCGAAGTCGATTCCAAGACCTGCCTTGATAAGCTCTTCGCCGTAGCCTGTTACGCATGATGATTTAATAATGAGATTATCGTTTTTAAGGTTGTAAATTTCTCTTAATTTCTCAGCAATTACATCGAGAGGCTGACCCTTGTTAGAGCCGTAATACTGATAGAGAAGTCGTCCCTCAGGAGTGATAAGAACTAACTTTGTAGTGGTTGAGCCTGCGTCAATGCCGAGGTAAGCATCTCCCTCATATTCCTTAAGGTCTGCATATTTAAGGTCTGATTTACTGTGTCTTTCGATAAACGCCTGATATTCGCTTTCTGCTGTGAAAAGAGGCTCGCCCACGGCGATATTGTCCTCTGTTTTTGCATTTACAATCTTTTCGAGAGCCTCGTCCATTGTCATTTCATCTGAAAGCTGTTCGGCCTGCAAAGCTGAGCCGTAAGCCATAAAGCAAGGCGCAAGCTCAGGAAAAACAGCATTTTCTTCGCTGAGGTTAAGTGTAGTTACAAAAGCCTTGCGAAGTCCCTTTAAGAATGAAAGAGGTCCGCCGAGAAAAAGAACCTTTCCCTCGATTTTTCTTCCCTGTGCAAGTCCTGAAACCGTCTGGTCAACAACCGCCTGAAATATTGATGCGGCAATATCTTCTTTTCTTGCACCCTGATTGAGAAGTGGCTGAATGTCCGACTTTGCAAAAACACCACATCTTGAAGCAATAGGATAAAGCTTCTGAGCGTCAAGTGAAAGCTCGTCAAGCTCGTCAGGTGTAACTCCTAAAAGTCCTGCCATCTGGTCAACAAAAGCACCTGTACCGCCTGCGCAGGAGCCGTTCATTCGCTGTTCAACTCCGCCTGTGAGGAAGATAATCTTAGCGTCCTCACCGCCAAGCTCAACAACAACGTCAGCGTCAGGGTATGATTTATTAACAGCTACAAAAGCTGAATATACTTCCTGAACAAAGGAAATTCCGCTTGCGTTAGCGATACCCAGACCGGCAGAGCCTGTTATAGCAAGTCTGAATTTTTCACCGGGGTAAAGGTCACGGATAATTTTAAGCTGTTCCGCAACAGTTTCCCTTACCTTAGAGAAATGTCTTTCATATTTAGTATAGACGATTTTTTCATCGTCGAGAATAACAGTTTTAACGGTAGTTGAACCAACGTCAATACCAAGGCAATAAATTTTATCCATTTCTTCTCACGTCTTATGTAAAAAACGTTCTCCTTCCAGAGTTAATTTTTGCCAATATTATGGCATTTTAAGTATACATAAATTATTATAACACATTCTTTTATAAATTAAAAGGGCTTTTAGCAATTTTTATGCGTATTTTTCAGTTATACTTGAAAACATTTTGTTATTTGGTTATAATAAAAAGGAGGGGAAGACTTTTCCTCTCCTAAATATGAAATGTAAGCATTACTCCAAGCATTATCAGCACAAGTCCGTCAAGGACAGACAAATCCACATTTTTTATGCGTTTTGAAAAGAGCTTGCCGATAAAAAGCCCCAGATATATTGCAAAAATCCCGCCGAAGAAGTTAAGGACAATAGACCAGATTTTCTGATTTTGTGAAAATCCAAGACCTGCTGCGATTCCCGACAGAAAGCAGTCGGTCGAGAGAATTCCTGCAAGAAAAAAGGCTTCTTTTACGGAAATATCCTTTGAATTATCCCTGTCGGCTTTGGTTTCGTCGAGAAAAATAGCGGTTATTCCGTGTTGTTTTTCTTTTACGAATTTTCGTATAATCCTTTTTGAAATCATCAGTAGTCCCATTAAAACAAGTAGACTTCCGCCGACAGTCTGAGCTGTTTCCGGGGAAAAAAGACGGCTGAGAAGCTCTGCAATCACAAGAGAAAGCCACAAAACTCCGCTTCCTACAAGAGAAATGACAGCGGCACTCAGAAAATTCACTTTTATTTTTGCAAGCCCGTAGGTAAGGGCTGCGGCAAAGCAATCAATGCTTACGACAATGACTAAAAGTATTACCTCTGACAAAAAAATCACACCTTTCACTTTACCTTATGTGGTAAGCGTAAAGTGTGTTAAAGAGGCGTTTTATAGAGAAAGGACGGAGAAATGAACCTTAAATTCAAAAATCCCGATACTTTGAAGCAAAACACAAGGGAAGAAGCTTTAAATAAGAAAATTGAAAATTCATCTCTTTCAGTCGAGGGGATTTATGCTCTTTATGAAAACTGTCCTTATGAAATTGAAATAAGAGATACTGTTACCTCAACAAACACCATTCTCAAGGATATGGCAAAACAAGGCAAGGCTGAGAATTTTGTACTTATTGCAAAAGAGCAGACGGAAGGCAGAGGCAGGCTTGGACGACGCTTTGAATCTCCGGACAAAACAGGGCTTTATATGTCGGTCTTGCTACGCCCTGAAATGAAAGCTGAAGAGTCTTTATTCATTACAACCTCGGCGGGAGTGGCTGTTTCAAGGGCGATAAAAAAGCTTTCCGACGGAAAATCAAACCCGAAAATCAAATGGGTAAACGATATTTTCGTAAATGATTTGAAGGTCTGCGGAATACTCACCGAGGCGTCTGTCAATTACGGAAATGGCTGTCTTGAATACGCTGTTCTGGGAATAGGTGTAAATATGTATTCTTCGGAACATCTTAAAAAAAATCTTCCGAAAATAGCCGGCGGTGCTTTTGACAAAGGTATTGAAAACCTGCCCAACAGACTTGCCTGCGAAATTTTAAAGGAGCTGGAATTCTGCCTTGATGTTAAAAACAGGAAGGAAATCTTAGCTGAATATAAAAAACTCTCCTACCTTGACGGCAAGAGAGTCAATGTTATTTCTCCTAAGGGAACCTATCCTGCAACTGTGGTGGAAATTGACGACAGCTTCGGTCTTGTGGTAAAAACGGACGACGGAGAAATAAAAATCATTTCGTCGGGGGAAGTTTCGGTAAGAGCAAAATAAAAAGAGTAGGATTTTTCCTACTCTTTTTTGTATTACTTGTATTCTACTCTTTCGTATTTCACGCCTGCATTATCGAGGAGTGCGAGAATACCCGTATCGCCCACGAAATGTGCAAGTCCCACATAGTAGAAAACACTTTCGTCGCCCTTTGAAAGTTCAATAAGCTTATCAGCCATAACCTTATTTCTCGAATGAATCATACGCTGGTCGTATTCCTCCATAGCGAGGATTTCCTCTTGGGTCATAAGACTTTCGTCGGTCTCTTCATTAAGCAATTCGTCAAGCCTTTCCAAATCTCCGCTTGCCCATGTCTCGTACAAATCTCTGAGCTCTTCGGTGTAGGATTCACGGGTGTAATCAAGGTAAGATGAAAGCAGAAGTTCATTCACCTCGTCAGAAAATCCAAAAAGAACATCCATCTGAGCTTCGACGCTTTCAACCTCAATTATACGCTTTTTGTCGCTTTTTGCTTTCTTGAGGAAAAAGCTGTCAAAACTGTATTCTGCTGATATTTCCGATTTTTTACCCAGGTAATCTTCAATAAAAGTCTGCCATGCGACAGGCTTCATATAGTCGTAGGAAGGGGTGAAAATATCCCATTCCTTCATCTTTTTTACAAGTGCATTGTAAAGCTCGGGACTGATGTGGTCACGGATTGATGTGCCGTCTGAATAAACCAGACCTTGTGAAAGTGCAAGCTGTGCAGCAAAATTTTTTTCAAAAGCCACGACATCACATTCAACAGCAATGGCGTCGCTCTGATTGTAAGCGTCCATAATTACCTCAGGCAGAGAATATGCTTCCTTAGGAAGAGCGTGCATACTTCCCATAAAGTAAATGTCCTTACCGCTTTTTGTTTTTATTTTCCACAAGGCGGGCGTAATATCAGACTCAGGGAGCTTTTCTACTGGGAAAAGCTTATCCTCGTCAGGCTTTTTGGTAGTGGTTTCTACAGGCTTTGTAGTTGTGGTTGTTGCGGAGGGGCCAGAAACCTTCTGGTGGTCGGGAGCCGCCTCGCTACAGCCTGCTGAAAGGAGCATACCTGCCGCAAGTAAAGCGGCAAGTATTCTTCTTTTTAAATTTTTCATTAAAGTTACCTTCTTTTAGAAATTATCACTTTCCGAATTTTAACATACCTTTTTTCTTTTTCTTGTCGAATTTTGACTTTTTGTTGAAATCAAGTGTAAGTGTGAAAATCTTATCAGATGTGAAAATCTTTACAGCAACAGTCATACAGATTGCAAGAAGAACAACCTGATAGATTACACCACCCCAGAAAAGTGTGGTGTTTCCGAACATAATGTTGTCGGAAGCGATAAATGTATGTGTAAATGGAATTGCGTAAATAAGGTATTTTACAGCTGGTGCAAGTGACTTGATGTCGATAAGCATTGAAATAATGTATGGAATCATTGCCATAAATGTAATCGGCATCATAAGTGTCTGAGCTGATTTTGCGTCCTTTGCAAGTGCGCCGAGAACAAGTGATACAGAAAGTGAAATAAACAGCGTCAGGAAAAGCTGAATTCCAAGGAGAATGTATCCCGAAGTTGTCATTTTAAGTCCGAGGTCTGCCAAAATCTGGTCTGAATTTTCAACAGTTCCCATACCTGTATACATACCCTTCATCATCTGATTGAAGCCAATCATATATGCAACAGCGTTCATTGCGGCAACGATACCTGCTGCAATCATCTTTGATGAAAGTACAGAAAGTCTTGAAACAGGTGCAGAAAGGAGAGTTTCAAGAGTCTTGTCGATTTTTTCAGTAGAAATAGCTGAAATAATAAGCTGTGATGAAAACATAACAAGCGCGTATACAATGATAGGTAAGAACATACTCTGCATTCCTACAAGTGATGAAACCATTGACGCTGAAATATCAGCTGACTTGTCGTCAACAATTGTCTTTTCGGAAACAGTTACGATAGTTTCGCTGTTTGCAAGCTGTTCAACTGTAAGTCCGCTATTTAAAAGGTAAGTTTCCTTGATAACCTGTCTGATTGACTCAACAGCACCCTCGTTATTTGAAACATTTGCAAGAGTAGCTCCCGAAGTCATCTTGTTAAGGTTGATAAGCTCGACTTTTTCGCCCTTCATAATTTTATTCTCAAAGCCCTCAGGAATAATAAGAACGTGGTTTTCCTTGATTTTTTTAAGCTCGCTTGCGTAGTCGTCCGACTCAAGTGTAACAAGGTTTACGAGACTCTCGTCGTATTCCTCAGGAAGCCCTGTTTCTTCATTGACCTTTGAAACAGTAAGTGCCTTGATAATGCTCTTTGAAGTCTCGGAGTTATCCTGGTCGCAGATTGTAATAACAGATGCTTCTTCAATAGCGTCGCCCATAATTCCGCCAAAAGCGTTACCCACAAACACAAGAAGAAACATAATAGCAATTGTTGTAATAATAGTTGCAGGTGTGAGAAGCTCACGGAGCTCCTTTTTAAGTAAATTAAAGAATTTCATCAGCTTCTACACTTCCTTTCTTAACAACAGCTTCAAATACTTCTTCAAGGTTTTTTGCGTTGTATTTCACTTTAAGCTCTGAAGGTGTACCTACTTCAAGAAGGTGTCCCTTGGCGATAATACCTACTCTGTCTGAAACAAATTCAATTTCAAGCATATTGTGTGAGCTTAAAAGGAAGCTCATTCCCTCAGCAGCAAGGTCTTTAATCATACGTCTGATTTCAATAGCGTTTAAAATGTCAAGTCCGCTTGTAGGCTCGTCAAGGATTGCAAGAGCAGGTCTTGACATAACGGCTCTTGAAAGAAGAAGCTTTCTTGACATACCTCTTGAATAGCTTCCGATTTTGTCATCAATTCTGACGCCGAGGTCGCTCATTTCAACAGCTCTCTCAACGTATTCCTTGGCATCCTGTGGATTTTTAGCATAAATATTAGCCATAAATTCAAGATAGCCTCTACCTGTCATTGTCTTGTAAGCACCGGCCTCGTCAGGAAGATATGTGATGTTCTCACGAACCTTTGCAGGCTCGGTAAGAATACTATGTCCCTCAACAACAGCGTCGCCCTCAGTAGCAGACAAAAGTGTAGAAATCATTCTGATTGTAGTAGTTTTACCTGCACCGTTAGGACCGATGAGAGCAAAAATCTCACCTTTTTTTATGTCAAAGCTTACTTTTTCAGATGCATAAACACCTTTTTTATACATCTTGGAAAGGCCTTTGACTTCAAGTACATTTTCCATATGCAAATACTCCTTATTCATATTTCTGTAAAATACATAATATCACGTTCACACAAATTTTGCAATAGTTTTTTGTCATAATTTACAATTTTAAACTCCCGAAACATTTTGACTTCTTTTCGGAAACTTTTCGTAATTTTCGGCAGTCTATATCAAAAAAATACTATATGGGTAAAAAAACGGACAGATGTTGAAAACTATAAAAACTTTGTTGAAAACACCCTTTGAAATGGGGAGCTTTCAACGTTTTCAACACAGTTTTCAACATTTTGATTGAGAAGCTTTGGTTTTGGTAAACAATTAGCAATATTTCATTTACAAAATATCCAAAAAAATTCGTAGGCTTTTCCAAAAAAGAAGGAGAATTTTTGTGAAAACAGATAATTGACAAGGATTATTTTGGCTGTAAAGTCAAAAAGCTTTGGAATAAATTAAACCCCAAAATCAATTCGGGCAGTTTTGATTTGCAAAAATTACGAAAATTTCGTAAACAGCGAAAAGCTGTTAAGTCTGTTTTTGGGTTAAAATAAGTAGAAACTGTAAAATTCAGCAAAAAAATGCACAAAATTAGTAATTTTGCTACAAAACACTTGATTTGTTTGATTTTTTTTGGTATAATTATTGCACAATACTATCAATATAGAAAGGAGTGTTAATATGTCCAAGTTTGAAGCAGGTATGGAGGGTATGGTCGATACCTATATATTTGAAACCTCATCACTTCTTGAACAGCTTGACGATATACTTATCCGTACCGAAAAGGACGATTTAACACCTGACGATATAGCTGAGATTTTCAGAATAATGCATACTATCAAGGGTTCATCTGCTATGATGGGACTTCAGAATATGTCAACTCTTGCTCACGCAGTAGAAGACCTGTTCTTTATTATCCGTGAGGACCCGTCGGTAAGCTATGAAAAAGAGCCTCTTTACGAGCTTCTTTTTGCAGGCTCTGATAATCTCAAGAACGAAATTGATGTTATTCAGGACGACTCTGCTGACCTTACTGATTTTTCTGAGCTTATGGGAAAAATCAGAGCTTTTGCGGCAGTTATGAAGGGTGAAACCGTCAAGGAAGATGACAACGGAGAGAGCGTTGAAATTCAGATTTATGAAGAGGGCGACCCTGAAAGCATCAAGGCAATCAAGGTTACATATGAAGAATCCTGTCTTATGCCTGCAATCAGAGCTATGCTTTTGCTCAGAACTCTGGGAAATGTCTGTCAGGTTGTAGGAACTATTCCTGAGGACGTTGACGACGATAGCGCAGGGGATTTCATTACTAAAAACGGACTTTATATCCGTGTGGTTGCTGAGGGTAACGAGGCTGATATCGAAGGCGTTATCGGCAACGCTCTTAATATTGAAAAGTTTGAATGGGTTGAAAGAAAAAAGCCGGAGGAGAAAAAGCCGGAGCCTAAAAAGGAAGAGGCGAAGCCTGCTGTGGAGGCTAAGACCGATAACCCGCCTAAGGCTGAAGAAAAGAAGGCAGAAAAGCCTAAGGGTGACGGTAAAAAGGCTGCTTCTGACTCAATTATTTCGGTTAAGCTATCAAAGCTTGATGCGTTGCTTGACCTTGTAAGTGAAATTGTAATTACTGAATCTATGGTTTCTTCAAGCCCTGACCTTAAGCTTGTTGAAACTTCACTTGAACAGTTCTCGAAATCTTCAAGACAGCTCAAAAAGCTGACAGACGAACTTCAGGATATTGTAATGTCAATCCGAATGGTTCCTGTTGCGGCGGCATTTACAAAAATGAGCCGAGTTGTCAGAGATATGAACAGCAAGCTTAAAAAGAATGTTGAGCTTGTTTTTGAGGGCGAGGATACAGAAGCTGATAAGTCGGTTGTTGATATTCTTAACGACCCGCTTATGCACCTTGTAAGAAATGCCGTTGACCACGGTATAGAGGAGCCTTCCGTCAGAGCAGAACGAGGCAAGACGGAGCCTGCAAGAGTTACTTTGTCGGCTTATGAGGAGTCGGGAGAAGTTGTTATCAAGGTTACTGATAACGGCGCAGGTATGGACCCTGATAAGCTTCTTCAGAAGGCTGAAAGAAACGGTATTCTCACAAAACCTAAGAGCGAATATACCGAGGCTGAAGCACTCAATCTTATTATGGCTGCGGGCTTTTCAACTAACGAAAAGGTTACTGAATATTCAGGCCGAGGCGTAGGTATGGACGTTGTACGCTCCAATATCGAAAAGGTAGGCGGTAAGATTACCGTTGAATCAAAGCTTGGCAAGGGCAGCTCATTTGTAATTAAAATTCCGCTTTCACTTTCGATTATTGATGTTCTGGGCGTTATGGTCGGAAAGACCTACTTCAGTATTCCGATTATGTCAATAAGAGAAAGCTTCAGCGTAAACAGCGAAAATATCGTTACAGACAACGAGGGTGGCGTTATGATTAAGCTGAGAGGAAGATATTTCCCTGTTATTAAGCTTTCGGAAATTTACGGAATCGAAAACGCAACAGACGATTATGAAAAGGGAATTATGATTATGTGCGAAGCCGACAGAAAGAGATTCTGTCTCTTTGCAGATGAGATTGTATCTGATATGTCAGTTGTTGTTAAGCCGTTTTCACCGCTTCTCAACAGGCAGGGCGTTAAGGAAAACGGAATGAGCGGTTGTTCGATTCTCGGTGACGGCTCAATCACAATTATTCTTGATATCAAGACAATTCTCGAAAAATTCCTGTGATGATTCACAGTAGAAAATGCAGGTGATAAGCAATGCGTTCATTTGATAATCTTATAGAAAACGGCGGTCAGATTCTGACTTATACAGTCAATAATGTTGAGTATGCCGTTGATATAACAATGGTTACGGATATTATCGAGCTTCCGGAAATCACGGTGGTACCGCTGATGCCGGACTACATTAAAGGGGTTATAAACCTCAGAGGTAAGGTTGTTCCTGTTATTGATTTGAGAGAAAGGTTTTCTCTTGAAAGAATAGATTACGATAACAAAACCTGCGTAATTATTATCAATATTCAGGAAATCTCAGTGGGAATGATTGTTGACCGTGTAGTTGATGCCGAAAATATCACTACCGCTAATATTGAAGAATCCCTCAGAAAAAACAGCTATGTCAGCCATCTCATAAACATTAACGGTAATATGAAGCTGCTGGTGGATTATGACAAGATAATTGCATAAATTTAAGGAGCCTATATTAAAATGAAGCTGAGAGACAGTGATTATTTAAGGCTTATGATGTTTGTCAAACAAAAGTACGGCATCAATCTGGAAAATAAACAACAGCTTATCGAAAACAGACTTTCTAATTATATAACCGAAAGAGGTTTTACAAACTTTACTGATTTTCTCAATGTTGTTTTTGCAGATAAGAGCGGTTACGAGGTTGCAAACGTAATAAACCTTTTGACAACAAATCACACATATTTTATGCGTGAGGCTGAGCATTTTACTCATCTGACGGAACAGTTTCTGCCTCTTATGGAGAAAAAATGCAAGGATAAGGATATAAGAATATGGAGTGCCGGTTGTTCTTTTGGAAACGAACCGTATAATCTTGCTATGTGTATAGACGATTATTTCGGCTTCAGAAAGAAAAGCTGGGATTGTAAGATTCTTGCTACCGATATTTCACTTAATGCACTTATGACCGCAAAGGACGGCGTTTATAAAAAAGATGCACTTTTAGGACTTTCGGATAAGTGGATTGATAAGTATTTTATCAAGCTGTCAGATAACCTTTATCAGGTTTGCGACAGGATAAGAAACGAGGTTGTGTTCAGATACCATAACCTTATGGAACCTATTAGCTTTAAAAAGAAATTTAATCTTATTCTCTGCCGAAATGTTATGATTTACTTTGATGCACCTACAAGAGACGGACTGTGTCAGAGATTTTACGACGCAACAGAGGACGGCGGATTTTTCTATCTGGGGCATACTGAATTGATGTCTAAAAACACAAAGTATGTCAAAAAACAGCCTGCTGTTTATCAGAAGATTATTATTCCGTAAGAAAACGTAACATTATCAAAGGAGGAAAGGCTGAAAATCATTTCAGCTGAAGATTATGAGTAAAATAAGAGTACTTATTGTTGACGATTCGCCTCTTATCAGACAGACCTTCCAAAAGCTTCTGGAGGCGGACGAAAGCATAGAAGTTATAGCTACAGCAGGCGATGCGTATGAAGCAAGAGATGCAATCGTAAAATATAAGCCTGATGTTATGACACTTGATATTGAAATGCCGAGAATGAACGGTATCCAGTTTTTGAAAAAGCTGATTCCACAGTTCCCGTTGCCTGTAATAGTTTGCTCGTCGTTGCCGATAAATACCTTTGACGCTTTGGAAGCAGGTGCGGTTGACTATGTCAGAAAACCGGTTATTACTTCTACCGAATCATTGAAGAGATTCGGAGAGGACCTTGTTAGCAGAGTGAAGGTTGCTGTTACCGCAAAGGTTATCAAGGCTGGTAAATACGTATTCCAGGTCAAGGAAAGAAAGCACGAGAAACCTATTAACGTTGAAGACAAGATTATTGCTATCGGCGGTTCAACAGGTGCAACAGAGGCATTGCCGGTAATTGTTTCGCAGTTTGACGAAAATACACCGCCTTGCGTGGTAGTAATACATATGCCGGAAGGTTTTACTAACCTTTATGCTCAGAGACTTGAGGCGTCCTGCCCGGGAGTTAAGGTGATGGAAGCAAAGTCTGGAATGTATGTTAAAAAGGGTATGGTTGTTATCGCTCAGGGTAACAAGCATATGAAGGTTTTTAAGGATTCCAACGGATACTTTATAACCTGTTCCAGCGGCAAAAGGGTTTCGGGACATTGTCCGTCGGTTGACGTAATGTTTGAATCTGTCGCAGGGTGTGCAAAAGGAAATGCTTATGCGGCAATCCTTACGGGAATGGGCTCTGATGGTGCAAGAGGACTTCTCTCTATCAGAAACAACGGCGGATTTACAGTCGGTCAGGACGAGGAAAGCTGTCTTGTATACGGTATGCCTAAGGTTGCATTTACAGGCGGTGCGGTGTGTGTTCAGGCAAAGCTTGAGGATATTGCCGATGTGATTTATAATAAACTGCGTGAAAGATAGGATAGGAGATTGTTATGCAGGAGTATCAGGATTATTTTGATTATGAGGAAGAAGCAAAGGACGTCAGAACTTTTCTGGAGTTTGTGATTTCAAATAAGATATTCGCTATCGAAACCTTTGAGGTTATTGAAATCGTTCAGATGGAGGACTATGTTACTGTGCCTGAATTTCCTGAATACGTAAAGGGAATTATTACCGTGAAGGATAGCACACTGGCGGTTATTGATACGGCAAAGAGATTTAAATATGAGGAAAACGATTCGGTGGAAAGACGTTGCGTCATCATATGTAAGGCCGGCGAAAAGAGAATCGGTCTGCTCGCAGATAATGTTCTGAAAATCCGTGACGTGGAAACAGAAAAGGTTCTATCAGCACCTGAAATCAATAAAGAAGCATTCACCAGGTATATTACCGGAATGTTTATCAGAAGCTCCGGCGAACCGTGTTTTGTGGTAAGCCCGGAAAAAATGATGAGCGAGGATGAGGTCGAACTTATTCCATAAATAACTTAAGCAGGCATCACGCCTGCTTTTTCTTTGCAATGTTTTAAAAACACTACTTCCAAGAGATATTTTGTATGCATTTATCGGGGGAAACCTTTCTGAAGAAAGGTTATCCCCCGTACCCCCTTCCAAAGACTTTAATATTAAAACAACTATCCCCCGCTCAGCAGGGGATAGTTGTTTTAAATACTGAAGTTTTAGGAAAGGAGTTTGAGGAAAACCCTTTTTCAAAAGGGTTTTCCTCAATAATACGTACAAAGTTTCCCTGGAAGTAGTGTTTTTAAAACTACGACGAATAAAGGGCTTGTGTTAATGAATAGAATTATTTACAGTGTTTTTAAGAAAGGGGGGGTTATGATGGACACAGGTCAGGGGAAGCACAATCTCATTTTAGAAAACCGTAAGAATCTGGTACTTACGGGGGTAACTGACGTAGACAATTTTGATGAAAGCTCAATTCTGCTTTATACGGAGTTAGGGGAGCTAATCATCAGAGGAAAAAAGCTTCACATAAACGTTATGAACGTTGAAACAGGGAATTTATCGGTAGAAGGCGATATCTGTGCGGTCATCTACGGCGATAAAGACAGAAACAAAAAGGCCAATTTGTTAGGAAAGTTATTTAAGTAAAGGAGTTTGTTTTGAGTACAGAAGTGTTTTTCAATACCAAGGAAGAGCTTTGGATATTCGGTTGTGCCTGTTTGCTGGGCGTGTTTTTTGGGGCAGTTTACGATGTAACAAGGGTTGTCAGGGCGGTTTTCAGACACAATAAAGCAATGGTTTTTGTTGAAGATTTTTTGTATATGCTTTTTGTGAGCTTGTGTTTTTTTATTTTTTCGATGGAGCTGGTGAGAGGACAGCTGAGATTCTTTGTGCTTCTGGGAAATGTGTTTGGTTTTGCACTGTTTCACTACACAGCGGGGAATGTTGTGGTTTATTTCGCAAGAAAAGTCGCGGATTTTCTGAAAAAATGGTTTTTTTATCCAATTTTCAGGACACTTTTCAAGCCACTGTTAATGGGTTTTCGTAAAATTTCAACGAAAACTAAAGAAGTATTTGTGCAAAAGTCCAAAAGATTGAAAAAAATCGAAAAAAGTCGAAAAAAGCACTTGAAAGTTGACAACAGTGTGGTGTATAATTATAATTAAGGAAAAATGTTGCTAAACTCTGTTTTGCGTGGTAAAATCAGGGTGGTATCGTTTTTGACCTTGCAAATTACGTGGCAAGCCACTTGTTAAAGATATAAAGATTAAAGAGAGAAAAAGACAACAAAAACGTAAGGAAGTGATTTCGTGTCAGAACAGGCAGACATGACTGTAAAGAAAAAGCAAAATGGGAAAAATACAGGGCTGGTTAATGCTGCATTTACTTTTGTTATTGTGTTTCTTGTAATTTATGCGGTAATCAGTATTATTACTCAGCAGGCTGAGATTTCCGAAAGGGAAACACAGCTTCAGCTTATCCGTAACGAGATTACAGAAGCAGAACAGATTAACGATGAATTTGTAAGACTTCTGAGCTTTGAAGACGAAAAGGCTTATATGGAACGTATAGCTATCGAAAGAATGGGCTATGGCTATGCTAACGAAAGACGTTATTACGCAATGAGCGGAAACTAAGGAGCTTTTGCCGTAGGTTTAAGTTGCGGCTTTAATAAATTTGAGGGGAAAAGAATTTTTTATGCAGCTTGAGATTGGAAATATTTATGACGGTAAGGTAACGGAAATTACCAAGTTCGGAGCTTTTGTTGAGGTTTCAGGAAAGACGGGAATGGTGCATATTTCCGAGATTTCCAATACATATGTCAACGAAATCAAGGACCATGTTTCGGTGGGTCAGGAAGTAAAGGTCAAGGTTATCGGTATTACCGAAGAAGGAAAAATCAGCCTTTCCATCAAGAAAGCTATGCCTGCACCTGAAAGACCAAAGAGAAATTTCGGGGATAAGAATACAAAGAGCTTTGATAAAAACAAGAGCTTTAAAAGAAATATTCCACAACCGAGAGATGCAAGTATGCCTCCGCCTGAGTTTGATAGCGTGGGAAGTCAGCCGAAGGATAACTCCTTTGAGGATATGCTTAACCGTTTTAAACAGACAAGCGAAGAAAAATTTTCTGATTTAAAGAGAATTCAGGATAATAAGAGAAGAACGGGCGCAAGAAGAAAATAATCATTTGAATTTAAGGCGGACGCTCAGGCTATCCGCCTTTATTATTTAGAATTTTAAAAAAGGACGTGTTTTTTATGGGCAAGAATTTCAAAAAAACTATCGCTTTTATATTTTTCCTGCTGGCAGGTGCAATACTTGGGGCTTTTATCAGCCATATCTGTGACGGAAAAAGTGGCCTCGACTGGCTCGCTTGGGGAAAAACAGTTGGTATAAACTCTGTGACTATTGACCTTATGATTGTTAATTTTACTATCGGATTCCTTATTGATGTTACAATCGCTCAGATTTTTACTATCGCATTGTCAATTTTCCTCTTTGCAAAGACCTGTAAAAACCTGTAAAATCATATGAAAAAACATAGAATTTACCAAAAACTGTCATTTATACTATTTATAATAGGGATTACGTTGACTTGTCTGTGTGGTTGTACTGCCGAAGTGCTTGAGGGACAACAGCAGGTTGAAAAAGCAAAAGAGTCTTTTTCAAAGATGAAAAGCGGTGTGATTACTGTTACAAATATGGATAACGGCGAGATTGAGCAGACGCTTACATTCAAGTATGACGAGGTAGGAATTTTACTTTACTCTCTGACAGGGGTCTCAAAAGGGGAAATCTATGAGAAGTATTGTAACGGCTATGAAATCTACACCTTTGAAAACAATGAATTTTCAAAACTCACAAAGGCTGATTGGGAATACGAAGCATATACCTATGACTACCGATACCCGATGACTGATGAGGATTATCTGTTTTTTTCTCCGGATAAGGTGATTTCGGTTTCTGTATCTGATAACGACAAGGGCGGAAAGAGTTATTCCTATGAGTATGAGCCGTCAGCTATCAGCGGTGAAGCTGAACTCGGGGCGCTGGTTGGGTTTACTGTCAGCTTCAACTTTGATGAAAATGATGTGCTTGACTATCTGGAGGAGCTTTCTGTTTATGAAAAGGATGGAAACAAAACATCGTATAACTACAAAATCACTATTACCGAACGTGACAGCGTGGGGAAAATCCAGATGCCAGAAAATATAGCAAAAATGTCGGAAAATAAGTGATTTTCAGCGAAAATCTGCGGTTTTGTGAAAGTTGCACAAAAACTGATTTGAAATTTACTAAAAATTCTACATACAAATTTTGAGAAAAAACACGCCGGACTCTTGCAACAAAGGGCTCGGCGTGTTATAATATATCTTGCGTGACTGCACTGACTTTATGCGATTTTGCGCAAAAGTCAACGTTTGTCGGGTTTAGTTACTTGACACGACGAACACAAAGATATGCGATGAAACGGAAGGTTGCTGACGGTAGGTCAGGTAATTTCCGTGGAGTATGTCCGATTTTAAACCGGGCGACTGTAATACCGACACAAGTGTTGTGCGAATGCTTCTTGCGATGAGTTTCTTTATAGGGACTTTATGCGTTTGCTGATACTATCTCGTATTGACGGTTTCCGAAGGACAGAGTTGTTTTTCGGATTTTTTTATGAAAAGACACGAAACACACGGAAACGTTGTAATGGTGTTAAGCCGTTTTGAAGAGATTTCGGAAATACAAAGCCCTCCAACACAAAGTATGCACTAAGGAGGCGAATTAAAGTGGCAGTCAATGAAAAAATCAGAATCAAAATCAAGGGCTATGAGCACGCAGTAGTAGATGCTGCTGCAGCAAAGATTGTTGAAGCTGCAAAGCGTTCAGGAGCAAAGGTAAGCGGACCAATCCCACTTCCGACAAATAAGGAAGTTATCACAATCCTGAGAGCTGTACACAAGTACAAGGACAGCAGAGAACAGTTCGAACTCAGAACACACAAGAGACTCATCGACGTTCTCAGACCAACAGCTGAAACAACTTCAGCACTCGAAAACCTTGAACTTCCTGCTGGTGTTGACATCGTAATGGAAATCAAGTAATTTCCAAAGGAAATCGTAACGAGCGATTTCAAAATGATGCTCACGCAGGTCATGTCAGGCTCAATAAGGGGCTTGACCAATAACCACGTCTTATGAAAGACGATTTTAGGAGGAAAAGATTATGCAGAAGGGAATCATCGGAAAGAAAATCGGTATGACACAGATTTTCGATGAAACAGGAAAGGTAATTCCTGTAACAGTAGTAGAGGCAGGACCTTGTGTAGTCGTTCAGAAGAAGACTGTTGAAAACGACGGTTATGAAGCAGTTCAGCTCGGATACGGCGACATCAGAGCAAAGAGAGTTAATAAGCCTCTCGCTGGTCATTTTAAGAAGGCAGACGTTGCAATGAAGAGAACACTCAAGGAATTCAGACTTGACGACATCTCAGCTCTCAACGTAGGCGACATTGTAAAGGCTGATACATTTGCTGAAGGCGACATCGTTGATGTTTGCGGAACAAGCAAGGGTAAGGGCTATGCAGGTACAATCAAGCGTCACAACAACTCAAGAATCAAGGAAACACACGGTTCAGGTCCTGTACACAGACACGCAGGTTCAATGGGTGCTTGTTCTTCACCATCAAGAATTTTCAAGGGTAAGGGCATGCCTGGTCACCTCGGTGCTGAAAGAGTTACAATTCAGAACCTCGAAGTTGTAAAGGTAGACGCAGAAAATAACCTTATCGCAATTAAGGGTGCTATTCCAGGTCCTAAGGGCGGAACAGTTACAATCTGTGATTGCGTTAAGAAGGCTTAGTGGAAGGAGGAAGTAATATGCCAAAGGTTTCAGTTTTTGATATGACAGGCAAGCAGGTTGCTGACACTGAGCTTAACGATGCTATTTTCGGTATCGAACCAAATAAAGCAATTATGCACGCAATGGTAGTTAATTACCTTGCAAATCAGAGACAGGGCACACAGTCAACACTTACAAGAACAGAAGTAAGCGGTGGCGGAAGAAAGCCATGGAGACAGAAGGGAACAGGTCATGCAAGACAGGGTTCTATCAGAGCTCCACAGTGGGTACACGGCGGTGTTGCTCTCGGACCAAAGCCAAGAGATTACAGCTATTCTCTTAACAAGAAGGAAAAGAGACTCGCTATGAAGTCTGCACTTTCTTCAAAGGTAATGGAAAATGAAATCGTAGTAGTAGACAAGATTGCACTTGAAGAATTCAAGACAAAGGCTATCGTTGATATGCTCAAGGCTCTCAATGTTGAGGGTAAGGCACTCATCGTTATCCCTGAAGTTGACAAGAAGGTTATCAAGAGCGCAGGAAATATCCCGGGCGTTAAGGCAACTCTTGTAAATACACTTAACGTATACGACATCCTTAACTATGATAAGTTCGTAGTTTCACAGGATGCAGTAGCTAAGATTGAGGAGGTATATGCGTAATGATTAAGACAGCACAGGACATTATCCTCAAGCCAATCATCACAGAAGCATCAATGGATGCTCTCTCAATGAACAAGTATACTTTTAAGGTTGCTAAGACTGCTAACAAGGTAGAAATCGCTAAGGCAGTTGAAGAACTCTTCGGCGTAAAGGTTGCTAAGGTTAACACAATCAGTGTTAAGGGCAAGCAGAAGAGAATGGGACGTTCAGTTGGTTACAGACCAGACTGGAAGAAGGCAATCGTAACACTTGCAGAAGGCGAAAAGACAATCGAATTCTTTGACGGTCTTATGTAAGATTACCCGTTAATCGGAAGACGCTTTTAAAAAGCGTGTAAGTATGGAAAACTAATTAAGAGTTTTTCGCAAAACCTCAGAAGGAGTGAAATAATAATGGCAATTAAGGCATATAAGCCAACGACAGCCGGTAGACGTGGCATGACAGTTACAGACTACTCAAGCTTGTCAAAGGTTGCTCCGGAAAAGAGCTTGCTTGAACCACTTAAGAAGAATTCAGGCAGAAACAGCTACGGAAGAATCACAGTACGCCACAGAGGCGGCGGAGCAAGAAGAAAATACCGTGTTATCGACTTCAAGAGAAATAAGCTTGGAATGAACGCAACAGTTCTCACAATCGAGTACGACCCAAACCGTTCAGCTTTCATTGCTCTTGTTCAGTACGAAGACGGCGAAAAGAGATACATTCTCGCACCAAACGGACTTTCAGTTGGAGATACAGTAAGAGCAGGCGCTGACGCTGACATCAAGCCGGGTAACGCACTTGCACTGGCAAACATCCCAACAGGTACTTTTATCCACAACATTGAGCTTTATCCTGGAAAGGGCGCTCAGCTCGTTCGTTCAGCAGGTAACATGGCTCAGCTTATGGGTAAGGAAGAAACTTATGCACTTGTAAGACTTCCTTCAGGTGAAATGAGAAAGATTGCAATCAACTGTATGGCTACAATCGGCCAGGTTGGTAATCTTGACCACGAAAACGTAAACATCGGTAAGGCTGGTAGAAAGCGTCATATGGGCTGGAGACCAACAGTAAGAGGTTCTGTAATGAACCCATGCGACCACCCACACGGTGGTGGTGAAGGTAAGTCACCAGTTGGACGTCCATCACCTGTTACACCATGGGGCAAGCCAACACTTGGCTACAAGACTCGTGCTAAGCATCACCGTTCAGATAAGTTTATCGTTAAGCGTAGAAACGGTAAGTAATCGAAAGGAGGCAGATGTAAGATGGGTAGATCTATTAAAAAGGGACCTTACGTACAGGAGGTTCTCTTAAAGAGAGTTAAAGCTATGAACGAAGCAGGCGAAAAGAAGGTTCTCAAGACATGGAGCAGAGCTTCTACAATATTCCCTGATTTCGTTGGTCATACATTCGCTGTTCACGACGGACGTAAGCACGTTCCGGTTTATGTAACTGAGGATATGGTAGGACATAAATTGGGCGAATTTGCACCGACAAGAACATATAAGGGCCACGCAGGTTCAAAGACCTCAAACAATGGTAAGAGATAGGCCGGAAGGAGGAAATTCAAATGGAAGCAAGAGCAATTCTTAGAAACGCTCGTATTGCTCCTCGTAAAGTTCAGATTGTTCTGGACCTTATCAGAGGAAAAGATTACGATGTTGCAATGGCAACAGTAAAGCACACACCAAAGGCTGCTTGTGAATATCTTGAAAAGCTTCTCAAATCGGCTGCTGCAAACGCAGAAAACAATCACAACATGGATAAGAATAACCTCTATGTTGCAGAATGTTTCGTTTGTCCAGGTCCTATTATGAAGAGAATTATGCCAAGAGCACAGGGCAGAGCATACAGAATCCTGAAGAGAACATCACACGTAACTATTGTTCTCAAGGAAAAGGAATAAGCTGAAAGAGGAGGTAAACTATGGGCCAGAAAGTAAACCCACATGGACTTCGTGTCGGAGTAATTAAGAATTGGGATTCCCGCTGGTTTGCAAATAAAAGCACTTTCGGCGATACACTTGTTGAGGACTACAATGTTCGTAACTACATCAAGAAGGCTTTGTATTCAGCAGGTGTTCCACGCATTGAGATTGAAAGATTTGCAGATAAGGTAAAGATTCACATTCATTGTGCAAAGCCGGGTCTTGTAATCGGTAGAGGCGGAGCTGAAATCGAAAAGCTCAGAGCTGATATCGAAAAGATGATTAACAAGCCGGTAGCAGTAAATATTATTGAGGTTAAGTCACCAGACCTCGATGCACAGCTTGTTGCTGAAAAAATCGCTCTCGACCTCGAGAACAGAATTTCATTCAGAAGAGCAACAAAGCAGTCAATCGGAAGAGCAATGAAGCTCGGTGCAAAGGGTATCAAGACAATGGTTTCAGGTCGTCTTGGCGGTGCTGAAATCGCAAGAAGTGAAACATACCACGAAGGTACAATTCCACTTCAGACAATCAGAGCTGACATTGACTACGGTACAGCAGAAGCTCATACAACTTACGGACGTATCGGCGTTAAGGTTTGGATTTACAGAGGCGAAGTTCTTAAGGGCGAAGCTAACAGAACTCAGTCAGACAGACCAGAAAGAAAGCGCAGAAACAATGGCGACAGAAAGCCAGCTAACAGACGTCCAAGAGAAAACAGAGAAGGAGGTAACAAGTAATGCTGCTTCCTAAGAGAGTTAAGTACAGAAGAGTACACAGAGGTAGAATGACAGGTAAGGCTATGAGAGGTAACACCGTAACATACGGTCAGTACGGCCTCCAGGCACTTTCACCTGCTTGGATTACTTCAAACCAGATTGAAGCTGCCCGTATCGCTATGACAAGATACATCAAGAGAGGCGGTCAGGTTTGGATTAAGATTTTCCCGGATAAGCCAATTACAGAAAAGCCAGCTGAAACTCGAATGGGTTCAGGTAAGGGTTCACCAGAATACTGGGTAGCTGTAGTTAAGCCGGGCAGAGTAATGTTCGAAATCGCAGGAGTAAGCGAAGAAGTAGCTAGAGAAGCTATGAGACTTGCTATGCACAAGCTTCCTGTAAAGTGTAAGTTTGTTAAAAAAGAAGAGGGCGGTGAGCAATAATGAAAACGAATGAAATCAAGGACATGACAACAGCAGAGCTTAACGAAAAGCTTGCTGAACTCAAGCAGGAACTTTTCAACCTTCGTTTTCAGCACGCTGTAAATCAGCTCGACAATCCATTGAGAATGAAGGCTGTTAAGAAGGATATTGCTCGCATCAAAACATTCCTTCGCCAGCAGGAACAGTAACGAAGGGAGGATTTAACTGTGAGTGAAAGAAATCTTAGAAAAACAAGAGTAGGCGTAGTTGTTTCTAACAAGATGGACAAGACAATCGTTGTTGCAATCAAGGACAACGTACAGCACCCACTCTACAAGAAAATCATCAAGAGAACAGTTAAACTCAAGGCACATGACGAAAACAATGTATGCAATATCGGCGATACAGTTGAAGTTATGGAAACACGTCCATTGTCAAAGGACAAGAGATGGCGTCTTGTAAAGGTTCTCGAACAGGCAAAGTAATTATAAGTAATTTTTCAATAATGCGTCAGAGGGCAATAAACGCCCTTTGACAGAATTTGAAAGGAGGAACTCGCTGTGATTCAGATGCAGACATACCTCAAGGTTGCCGACAATACTGGTGCAAAGGAACTTATGTGTATCAGAGTACTTGGCGGTACAAGAAGAAAGTATGCAAACATCGGCGACGTCGTTGTTGCTTCAGTTAAGAAAGCAACACCAGGTGGCGTTGTTAAGAAAGGCGATGTTGTTAAAGCAGTAATCGTTCGTTCAGCTAAGGGTCTTCGTCGTGAAGACGGAACATATATCCGTTTCGACGAAAACGCAGCTGTTATTATCAGAGATGACAAAAACCCAAAGGGAACTCGTATCTTTGGGCCGGTAGCAAGAGAACTTCGTGATAAGGAATATACAAAGATTCTCTCACTTGCTCCGGAAGTACTTTAATCGGAGGTGCCGACGATGAATAATTTACATGTAAAAACCGGCGACACCGTAGTTATCCTTTCAGGTAAGGATAAGGGCAAGCAGGGTAAGGTTCTTCAGGTTTCACCAAAGGAAAAGAAGGTAATCGTTGAAGGACTCAATATGGTAACAAAGCACGTTAAGCCAAGAAGACAGGGCGAAGCAGGCGGAATCGTTAAGGCTGAGGCTGCTATGTACGCTTCAAAGGTTATGGCAGTATGTCCTGGCTGTGGAAAGCCAACAAAGGCTGGACACAAGCTTGTTACTGAAGGCGATAAGACAAAGTCAATCAGAGTTTGTAAGAACGATGGTTGCGGTAAGGAATTTTAAGGAGGAGAAACGTCATGGCTAGACTTAAGGATTATTATGTTAGCAGCGTAGCTCCTGCTATGATGAAGAAATTTGGCTACAAGAATGTAATGCAGATTCCAAAGCTTGATAAGGTAGTTATCAACGTTGGTTGTGGCGCAGATAAGGATAACACAAAGGTTATCGAAGCTATTATGGCTGACCTCGCTGCTATCACAGGACAGAAGCCAATCGCTTGTAAGTCAAAGAAGGCAGTAGCTAACTTCAAGCTCAGAGAAGGACAGGTAATCGGTGTTAAGGTTACACTCAGAGCTGAAAAGATGTACGAATTCGTTGATAGACTTTTTAACGTTGCATTCCCAAGAGTAAGAGACTTCAGAGGAATTAACGCTAACTCATTCGACGGAAGAGGAAATTACTCAACAGGTATCAAGGAACAGCTTATTTTCCCTGAAATTGAGTACGATAAGATTGATAAGGTTAGAGGTATGGACATCAACTTTATCACAACAGCAAACACAGACGAAGAAGCTAAAGAGTTGCTCGAACTTATGGGCGCTCCATTCGCTAAGTAAGAAAGAGGAGGATAATTTAATATGGCAAAGAAGGCTATGATTAACAAACAGCAGAAAACGCCAAAGTATTCTACTCGTGCTTACAACAGATGCAAAATCTGCGGAAGACCTCACGCTTATCTGAGAAAGTTCGGCATTTGCCGTATCTGCTTCAGAGAATTGGCACATGACGGTCAGATTCCGGGTGTGAAGAAGGCAAGCTGGTAATAAATTCAGTAAAGGAGGTTAACACAGTATGCAGATTACTGATACAATAGCAGATTTACTGACAAGAATCCGTAATGCAAGTACTGCTAAGCACGCAACAGTTGACGTTCCTGCATCAAATATGAAGAAGTCAATCACACAGATTCTCGTAGACGAAGGATATCTTGGTGGATTTCAGGTAATTGATGACGGAAAACAGGGTATAATCAGAATTACTCTTAAATATGATGAGAATAACGCTTCTGTAATCACAGGACTCAGAAGAGTATCAAAGCCTGGCTTGAGAATTTATTCAAGCTGTGAAGATATGCCAAAGGTTATTAAGGGATTGGGTATTGCAATCGTTTCAACCTCAAAGGGTATCGTAACAGATAAGAAGGCAAGAGAACTCAATGTAGGTGGCGAAGTTCTCGCATTTATCTGGTAAGGAGGAAACAGTTATGTCAAGAATCGGTATTAAGCCAATCGCTGTTCCTGCCGGAGTAGATGTAAACATCGCTGACGGAAACGTAGTTTCTGTTAAGGGTCCTAAGGGAACACTTACAAAGACTTTCCACAATGATATGATTATCAAGCAGGAAGGTGCTGAAATCGTAGTAAGCCGTCCAACAGAAAATAAGCTTCACAAGTCACTTCACGGACTTACAAGAACACTTATTTCAAACATGGTTGAAGGCGTTACAAACGGTTATTCAAAGACACTTCAAATCGAAGGTATCGGTTACAGAGCCGCTAAGCAGGGTAAGGACCTTGTTTTGAACCTCGGTTTTTCACATCAGGTAATTTTCACTGAAACAGATGAAATCAAGCTTGATGTACCAAACGCTAACACAATCGTGGTTTCTGGTATCGACAAACAGGCAGTTGGTCAGTTTGCTTGTGAAATCAGAGAAAAGCGTCCACCTGAGCCATATAAGGGCAAGGGAATCCGTTACGAGGGTGAATACATCATTCGTAAGGAAGGTAAAGCTGGTAAGGGCAGCAAGAAGTAATTAAAGGAGTGAAATCACAATGGTAAAACAGCTTGATAGAAAAGCAGCAAGAGCAAAAAGACATACCAGAGTTCGTGCAAAGATTTCAGGAACACCTGAATGTCCACGTTTGAACGTATTCCGCTCCGCTAAGCATATATATGCACAGCTCATCGACGACGTAAACGGCGTAACACTTTGCAGCGCATCAAGCCTTTCAAAGGATTTTGAAGGCAACGGTGGCAACAAGGAAGGCGCTAAGAAGGTTGGAGAGCTTATTGCAAAGCACGCAGCAGAAAAGGGAATCAGCGAAGTTGTATTCGACAGAGGCGGTTACCTCTATCACGGACGTGTAAAAGATTTAGCAGACGGAGCTCGCGAAGGCGGACTCAAGTTCTAAGAAGGAGGGTATACTTTTGGCTTTAATAGATGCTTCTACATTGGAACTCAGCGAAAAGGTTGTAGCAATTAACAGAGTATCAAAGACTGTTAAGGGCGGACGTATTATGAAGTTCTCAGCACTTATCGTAGTAGGTGACGGAAACGGCGTAGTAGGCTTCGGTCTCGGAAAGAGCAGCGAAGTTCCTGACGCAATCCGTAAGGGAATCGAAGACGCAAAGAAGAACCTTGTAAGAGTTTCACTTAAAGGTACAACAATTCCTCACGAAATCATTGGTAAGTTCGGCGCAGGCGAGGTTCTTATGAGACCAGCACCAGCCGGTACCGGTGTTATCGCAGGTGGACCTGTCAGAGCAGTAATCGAAATGGCAGGAATCAAGGATATCAGAACAAAGTCACTTCGTTCAAACAATCCTTGTAACGTAGTAAGAGCTACAATCAACGGTCTCGCTTCAGTTAAGTCAGCAGAAGACGTAGCTGCAAAGAGAGGCAAGACAGTTAAGGAAATTTTGGGCTAAGGAGGAATAAGAAATGGCAAACGTAAAGATTACATTGGTAAGAAGTCTTAACGACAGAACCAAGGACCAGGTTGCTACAGCTTACTCCCTTGGTCTTAAGAAAATCGGTAATGAAACAATTCAGCCGGACAATGCACAGACTCAGGGAAAGATTAAGAAAATATCTCACCTTATTAAAGTAACCGAAGCGTAAAGCAAGGAGGTGCGAATTAGATGAAATTGCACGAATTATCACCTGCAGAAGGCTCAAAGTTTGAATCAAAGAGAATCGGAAGAGGACATGGTTCAGGCTGGGGCAAGACTGCCGGTAAAGGACACAAGGGTCAGAACGCACGTTCAGGCGGCGGCGTAAAGCCAGGCTTTGAAGGCGGACAGACAAGAATGAGCATGAGAATTCCTAAGAGAGGATTCAATAACATCTTTAGAACAGAATACGCAGTAGTAAACGTATCAGACCTTGAAAGATTCAATGACGATGTAGTTGTTGACGTTGAACTTCTCGTAGCTTCAGGCCTTGTAAATGATACCAAGGACGGAGTTAAGATTCTCGGCAACGGTGAGCTTACAAAGAAGCTTACTGTAAAGGCTGCTAAGTTCTCAGAAACAGCTAAGGAAAAGATTGAAAAGGCAGGCGGGAAGGTTGAGGTGATTTAAGCATGTTCGAGACTTTTCGTAATGCTTGGAAAGTTCAAGACCTCAGGAGAAAACTCCTCTTCACACTGTTTATCATCATTGTTTTCAGAATAGGCGGAGCAATTCCGGTTCCTTTTCTGAATAGTGCAGCAATCCAGAGTTGGTTTGAAAGCAGTGCTTCAGGTACCTTCTTCGGGTATATGAATATGCTCTCAGGAGATAACTTCTCAAGAGGTACACTTCTGGCACTTTCAATCGGACCATACATCAATGCACAGATTATTATTCAGCTTTTGACATACGCTCTTCCTCCACTTGAAAGACTTTCAAAGGAAGGTCCTGAGGGTAGAAAGAAGCTTAATAAAATCACAAAGGTTGCATCTTTGGCAATCGCTGCATTCCAGTCATGGGCTTATTACCTCACTCTCAGAAATGCAGGTGCTGTAAGATATGCTCAGGGCGCAACAGCTTTTGACAGAATTTTTGCACAAATCGTAATTATTTTCTGTTTTACAGCGGGTGCTTCACTTATCATCTGGTTGGGCGACCAGATTAACGAAAGAGGTATCGGAAATGGTATTTCAATGATACTCTTCGCAGGTATTATCGCAAAGGTTCCTTCAGATATCATCGGCCTTATCGGTGGTGCTATCGACAAGGGAGATATCGGAGCATATATACTTGTAGCTTTTGTTGGTGTGCTCTTCCTTGCGATGATTGGATTCATTATCTTTATGAATCACGCAGAAAGAAGAATTCCTGTTCAGTACGCTAAGCGTGTTGTGGGTAATAAAATGTACGGCGGTCAGTCATCTTATATTCCAATTAAGATTGCAATGAGCGGTGTTTTGCCAATCATTTTTGCGTCGGCATTTGTTTCACTTCCTTCAACTCTCAGAATGTTTATTGAGCCAAATCCGGCTTCAACAAACTTCTTTATGAAGGCGTACATCAAGCTTCTTGAATGGTTCAGCTATACACACCCTGTATACGCAATCATTTATCTGCTTCTTATCGTAGGATTTAACTACTTCTACGTTTCAATGCAGTATAACCCGATTGAAATTGCTAATAATCTCAGACAGAATAACGGCGGTGTTCCTGGTATCAGACCAGGTAAGCCAACATCAGACTTTATCTCTAAGATTCTTTCTAAGCTGACATTGTTTGGTGCGTTCTTCTTAGGTATTATTGCTATCATCCCAATTTTCCTTGCAAAGTTTACAGGACTGAATCTCGCTCTCGGCGGAACTTCAATCCTTATCGTAGTAAGCGTTGCACTTGAAACAGTAAGAGCTCTGGAATCACAGATGATGATGCGTCATCATAAGGGATTCCTTGAATAAGAAAGGAAATTTATTATGAATCTTATTCTTCTCGGCGCTCCTGGCGCAGGCAAAGGAACACAGGCAGAGGTTATCTGTGATGCACTTAAGATTCCTGCTATTTCAACAGGAAATATGCTCAGAGCAGCAGTAAAGGCCGGTACAGAGTACGGTCTTAAGGCTAAGGCTGCTATGGACGCAGGTGCACTTGTTTCTGATGATATCGTAATCGGTATCCTTAAGGACAGAATTAACGAACCTGATGCACAGAACGGCTTTATCCTTGACGGTTTCCCAAGAACTGTTCCACAGGCTGAAGCACTTGATGCAATGGGTGTTACAATCGACAAGGTTGTAGAAATTTATGTAGCTGATGAAAAAATTCAGCAGAGACTTTCAGGCAGACGCGTTTGCGAAGTATGCGGAAATTCATACCACGTTGACTTTAAGCCAACTAAGGTAGAAGGCGTATGCGACGGCTGCGGCGGTAAGACAGTTATCCGTAAGGATGACGAGCCTGCAACAGTTCTCGACAGACTTAAGACATACCACGAAAAAACAGCTCCTCTCAAGGATTACTATGCAAAGCAGGGTAAGCTGGTTACAGTAGAGGGACAGGAAGAAGTTTCTGAAACTTCTAAGCTGACTCTCAAGGCAATCGAGGGCTAAAATGGTTGTAATAAAGTCAAACAGCGAAATCGAAAAGATGCGTAAGGCGGGCGAAATTACCGCCGGCGCTCTTAAGGTTGCCGAAGAAGCAATAAGAATCGGTATGACTACCCACGAGCTGGATACGATTATCAGAAAGTATATTACTTCACACGGCGCAAAACCTTCCTTTCTTGGATACGGCGGATTTCCTGCTTCAGCATGTATTTCAATAAATGATGAGGTTATTCACGGAATTCCAGGGCCAAGAAAAATCGAAGATGGTGATATAGTTTCGGTTGACGTGGGTGCTTATATAAACGGCTATCACGGTGACTCGGCTAAGACTTTTGCAGTGGGAAATGTTTCTCTGGAAGCACGTAAGCTTCTGAAGTCAACTGAGGAAAGCCTCTATATCGCAATCGAAATGGCAAAGCCGGGTGTAAGACTCGGAGATATCGGTGCCGCAATCGCAAAGCATAATCAGGATAACGGATTTTCTGTTGTCAGAGAATTTGTGGGACACGGCATTGGTAAGGATTTGCACGAGGAACCTGAGGTTCCTAACTTCGGTACGGAAGGAAGAGGACTGAGACTTCAGGCGGGTATGGTTATTGCGGTTGAACCTATGATAAATATGGGTACCGCAAAAATCAGGATAATGCCTGACAAGTGGACAGTCAAAACATGTGACGGAAAGGTTTCCGCACATTTTGAGCATACAATCGCTATAACCCAGAACGGTGCAGTTATACTCACCAGAATTTAGGGGGTAGCGTTGTGAATATTAAAATCGGCTCCATAGTAAGAGCTTGTGCTGGTCGTGAGAAAGACCGCTACATGATAGTGGCACAACTGCACGACGGCTTTGTGGAACTTTGCGACGGAAAAGAGCGAAAGCTTGAAAAACCAAAACGTAAAAACATAAAGCACATTTCACCCACGCACGAGATTATCAGTATGGAAACGCTGACAAACAAAAAGTTACGAAAAATCTTGACGGAATTTGAAACCCGAAATTCCGAAAACCATAACCTTTAAGGGAGGTAATGAGAATGTCAAAGGAAGATGTAATTGAAGTTGAAGGAACAGTCCTTGAAGCTTTGCCAAATGCAATGTTTAAGGTTGAACTTTCAAACGGACACGTAATTCTCGGCCATGTATCAGGAAAGCTGAGAATGAATTACATTCGTATTGTTCCCGGTGATAAGGTTACTGTCGAGATGTCACCGTATGACTTGACAAAGGGAAGAATTACTTGGAGAGCTAAGTAATAACCACAAAAGGTATTTAAGAGTTTTGAGCTAAAAGCTCATGTCGTAAATCAAAGGAGGTATTTCAATGAAAGTAAGACCTTCAGTTAAGCCTATCTGCGAAAAGTGCAAGGTTATTAAGCGTAAAGGAAAGATTATGGTAATTTGCGCAAACCCAAAGCATAAGCAGCGTCAGGGCTAACATACCATCAATGGAGGTGCAGTTAAACTATGGCTCGTATTGCCGGAATCGACCTGCCAAGAGATAAGAGAGTTGAAATCGGACTCACATATATCTACGGAATCGGTCAGAAAACAGCAGAAAAGATTCTCGCTGAAACAGGTGTAAATCCTGATATTAGAGTAAAGGACTTGTCAGAAGACGATGTAGCAAAGCTTCGTGAATACATCGACAAGAACCTCACAGTAGAAGGCGACCTTAGAAGAAATGTTGCTCTTAACATTAAGAGACTTACAGAAATCGGTTGCTACCGTGGTCTCCGTCACAGAAAGGGTCTCCCTGTAAGAGGACAGAGAACAAAGACAAATGCAAGAACTCGTAAGGGTCCTGTAAAGACAATTGCAAATAAGAAGAAGTAAGGAGGGTGTGAACAATGGCTCAGGCTAAGAAGAAGACTACTATCCGTCGTAGACGTGAAAGAAAGAACATTGAACAGGGACAGGTTCATATCCAGTCTACTTTCAATAACACAATTGTAACAATCACAGATATGCAGGGAAATGCAATTTCATGGGCTTCAGCTGGCGGACTTGGCTTCAGAGGTTCAAAGAAGTCAACACCATTCGCAGCACAGACAGCAGCAGAAGTTGCAGCAAGAGCTGCTAAGGAACACGGCCTTAAGGTTGTAGAAGTATTCGTTAAGGGACCTGGTGCAGGAAGAGAAGCTGCAATCAGAGCTCTTCAGACAGAAGAACTCGAAGTTCGTCTTATCAAGGACGTAACACCAATTCCACACAACGGATGCCGTCCACCAAAGAGAAGACGTGTATAATTTATAAATTTGAGTTACTTGTTTTACTCAAAGTCGGGTAAAGGAAGGTCCTTAAAACCCGATACTATTTAGAAAACGGAGGAAAAAATTATGGCAGTAAGCAGAGAACCAATTCTTAAGAGATGTAAAGCTCTCGGAATCAGCCCAATGGTAATGGGTGTTGCTAAGGAAACAAAGCGTGACCCAAATGCAAACAAGAGAAAGAAAGTAAGTGAATACGGACTTCAGCTCAGAGAAAAGCAGAAGCTCAAGTTCATCTACGGAATGCTCGAAAAGCAGTTCCACCACTACTTTGAACTTGCAGAAAAGATGGAAGGCCAGGCTGGTTCAAACCTTCTTACTATGCTTGAAACAAGACTTGACAACGTAGTTTTCAGAATGGGTCTTGCAATGACAAGAAGAGAAGCAAGACAGCTTGTTGTTCATGGTCACTTCGACGTGAACGGAAGCAGAGTTGACATTCCTTCATACAGAATCAAGGTTGGAGATGTTATCTCACTCAGAGAAAACTCAAAGAAGAGCGTTAAGTTCAAGGAAATCGTAGAAGCTACAAACGGCAGACTTGTTCCAACATGGCTTGATATGAACAAGGATGCACAGACAGCTAAGGTTACAAGACTTCCTGCTAAGGAAGACCTCGACTACGAAATCGAAGAACACCTTATTGTTGAGTTGTACTCAAAATAATCGATATAGCTTTATGTCCTTGGTGGAACGCTGCCTTAACAACGATTTTGGCAGGTTCCTTAAGGAATATCGCTTGATTCATTCGCTAAAAACCACAATTAAGTTTTTTTAAAACGGGAGGGTTTTAAATGCTGGAAAAAATCGAAAAGCCTGAAATCGAATGCAGAGACCTCAAAAGTGACGGGACATACGGCAAGTTTGTTCTTGCACCTTTGGAGCGTGGCTATGGTACAACTCTTGGAAACAGCCTCAGAAGAGTACTTCTTTCATCACTTCCTGGTGTAGCAGTTACATCAGTAAAGATTGACGGAGTACACCACGAGCTTTCAACAATCCCTGGAGTAAAGGAAGATGTTACTGAAATCATTCTTAACCTTAAGGGACTTACAGCAAAGCTTGAGGGCGAAGGTCCTAAGACAGTTTATATCGAAGCTGAAGGTGAATGTGTAGTTACAGCCGGAGATATTAAAACTGACTCAGAAGTAACAATTCTTGTTCCGGATATGCATATCGCAACTCTCGGAGCAGGTGCTAAGCTCTATATGGAAATCGTTCTCGACAAGGGAAGAGGATACGTTTCTGCAGAAAAGAATAAAGCTGCAATGGTAAATGCTCCAATCGGAATCATTGCTGTTGACAGTATTTACACACCGGTATTAAAGGTAAATTACACAGTGGAAAACGCTCGTGTAGGACAGATTACCGACTACGATAAGCTTATTATCGAGGTTTGGACCGATGGAACAATCTCGGCTAAGGAAGCTATCTCAATAGCAGCCAAACTCCTCACTGAGCATCTTAATCTCTTCATTGACTTGTCAGAAGAAGCAAGCGTTGTTGAGATGATGGCAGAAAAGGATGACAAGGGTAAGGAAAAAATCCTTGAGATGACCATTGAGGAACTTGACTTGTCTGTACGTTCATTTAACTGTCTTAAGCGTGCAGGAATTAATACCGTAAACGACTTGATTGAAAAGAGTGAAGAGGAAATGATGAAGGTCAGAAACCTCGGAAAGAAGTCGTTTGATGAGGTTAAGGAAAAGCTCAAGTCTTTGGGTTATGACCTTAGCTCAGAAGATAATGATTAATAAGGAGTGAATATCTATGCCAGGTACAAGAAAGCTGGGAAGAGCAACCGACCACAGAAAAGCAATGCTCAGAGCAATGGTTACCTTCCTTCTCGAAAACGGTAAGATTGAAACAACTGTAACCAGAGCTAAAGAAGTAAGCGCTATGACTGAAAAGATGATTACTTTGGGTAAGGTGGGCGACCTCCACTCAAAGCGTCAGGTTCTTGCATACGTAACAAAGGAAAGCGTTGCTAAGAAGCTTTTTGACGAAATCGCACCAAGCTACGCAGAGCGTAAGGGCGGTTATACAAAGATTATCAAGATTGGACCACGTCGTGGTGACGCTGCTGAAATGGCTATTATTCAGCTTGTTTAATTTGATACCAATAAATAAAGAGTATTCCGTAAGGGGATACTCTTTTTTTGTTGCTTTTATTCTGATTTTGTGGTAAAATCAAAATATATTCAGTTGATGAGGTGAATTTATGAATAAGGTTTATGAAAAGCTTTTGAAAAGCTATGATAGTATCAAGGAGAAAATTCCTTTTACTCCGAAGGTCGCACTGATTTTAGGCTCGGGCCTGGGGGATTTTGCAGAAAGCCTTGATATCAAGGGTAGTATTGACTATAACACTATTGAGGGATTTCCTGTTTCTACTGTGGCAGGCCATAAGGGAAGATTTGTTTTTGCTGACGTTGAAGGCGTGCCGACGGTAATTATGCAGGGCAGAGTACATCTTTACGAGGGCTATGAGCCGACAGATGTGGTGCTTCCTGTACGCCTTATGAAAATGATGGGTGCAGATATTCTTTTTGTTACAAACGCAGCAGGAGGCGTGAATTACGACTTCAAGGCTGGCGATTTGATGCTGATTAGCGACCATATTTCAAGCTTTGTTCCAAGCGCACTTAAGGGTGAAAACATCGACGAGCTTGGCGTGCGTTTCCCGGATATGTCTGATATCTACGACAAGGAAATCTGCGGGCTTATCGAGAAGGTTGCAAAGGAAAACCAGATTGAAATCAAAAAGGGAGTTTACCTCCAGACGGCAGGACCGGCATACGAAAGCAAAGCGGAAATCAGAATGTTCAGAATTCTCGGAGCTGACGCCGTGGGTATGTCAACAGCAATCGAAACAACGGTAGCAAACCATATGGGAATGAAAATCTGCGGAATTTCCTGTATTTCAAACCTTGCCTGCGGTATGACAGACAATCCTCTTACTCACGAGGAAGTCAAGGAAACTGCCGACAGAACAGCACCGGTATTTAAGAAGCTTGTTTCAAAGATTATCGGAGAGCTTGGCAAAATGTAAAATAAAAGCGTACGGATTTCCCGTACGCTTTTTGTTTGATAATCAGACAGACGAATGTGTTTTCACATATTCAACTACTTCATCAACCTTGCAGAAAGCAAGTCCTACAACTGTGTCAGCACAGCCGTAGTAAATCGCAATTCTTCCTGTATCCTTGTCGCAGAGTGTAGCACAAGGAAAAGTAACATTCTGAACGTCGCCAACACATTCGTAAAGCTCCTGCGGGCTGAGAAGATATTCGGCACATCTGTATTTAACTTTCCACGGCTGGTCTTTGTCAAGAATACAAGCCGAGAATGAATAAACAAAACCATTACAGCTTTCAAGAACACCGTGGTAGAAACAGAGCCAGCCTTCTGAGGTTTCAATAGGAATAGGACCAGCACCAATCTTTTTTGATTCCCAACCTCTGAGTGGCCCCATAACGTGTCTGTGCTCACCCCAGTATTTCATATCAGGTGACTGTGAAATGTACATATCACCAAAGGGTGTGTGGCCTGAGTCAGACGGTCTTGAAAACATAACATACTTTCCGTTTATCTTTCTTGGAAAAAGTACGCCGTTTCTGTTAAAAGGCAGAAATGCGTTTTCAAGCTGATAGAATGTCTTGAAATCATATGTGTAAGCAACTCCGATTGTAGGCTTCCAGCCGTAAGCGTTGCACCATGTAACATAATATCTGTCTTCAATCCAGCATACTCTCGGGTCGTAACCGTAGCCCCATTGATTTACTTCTTCAGTAGCAGGGTCAGCCTGAACAAAATGAATTCTTTCAGGATCAAGAGTCCAGTTTATGCCGTCATCGGAAAACCCTGCGTGAAGCTCCATATTTCTCTGCTTGTCATCACATCGGAAAACACCTGCAAATTTCCCATTAAAAGTAACAACCGCCGAGTTGAAAATAGAATTAGATGTAGGAATGAGATTTCTCGGTATTACAGGGTTTTTATCGTATCTCCAGACGATGTCTGTTGAGCCTTCAGGTCTGTCCTGCCAAGGGATATTAGGGATTGATTCGCCGTTTATGATGTATGCAGCCATATTGATTTCCACCTTTCATATTTCGGGATAAAAAATCCTTTTTTGCTTATCGCTTACCATTATTAAACCACAACCCAAAGAACTTTTCAAGACCGATTTTTCAGAGAAAACGTTTAAATAGGGCATTTAATAATTTTTTTACAATTTAAGCGGTGTAAATAGCAAAATCGGGTTTAATATATTTGCAATTTGTCGGCATAAAATCTTCGGAAAATAATTAAACCAAGAAAGATATAAAAAATATTTCAAAACTGAAAAAACCAGTAGACAATAGGAAGATTTTTTGGTAAAATAAATGAAAACGGAACTATTTATTGAAAGGAAATCGTTTTGTATGAAAAAAAGTAAATTGATTGGACTTGTGGCTGCAACAATGCTGAGTATCAGCGCAACAGGTTGTTATTTTTTACCTGATGAGGAGAAAATTATTGACCCGCCATCCGTAAAGACTTCGGAAACAAATTATAGCACCGTTACTGCCAAAAGAAAAGACATCGTAAAGCGTATAGTGGCTTCCGGCAGAATTGTTTCACAGAGTCAGCATGACCTCTCTTTTGAGGGGCAGGGCACAATCAAGACTATCAACGTAAAACCAGGTGACCTTGTTAAAAAAGGCGATATTCTTTGTGAGCTTGACACAGGTGACCTTGACTATGAAATCAAAGAAAAAGAGCTTTACATAAAAAGAGCAGAGCTTAACATCAAGCTTCTTAAGGAACAGGGTGCTTCACAGACCGAAATCGACAAACAGCAGGTCGAAAAGGAAATTTTAGAGCACGAAATCATCACCCTTAACGAGGAGAAGGCTGCTATGGTGCTTGTTGCACCTGAGGACGGTGCAGTTGTCAGCTTCAACGGAAAGGCAGGGGACTGGGTAAACAATGAATATATCATTGCTACTTTAATTGACCCTGACAACGTTTATGTAGCAGTTTCACCTGACAATAAAGAGCAGTTCAAGATTGGCACAGAGCTTTCTATCAAAACAGACGGCGAGCTTTATGACGGTATAGTGTTTATGACTCCCGATGAAATGCCGAAAGAGGGTGAGGAAAGCGAATACAATATCGAATTTGACAAGAAAAAGATTTATGTAAAATTCAAGGGAACACTTCCTGCAAATTACGTAAATGTGTATGTTGACACAATTCTTGAGCTTGAGAAGCGTGAAAACGTAGTTGTTATTTCAAACAATGTAATAAAGACAGTAAACGGTCAGAAGGTTGTTTACATTCTCAAGGACGGTAAAAAGGTAGCTTCACCTGTCGAAATCGGACTTCAGACAGGAACTCAGTCTGAAATCATTTCAGGCTTGAACGAGGGCGACGAAATCGTAATCAGATAACCGAAATTTATCGAAAGGACGGACAATAGCATATATGTTTACATTATTGTTTCGTAAAATGCGTAATACAAAATGGATGGTTATCTGTCTTTTAGTCGGATTTGTAATGGCTTCGGCGATGATGAGTACAATTCCGATTTATATGAATGCTTCTTTACAGCGAATGCTTATAAAGGATATGGAAGCATTTCAGGTTGAAAAAAATGTCTATCCAGGATTGTATGAAGTAATTGATTATAAAATAGATGGAAATTCTGTTCTGACACAGCTTGAAGAAATTGAAAAATTTCAAGATACTGTCATTGACAACTACAAGGATTTGGGGATTCCTGCTTTCCACACAAAATCAATAGTAAGTGATGCTTCGCTTTATGTCAAATCCCTTGAAAATGTAGCCTTGACAAAGAGATTTTCTCTCGGCGGTATGACAGGAATCGAAGACCACGTTAAAATCGTTGACGGAAGAATGTTCAAAAAGGGACAGCGTGACGACGGCGTTTTTGAAGTAATTGCTACCGAGCAGACACTTAAGATTATGGGTGTTGCCGTGGGTAATGTTTACGAGGTTGAAAACATCTACGGAAATCTGGAAAGCGCAAAAATCGAAATAGTCGGTATGTTTGAACAGAAAAAGGACAACGATTCATATTGGGCAGAGGGAATTGACGACGTATATACCAGTATGGTATTTATGGACTATGATACCTTTATTGAAGACGCAATGAAAACAAGGTCCTTTATGATTTCTCAGATGAGCGAAAGAATTATTATGAACTATCCTAAAATGGATATGACAAAGCTTTCGTCAATCAACGAAAAAATCAAGGCTCAGAAGGATTATTATAAAGCAGAAGGAATTACCTTCAAGCTTCCTGCCGAGTCTATTCTTGAGGACTATGAAGAAAGGTCGGGACAGCTTAAGCTTATTCTGTGGTTGCTTCAGATTCCTGTAATGCTGATGATTGTGTTTTACCTGTTTATGGTTTCACAGCTTAATGTTGAGCAGGAAAAGAATGAAATCGCAGTATTTAAAAGCCGAGGTGCTTCTTCATTACAGATTATGGGAATCTATGCACTGGAATCACTGGTGCTTGGTGTTGCTACGGCAATTATAGGGCCTTTTGTGGGACTTGGGCTTTGTCAGGTGCTTGGTGCTTCAAACGGATTTCTGGAATTTGTAAACAGAACAGCTCTTCCTGTAAGACTGACACTTTCGGCATTTGGTTACGCACTTGTTGCGGTGGCTGTGTTCTTTGTTACAACAATGGTGCCGATTGTTCCTGCAACAAAGGTTTCTATTGTTGCACATAAGCAGTCAAAGGCAAAGAAAAAGAAAACTCCACTGTGGCAGAAGGCTTTCTTTGATGTTATACTTCTTGCAGGGTCGGTGGCATGGCTTTATTATTATAATTACACTCAGGAAAATCTCATAAAATCAGGACTTTCCAAGGCGACAGCTACAATAAATCCTATGCTTTTTGTGGCTTCTACTGCCTTTATCCTCGGTGCAGGACTTCTTGTTATGAGAATTTATCCGCTGATTGTGAGAATTATCTATGCAATCGGAAAACGCTTCTGGAGCCCTGCGGCATACGTTTCTCTTAACAACATCGGTCGTTCATCAACAGGAAGAGAAAAGTTTATTATGACCTTCCTTATACTTACCGTTTCCCTTGGAATATTCTTTGCAAACACCGCAAGAGCTCTTAACAGCAACGCTGAGGACAAGGTGAGATACAAAGCGGGTGCTGATGTTGTTATCAGCGAAAAATGGTACAGCAGCGCAATAGACGATGCCCAGGCTTCAGTCGGACAGTCGCAAGGCAATACAGCAGAAGTCGAAGAAGGCGAAGAAGTCGACGCTTCCGAGCTTTATTATATTGAGCCTGCAATCGAAAGATTTGAGGCGCTCACAGGCGTCAAGAAGGTAACAAAGGTTTTCACAAGAAACGACGCTATCATTCGTGGCGACACTATCGCTAAGGATGTCAAGGAAGACAAAAAGGACAAGGAAGAAAACAAACGACCTTCAAGCTGGGAAGAGGATACTGAAAACAGAACAACCAACACCATAAAAGAAACCAAGGTTATGGGTGTTATCCCGGGAGAATTTTCAGAAATAGCGTGGTTCAGAAATGACCTTTTGCCTACACACATCAACAACTATCTTATCGCTCTTGAAAAATTCCCGTCAGGAATTCTGCTTTCAAGCGATTTTGAGGAATACGGAGTAAAGCTTGGTGACAGCATTCAGATTAAGTGGGGCAAAAACGATTACTTTGAGGCAAAGGTGGTTGCATTTATTGACTACTGGCCGTCGGTAAACCCTTATGAGAAAAATTCAGACGGCGAATATCAGAGCTTTGCTGTTATGAATTTTGACTATATGCGTGTCAACACAGCTGTCGAGCCGTACGATGTATGGATTGACCTCAAGGACGGTGCAAAGCTTGAGGACTTTTACAAGTCCATTGAAAAGTCAGACATCAACGGCGAAAAGTATATCGTTGCAAGCCAGAATGTTGTTTCAGAAAAGAATGACCCGATGCTTCAGGGTATGAATGGAGCACTTACTCTCGGTTTCATAACAATTATGATAATGTGTATCATAGGCTTTTTGATTTACTGGATTCTTTCAATCCAGTCGAGAACTTTACAGTTTGGTATATTGAGAGCGATGGGTATGACTTATCGTGAAATTATCGCTATGATTATTTACGAACAGATTCTTGTTTCGGGTGTTGCAATTATCGTTGCAATCCTTATCGGAGGAATCGCAAGCGATTTGTTTGTACCACTTTTCCAGACACTTTACGATGCAATGGAAAGAGTTCCGGAATTTGTAGTAAGACCGCTCAGAAGCGATTATCTGAAGATTTATACTGTTGTGGGACTTATGCTCCTTGGCGGATTCTTTGTGCTTTACAGAATCATCAAGAAGATTAAAATTTCACAGGCACTCAAGCTTGGAGAAGACTAACCGGCGTAGGCGCCGGAGCCATCTCCCCTCGCATTTTATTCGTGCGGACTTCTCATTTTGAGTGCTCGGGTGTTACCGCCTCGCTTGGTGCTCGGCTTAATAGGACGAGGCAAACATATATTACTAATCAAATCACCGGCGTAGGCGCCGGAGCCATCTCTCCTCACATTTTATTCGTGCGGTCTTCTTATTTTGAGTGCTTGGGTGTTACCGCCTCGCTAAGATTCATCTTACCCCCCTTGATAAAAAGGGGAAAATATGCTAAAATAATAAAGATATATTATTTAAGGAGAATTATTTTATGAAGTTAAAAAAGATTCTGGCATTGGCACTCAGTGCAGTTATGACAATGGGACTCTTTACAGGCTGTGGCAGTGACGATTCAGGAAACAAGTTTATAGTTACACTTTATCCTGACGTTGCACCTATAACTTGTGAAAACTTCCAGTCACTTGTTGAAGCAAAATTTTACGACGGGCTTACTTTCCACAGAGTAATTGATAAATTTATGGCTCAGGGCGGCGACCCTGCCGGCGACGGAACAGGAAAGGGAAGCACTGCTGAAAAAATCAAGGGTGAATTTGCTGCAAACGGCGTTGAAAACAATCTTGCACACACAAGAGGTGTTGTTTCAATGGCAAGAGGCGATGATATGAACAGTGCTTCTTCACAGTTCTTCATCTGTTATGAAGCAAGCAGTCACCTGGACGGTAACTACGCTGCTTTCGGGCTTGTAACTGAAGGTATGGAAGTAGTTGACGGTTTTCTTGACATAAAGAGAACAACAGGGCTTGACGGCGCTGAATCAAAGCCTGTATCAGACATTGTTATCAAATCTGCAAAGATGATTAGCGACGACAAGGACGGCAACCCAAGAGTAGAATTTATCGTAGAATACTAAGCAAACGTGACGCCAGCGTGACGCTGGACCCTCCTCGCCCATTTTCTTATTTGCAAAGGTCAATGCCTTTGAATGACGGCGGGAGTTTGGTTTGCTTGACGCTCACCTTAAATTGATAAAAATAAAGAGTAGGAGAAATCCTACTCTTTTTTTGTTGCTGATTTTCGTGTTAAGTGTTCCACAAATACGCTTTTTATCATCTCTCGTAATTCTTTTCTTTTACAAGCTTCACCGTTGAAAGTACTGCGATAACACAGCTTATAATCAATGCGATAATGAGATAAATCCATTTGTCGATTGAGTCGGAAACAAAAGCATCACTGCTTGCACCAACAAATCTGTCTGCGGAACCGTCCTTGTTTATTCCGTAAAGGAAAAACACCCAGAAAAGCTTGTAGTTTAAAAACGTGAGAATAAAATCTATTATGTGAAGCAGGCACTGAACACCCAGATTTTCGTTTTTTGTCTTGTAGCAGGCCATTGCAGAAAGCACTGCACAGCCACAAAGTGCAAGGCAGAATAAAAAGTAAAATCCGCTGTACATAAGCATAATCCAGTTGGCGTCAGAACTTCCGAAAAGAGGTACTATTACCACCGCTGAAAGAATTACCGCAAGAGCCACATAAAAGGTCAGAGAAGCCGTAAGTCTGTATATTTTTTCGATTTTATAAAACGGCTCACGTTTGATTTTTATACCCATTTAATCGTCCTCATTATCAATGTTTTTGTCAATTTCCATAAGGATACGCTTTACACGCATTTCATCGGCTTCAATCGCCGTCAGCTTGAAAATACCGCTTGTTACGCTTTCGTCATTTTCAGGAATGTGCTGAGCAAGGTCCATAAACCAGCCACCCACTGAGTTGCAGTCTGTATCAATCAAATCATCAGGAAGCTCCATTTTTTCAAGAGCATCAGTAAGGCTGTATTCTCCTGAAACCTCGCACACGCAATCTGAAATCTTAACAAAAGAACGGTCCTCGTCGTCGCTTTCGTCATAGATTTCACCAACAAGCTCTTCGATAATATCCTCAAGAGTAACAATGCCCTCTGTTCCGCCGTACTGGTCAACAACAATAGCCATATGCACCTTTGATTTCTGCATAATCATCAGTACTTCGGAAATTCTCTTGTATTCTGAAATATAAAGTGGTTTTTTCATAATCTGTGAAATATCCTTGCCACCGCTAAGATACATTTCATAAAAGTCAGGCTGGCGGATAATTCCCACGATGTCGTCGATATTTTTGTCATAAACAGGAAGTCTTGAGTAGTTTTCCTCAATAAAAACCTCCTTGATTTTTTCTACATCTTCATAAAGTGAAACAGCTACTATATTTACTCTCGGAACTAAAATTTCTTCAATGGTGATTTCGTCAAATTCCAGAGCACTTCTTACAAGATTCGATTCGTGCTCTTCAAGAACACCCTCATCTTCGATTTCTTCAACAAGATACATAAGCTCTTCCTCTGTAACTGAAGGCTGATTTGACTTTGTGCCAACAATCTTGTTTACCAGTTTTTTAAGACATGAAAAGAGGAATATCACCGGCGTAAGAATTGTTATGAGCATAGAAAGAGGCGTTGACATTAACATTGCAAAACTCTCTGCGTGCTCAGAAGCAAGGCTTTTTGGAATAACCTCACCGAAAATCAACACTGCAACTGTCATTACAGCGGTTGCAATACCAACACTTCCTTCACCGAGGATTCTTGTGAAAGCAACTGTTGCCAGTGAAGCAGAAGCAATATTTACAATATTGTTTCCTACAAGAATTGCAGTAAGTGCCTTGTCAAAGCGTTCAATTATTTTTATAGCACGTCCTGCGTTTTTGTTTCCCGAAGCGGCAAGGTTTTTCAGTCTGATTTTGTTGGCAGATGAAAAAGCGGTTTCGGTAGCAGAAAAAACTGCCGAAAAGCATATAAGCACAGCAATAAATACTATGTCCATGATATAATAAATCACCTTTGTTTCTTTAATAAATTCAGTTTAAAGCTGTCAAAATATATAATATCACAATTTCTTTCAAATTGCAACGAGATTTAAAAAGATTATAGACAAAACTATTGTGTTGTGATATAATTTACTTGGAATTTGCAGTTTTTATGTTTGAAAATACTAATCTCAAAAGGAATAGAAATGGAAAATAAAAAGGATATTTTTGATAAAATCATGAGCCTGCCGGTTTTGAGAATTTTTGAGGGCTTTTATAGAAAAAACAAAAGCATTTTGCTTTATTTGTTTTTTGGCGTGCTGACAACGGCTGTAAGTATTTTAAGCTTTTTTGTTGCAGGCACGGTTTTAGGGATAAACGTTCATATCGCAAACACTATTTCGTGGGTGCTTGCGGTGACCTTTGCTTTTGTAACAAACAGGATATGGGTTTTTGATGCAAAATGTGAAACAAAAAAAGAATTTTTCATTCAGGCAGGAGAATTTTACAGCGGAAGGCTTGCAACCTATTTTGTTGAGGAGCTTATTCTTATTGTGTTTGTAAACCTGCTTACGTTCAATCAGGATATTGTGAAAATCATAGCTCAGATAGTTATTCTGATATTAAACTACCTTGTGAGCAAGTTTTTTGTATTTAGGAAAAAGGAAAAATAATATGTCAGTAAAGAGAATTACACCGCCGGAAATTCCGGAGGAGCTTTTTGATATTTCAGATGATGAAAGCTTTTTTCTTGAGCTTTTTTCAAGAGAGCCCTTTGACGCAAGCTGTATAGGTCACATAAACGCAAGCGGAAAACAGCTTGACGGGTTTTCGGCTTGGGGCTGTGTTATAAAAAACTGCCGATTCAATAATACTAAGGCATATAAGGTTGAATTTTACGACACAGAATTTAAAAACTGCGATTTTTCCGGCTGTGATATGACAGAAGGAATTTTCAAGAGATGCAGGTTTGTAAACTGCAAGGGCGTTGGAGTTAATTTCTCAAGGGGAAGCTTTATGGACGTTACCTTTGAGAGATGCGTTATGGAATACGTAAACTTTTCTGCTACAAGGTTTGATTTTACTGAGTTTAATGAAAGTAATATAAAATTCGGAGAAATGGCTTCCTGTGTTTTGAGAAACACTGTTTTTTCAGAATCGAATCTTGCAAGGGTTAATTTTGCAAAAACACCTCTTAAGGGGATAGACCTTACAAGCTGTGAAATCGACGGGATTATGGTTTCGGAGGGGTTTTCTGAACTTAAGGGAGCAATAGTTACAAGCTATCAGGCAAGTGAGCTTGCTGTACTTCTGGGACTTGATATACGCTGATGGAGGGAAATATGAGTTATTATAAGTTTAGCGGAGATTATTATTCAAGGGATTCAAAAAGAAAAATCAACTATTATATTTATGAGCCCAAATGTGAAATAGTTGGCGTTTTGCAGATTTCTCACGGAATGTGTGAATACGTTGAGCTTTATGAGGATTTTATTTCCTTTATGACAAAAAACGGCTGGCTTGTATGCGGAAACGACCATCTGGGACACGGCGAGGCTGCACTGGAAAGAGGTGAGCTCGGATATTTCACCGAAGGGGACGGTTTCAGAAGCTGTGTTGAGGATATGCATACCCTGAGACAGATTATTGCACAGAAATTCGGGGAATATACTTATGTGCTTATGGGACACAGTATGGGTAGTTTTATTGCAAGAGCTTATGTTACAAAGTTTTCAAAGTGGCTTGACGGTGCTGTTTTTTCTGGAACAGCTTACGGAAACACAAAGTTTCTGGGAACACAGCTTCTTATGATTGACAAGTATAAATTCAAGGACGGCGACAAGGCGGTTGCTGATAAGCTTACCGAATCTGCTTTTTCAGCCTTTAACAACAGAATTGAAAATCCTGTTTCTGTCCGCGACTGGGTTTCAAGAGACGAAAAATTTGTTGACAAATTCGACAACGACCAGCTTTGCAACTTCAGCTTTACAGTAAACGGCTTTGAAAATCTTGCAAAGATGAAGGCGTATGTTTCTGATGAAAGATGGTACGAAAGCCTGAACAAGGAGCTTCCTCTTCTGCTCATTTCGGGAAGAGAGGACCCTGTCGGAAGATACGGGAAAGGTGTTTACAAGCTTTTTGAAAAGCTCAGCGCAAAGGATTGTAACGTGAGAATGAAGCTTTACAGCGGAATGCGACATCAGATTTTTAACGAAATCGGCAAGGAAGAGGTTTATAGCGATGTTCTCGGCTTTTGCGAAAACATCAGAAAGGACAAAAAATAATGTTTGCGAGAGTTAACAGCGTAGGACTTTTCGGACTTAATGCTTTTGAGGTTCAGGTGGAAATTGAGGCAAGCAAGGGCTTACCAAGCCTTGACATAGTAGGTCTTGGTGACGTGGTTGTAAGAGAAAGCAGAGAGCGTATCAGGTCGGCTTTCAGAACAAGTGAGATTGCTTTTCCTTCAATGAAGCTTATGGTTAACCTTGCACCTGCCGACACGAAAAAAAGCGGGTCTGTTCACGACCTTGCTGTTGCGGTTGCTCTTATGTGTGTAAACGGGCTTGTCGGCGAGGAGAAGATTTCAAAAAGTGCATTTATCGGTGAGGTTGCGTTAAACGGTGAAATAAGAGGTATCAACGGCGTTTTGCCGATGACTATTCTTGCAAAGGAAAAGGGAATAGAGGAGATTTATGTTCCTTTTGAAAACGGCAGGGAGGCGTCGGTTGTTGACGGAATAAGAGTTTATCCTGTTAAGGATTTAACCAGCCTTATCGGTCATTTTTCGGGCAGAGAAGAGATTAAAACTCTTGATAAATACATTCCATGTGAAACTGATTATTTCGGGGATTTGGATTTTGCTGACGTAAAAGGTCAGGAAACTGCTAAAAAAGCTTTGGAAATCGCAGCTTGTGGCGGACACAATGTGCTTATGGTGGGAGCACCGGGCTCAGGTAAAAGTATGCTTGCAAAAAGAATGCCGTCAATACTTCCGCCTATGACCTTTGAGGAATCAATAGAAACTACAAATATTCACTCTATTTCGGGACTTGTAAACAAGGACACCCCGCTTATTACAAAAAGACCTTTCAGAAGTCCCCATCATACAATATCAACAGCAGGACTTTCAGGCGGTGGCTCTGTGCCTCGTCCTGGAGAAATTTCACTTGCACACAACGGACTTTTGTTTTTAGATGAGCTTGCTGAATTCAACAGACAGACTCTGGAAATTTTAAGACAGCCTCTTGAGGACAGCAGGGTTACTATTTCACGAGCGTCGGGAAGTATAACCTATCCTTGCTCCATAATGCTGATAGCAGCGATGAATCCTTGTCCTTGTGGATATTACGGACACCCGACAAGAAAATGCATATGCAATCAGAAGCAGGTTTCAAACTATCTTTCCAAGGTTTCGGGGCCTATGCTTGACAGATTTGATTTACACATTGAGGTTGCACCTGTTTTGTTTGATGAAATTTCATCTCAGGGAAAAGAGGAATCAAGCGAAAAAATCAGAGAGCGTGTTATCAGAGCAAGAGAAATCCAGACAGAGCGTTTCAAAGGAACAAACATTGTATGCAATGCGAGAATCACATCGGATATTATCCGTGATGTGTGCGTGATGACTGACAGTGCAGTTGAAATGGTAAGAGGCGTTTTTGAAAAGCTGGGACTTTCAGCAAGAGCTTACGACAGGATTTTAAAGGTCGCAAGAACTATTGCGGATATGGACGGAAGCGAGCTTATCGACAGAAAACACATCGCACAGGCTGTTCAGTACAGAAGCCTTGACAGAAAATACTGGTCTTAGTGGCGGTGTCGCCACACCCTTCTCTGCCACACACCCTTTTGATAAGACTTTTCATTTACGAGTTGTGGCAGGCTATCTGCTCACTTGGCGTTCGCCTTAAAAAGAACAAAAGGCAGATTTGACATATTGCTGGCGGTGTCGCCACACCCTCCTCTGCCACACACCCTTTTGATAAGACTTTTCATTTACGAGTTGTGGCAGGCTATCTGCTCACTTGGCGTTCGCCTTAAAAAGAACAAAAGGCAGATTTGACATATTGCTGGCGGTGTCGCCACACC
>SVNV01000007.1 GCA_015066705.1 Ruminococcus sp.
GTGTTTTGAAGTGATATAATAAATATCGTTCTGATGAGCACACAAGCCTTGCGGGTGTAGTTCAATGGTAGAATCCCAGCCTTCCAAGCTGGTTGTGTGGGTTCGATTCCCATCACCCGCTCCAAGCGTAACGCAGAACTTCAAAAAGAGGGTTTTGCGTTATATTTATGCGTTTTTAGCTCAGCTGGATAGAGCAACTGCCTTCTAAGCAGTAGGCCACAGGTTCGAGTCCTGTAAAGCGCGCCACAATGAGCACGACGGCGACAAGAATGCCGCCGCTTGTGCTTTTTTATATATCTATGGTGGGTATAGCGTAGTTGGTTAACGCGTCAGTTTGTGGCACTGAAGACCGTCGGTTCGAATCCGACTATCCACCCCATCAAACCTCTGGTGTGAAAACATCGGAGGTTTTTTTATTTTACCAATAAAAACTCCCCTTCAGAAAAAATTCTGTCGGGGAGTTCTCTTATAGAAAGAGAGAGGGCAAACAATACAGCACAAAAAAGAGTAAAAAAGCTGTTACAGTAAAAAATGAAAAGGTGATTATGAAAAAAACTTAAATCATATAGAGGACGATATAATCGTTTTTATGATGAACAACATTTAAAACCTCTCTTTTTTGTTTGATTTAAGTATAATATACTTTCTGTCCGTTTGTTTGTACAGTAAAATAGTTGTTGAAATTTTTTCTTGAATGTGGTAGAATATTATAAAGTATTATGGAATTGAGGTGCTTTGTTATGGCTTCAATTATGGACAGCGAAAGACAGTTTCATATTAAGACTCTGCCTGATGAGGTGGGAAGATATGTTATTCTCACTGGCGACCCGGGACGTGTCCCTGTAATCGCTGAGCTTCTCGATAATGCTGAGCAGGTTGCGTATAATCGTGAGTATAACGTTTATACCGGATACCTTCTTGGCAAAAAGGTTACTGTTTGCTCAACGGGAATCGGCGGGCCTTCTTCTGCAATCGCTGTTGAAGAGCTTGTGAAATGTGGCGCTGATACCTTTATCCGTGTGGGTACAAGTGGCGGAATGGATTTGAAGGTTTCGGGTGGTGACTTGGTTATTGCAAGCGCTGCCGTGAGAGGTGAGGGGACTTCTTTTGAATACCTGACTCCTGACTATCCTGCTGTTGCTGATTTCACAGTTGTAAATGCTCTTGCAAAGGCTTGTGAAAAATGCTGTGATGACAAAATCGGAAACCGGTATCACGTTGGAGTTGTTCATTCCAAGGATAGCTTTTATGGAGAGGTTGAACCTGATAATTCACCTGTAAGGGAAAATATAAAAAGCCGTTGGGAAAGCTATATCAGATGTGGCTGCCTGACGAGCGAAATGGAATGCTCGGCTATTTTTTCCGTGGGACTTGCAAGAGGAGTGAGATGCTCGGCAATTCTTACGGCACTGTGGAATGTTGAACGCTCAAAAGCAGGTCTTGAGGATAATATAACTTACGATTCAACTAAGGCTATTAACTGCGCAATAGACGCAATTAAATTACTCATTGAGAATGATAAATTATAGGAGGACTGACTATGACATGTAAATTCTGTGGAAATGAAATTTCTGATAGCGCAAAGTTTTGTAATGGCTGTGGAGCAGCGGTAGAAGCACAGACAGATAGTATTGATGGGGTTATTTCTGAAGAAACAGCGATTCCTGCTATGACTGCTGAAGTTTTAACAGAAGAACCATCTGTTACGGAAGCTCTTGGGGAAACCTTTGCTGAGGATACAAGACCTCTCCGTAAAAAGCCACATTTTCTAATTTCTTTCCTTTGCTTCTGGCTTGTAATTGTGGTGTTTGTTCTTGAATTTACTTTAGGTATGCTTATTACCCTTAAGTTTACAACAAGCAAGGGAACAGTTGAAAAGGCTGTGGAAAGCTTTGATATTACTTCTATGGAAATTACTGTTGACGGCGAAAACAAGACCTTTGCAGAGGTAATTCTCGATGAGGTTTCCGACGAAAATGTAAAGCAGGAGGATATCGACAGGGTTATTAAAGAATTTCAGGGAAATGAATATTTTTCAAGCGTAATTGTTGATATTACCGATTATGCCCTCAACGGCGGTAAAGCACCAAAGCTTGACGCAGATGAGCTTGCAGACGTTATCGAGGATAATAAGGACATTATTGAAGATGTTACAGGCGAAAAAATCAGCGATAAGGAAATTGATGATTTTAAAAAATCAGCTGAAACCTTCGTAGAAGACGTAAATCAAAGTATTGAAGATATGGACGAATCTCTCGGTGATGTTAACCGTTTTACAGCAGTTTTTGGTATTGACCTTGCTGTAATGGCTGTTTCATGTGTTCTTGTGTTTATTCTTCTTATACTTGTTCTTGCATACGGACTTAATAAGAGCGGTGTTTACAGAGCTTTCAGAGCGTATACAACACCATCATTTATTACAGGTGCATTCTTTACTGCGATTGGCGTAGTAGCCCCTATGTTTGTTAAGAATTTCATACCTGAAGATGCCGGAGAACTTGTATCAAGACTTATTGATACATTTGCTAAATTCCCACTCTATGCAGGTATCACTCTTCTTGTAGTGTGGTTTGTATGCCTTGTTATTTCAATCGTTCTTAAGGTTGTTTACAATAAGAGAACAAGAGTTTAATTTGAATACATAAAGAGGAAGGTTAAAAGCCTTCCTCTTTTTTTGTAAAACCCTCTTGACAAAATTTCAAAAGGGGAATATAATAATACAAGAAAATGGTTTAAATCCTGTGAACAAAAGTAAGTAGCCTTTCTGACGGGTGTAAAGAGAGTCTGTGACGGTGGAAATCAGACGACTGCGGGAATGGTGAATGGATTTGTGAGGAGTCGGAGGAAAGGGAAACCGAGTATTCCTGAACGTTTGCCTGCGTTAAAGGGCTGAGATATTAAAGATTTTTTCTGCGTATCTTTAAAGACAGCATAAGCTGTGAATTTGGGTGGCACCACGGTATGTCTATCGTCCCATTGTTTTTCAATGAGAAGATGGGCTTTTTTTATTGGTGACGAAAGGATTTGATTTTATGTTAGGACATCTGCGATGGCGTGGCTTGATTGAACTTTAATTAAAAAACAACATCATTTTATATATTTTTGGAGGGATTTATTATGAAACACAACGGTTTTGAATTTGATAACTACTTTAAAAACTATCCGGATATGAACGGATTTTTCGGAAAATACGGCGGAGCTTATGTTTCCGACGAGCTTAAGAAGGCAATGATTGATATTAACGAGGCTTATTTTACAATAGCAAAATCAAGTAAGTTTGTAAGCGAGCTCAGAAGAATAAGAAAGGAATTTCAGGGTAGACCTACACCTATTTCACACCTGGAAAGACTTTCAAACAGCCTCGGAAACGTTCAGCTTTACGTAAAGAGAGAAGACCTTAACCATACAGGAGCTCATAAGCTTAACCACTGTATGGGTGAAGCACTTCTTGCCAAGTATATGGGTAAGAAGAAGGTTATTGCCGAAACAGGCGCAGGTCAGCACGGTGTAGCGCTTGCTACTGCTGCTGCATATTTCGGACTTGAATGTGATATCTATATGGGCTCTGTTGACATCAAGAAGCAAGCTCCTAACGTTGCGAGAATGAAGATTTTAGGCGCAAATGTAGTTGAGGTTACTCACGGACTTGCTACTCTCAAGGAGGCTGTTGACGCTGCATTTGAAGCATACTGTAAGGAATATAAGGACGCTATTTACTGTATCGGTTCAGTTCTCGGCCCACACCCATTCCCAATGATGGTAAGAGATTTCCAGAGCGTTGTCGGAATTGAAGCGAGAGAACAGTTTATCGGAATGACAGGCGAGCTTCCTGACGCAGTTGTAGCTTGTGTTGGTGGTGGCTCAAATGCTATGGGTATGTTCTCAGGATTCCTGAATGACCCTGTTGATATTTATGGTGTAGAGCCTCTCGGAAGAGGTGCTAAGCTTGGTGACCACGCAGCAAGCCTTAAATACGGCGAAGAGGGAATTATGCACGGCTTTAACTCAATTATGCTTAAGGACGAAAATGGCGAGCCTGCACCTGTATATTCTGTTGCAAGTGGCCTTGACTATCCTTCATCAGGCCCTGAACACGCTTTCCTTCACGATTTGGGAAGAGTTAAGTATGACGTTGTTGACGACGAGGAAACAGTTGATGCATTCTTCAAGCTTTCAAGAATGGAAGGTATTATCCCGGCTATCGAAAGCTCACACGCTGTTGCATTCGGTATGCGTCTTGCTAAGCAGATGGAAAGAGGCTCAATTCTTATCTGTCTTTCTGGTCGTGGCGATAAGGATATGGACTATATCATCGAAAAATTCGGAATAAGATAATTTTAATAGCATTTTTACAGATAACTCTCATACTTTTGTAGTGTGGGAGTTTTTCTTTTGTTGTTGACATATTTGTCGTATTTTGTTATTATTGTAATAGCGGTTTATCCCATTGGTAATGACAAATGGGAAAAAGGAGAGTATGTATGAGAATTAAAAAGAGAATAAGCGCCCTTGTGGCATTTATGATGATATTTGTAACGGTTGTCAGCTTGCTGACAATACCTGCATCAGCACTTAATTTCAATACGGGAATCGACCTTCATTCTGAATCTGTGTATATGTATAATATGGATACGGGAGAGGTTGTTGTATCTATCCGTGCAAGCGAACAAAGAGTTCCTGCATCGCTGACAAAAATAATGACCTGCGTTATTGTTCTCGATTATTATAAAAACGACCTGAGCCTTCTTGAAACCACAAAGGTTTCCGGTGGAGTAAACGCTTTTGAAGAATTGTGGGGAACAGGCTGTTCAACTGCTGACATACGTATGGACGAAGAGGTTTCTTATTATGACCTTCTTCACGCACTTATGATTCCGTCGGGTTGTGAGGCAGCAAATATTATTGCGATAAATCTTGCCGGCTCTATTGATGCATTTGTAAACAGAATGAACTCTAAAGCAAGAGAGCTTGGAATGACAAATACACATTTTTCAAATGCTCACGGACTTTTTGCTGAAAATAACTATACAAGCTGTGAGGATATGGCAAAGCTCTGTGAATACGCTATCGAGGAGTATCCACTCTTTTCTGAAATTGTTTCAAAGCCGACCTATAAAATGGCAGCTACCACAGAGCATCCTAATGGTACAACTATCATAAATACAAATAAAATGCTTCAGGTAGGCTCTGAGTATTATTACTCTTATGCTTCCGGAATTAAAACCGGCAACCTTAACGAAGCAGGAAGATGTCTTGCATCAACAGCAACCAAAGACGGAATGACCTATATGATTGTTACTATGGGTGCACCGTCAAAGGATGAAAACGGAAACAGTACAATGTATAACTGTGAGGACCACGTTAATCTGTATACGTGGGCGTTTTCACAGCTTGAATATCCTGACCCGCCTGTGCTTTCTGCTGATTCGGAAATCACCGATATTGACGTAAGATACGGCGACGAAAGAACAAAAATAAATCTTAAGCCTAAGACTGGCTTTGAATGTCTGTGGCCAAAGGCACAGCAGATTTATGAAAGCGATAGTGCCGAGGTAAAGGCTTATAAGCAGAGTATTGAAAAGGTAACTGATATCAAGAAGAAAATCGTGCTCAAGGAGGACGTTGTAGCACCTGTAAATAAAGGCGACGTGCTGGGATATGTTGAGCTTACATATAATGGAAACTCACTTGCAAAAATTGATTTGATAGCTACCGAATCAGTGGAACGTTCAGTTCTTAAGGAAAAAAAGGATATTGCTAAAAGCTTCTGGCAGTCTGCACATTTCAAGATTGTTGTAGCTGTTGTAGCAATAATTGTTGCAGCTTATCTTGTGGTGTTCATACTGGTTATCAGGTCAAAAACAGCAAAGAAGAAAAAGAGAAGAAAAAAGCCAGCAAACAGGAAGTAAACTAAAGGGTACTAAGGACTAAACCTTAGTACCCTTGCTTATTTTTAAGATAGCGTCACAAAGCCAGTCAACCTGATTTGTATTGTTGAAAAAAGATGGCGAAAATCTTACAACACCCTGTTCGGTAGTACCTAAATAACTGTGTGCAACAGCAGCACACTGTAACCCGCCTCTTAATGCAAATCCTATATCACTTAAAGCAGACGCAACCTGCTGTGAATGTTGATTCTTTAAGTTGAAGGCTACGATAGGTACAAAATTTTCTCCGCTTCGGTAAAGCTTTATATTCTTGTCTGATGAAAGCCTCTTCATAAAACGGTTGCAAAGCAGGCTTTCGTGTGAAAATATCTTGTCAATACCCGCTTTCTGAATAAATTCAATACCTTTTCCTAAACCTATTATTCCACATACGTTTATTGTTCCGCTTTCAAGCCTCTCGGGTAAAAATTCCGTCTGGGTAAGCTCTCCCGAGGTCGCACCCGTTCCACCTTCAATTATGGTTTTTAATGTGAATTTCCCGTCACTGATAAGAAGCCCTGTTCCCGTCGGCCCGTATAAGCCTTTGTGACCTGCAGTACAGATAAAATTAAACCCTTCATCAAGTGTTATAGGTAAAACTCCTGCTCCCTGAGCACAGTCACCTATGAAACAAATTCCTTTTTCTCTGCAAATCCTGCCTATTTCCCGATATGGAAGAATCTGTCCTGTCACATTTGAAGCTACCGTACAGCATATGCACTTTGTGTCGGGGCGTATAAGCTTTTCAAACTCTTTTATGGTGCTTTTATCGTCTGGAAATACCCTCGCTATCGAGTAATCACACTTCTTGTTGTCAGCAAGTGCAATTACAGGTCTTGATACAGAATTGTGTTCAAGTGAGGAAATGATAATGTGTCCACCGTTTTCCATAATGCCTTTTATCGCCATATTGAGAGCGTGTGTTGCGTTAAGTGTAAAAATCACATTTTCGGCTTCTGCTTTGAAAAAACTACCGATAACACTTCTGACGGAATAAACTTTTTCAGCTGTTTTCAAAGAAATCCTGTGACCGCTACGACCGGGATTTCCGCCGTATTCCCGTATTCCGTCCATAACCCCTCGCAAAACCCCGGCAGGCTTCGGAAAGGTTGTGGCTGAATTGTCAAAATATATCAAAATAATCTTCCTTTCAGTTGTTCTGGTAATCCTTCCAGCTTATGCCTGCACTTTTCAATATAGGCAGGATTTCCCCGACAGGATTAAAAACTCTTATAGAATACCCACAGCCTGAACCTAAGTTTTTCGGAGTTCTTGTAAGCTCGCATTTGTACCCCTTTGAAATCAGTAGCTTTTTGGCTTTTATGGCGTAGGTGATTGAAGTCATAGCAATTAAATTTGAAGTGTTCATAATTCTCCTTTCTTAAAAAATGCTTTTTTGAACTCTAATGTTACTATATGCAGAAGCTACGATATTTGTCGAAATGTAAATAAGTTGTAAAAGTAGGACGTTTTAGTAAAAAAATGTTGGAAATGCCCTTGAAAAAATTGTGTAGATGTGATAAAATAATGTTAATCATTTATTGTTTTAAGAGATTGAAGGAGAGGTGAGATGTGATGGATTATATACGCGAGGTTTTCAGTGCGCTTATCAGTGTAATAATGTCTATTTCTATTCCTGATATTATTGATATGGCAATCCTTTCATATCTTATCTATCACGGAATAAAACTTATAAGAGAAACAAGAGCAACTCAGCTTATCAAGGGTATTGTAATTATCTGTGTTGCTTATATGCTTTCAAGCTTCTTTGATTTAAAGGTAATTACATTCCTTCTGAAAAACGTTTTCCAGTGGGGAATTATTGCTATTATCATTCTTTTCCAGCCTGAGCTGAGACGAATTCTCGATAAGATGGGAAGAACAAAGGTAGCTGACTTTACCTCGATTTTCAATAGTAACGATAATGACGATATGGAGCTTGACTGGAATAACGCTGTTCAGATTATAGTTGATGCAGTCGGAGAGCTTTCAGCAAGCGGAACAGGTGCTCTTATTGTTTGTGAAAGACAGACAAGACTTGGCGAACAGATTGATACAGGAACAATTCTTAACTGTACACCAAGCGTTGAGGTTATCGGAAATATCTTTTTCCCAAATACACCGCTTCACGACGGCGCAGTTATTATAAGAGACGGTAAAATTCTTGCGGCGGGTTGCTTTTTGCCAAAGCCACAGAAGGAAGAGCTTATCAATAAACAGCTCGGCTCACGACATAGAGCTGCTATCGGAATGAGTGAAAACTCTGATGCAATCGTGGTTGTTGTTTCTGAGGAAACAGGAACGATTTCTGTTGCTGAGGACGGCGAACTCACAAGAGGCTTTAACAGAGAAAGCCTCAGACGTCTGCTTAAGCAGAGACTTATTCAGAGCGATAGTAATGCTGACGGCTCTGCAAAGAATAAATTCAAGGAAAGGATGAAACAGAAGTGGAAGAAAGAAAAGTAGCAAAATCCGCTAAGAGTAAGAGTAATATGATTTTAAAAATCAATTCAGTTGTTCTTGCTGTAATTATCTGGATTATTCTTTCTATAACTATGTTTCCAACTATATATACGACCGTTTATGATGTACCTGTAAAGATAGATATAAGCGGAACTTTTGCTGAAGAAAACGGACTTTCGGTAGTGAACTTCGACGAGGATACAACCGTTGATGTCAAGCTCAGCGGAATGCGTTATGAAATCGGTAACTATTCGGCTGACGACCTTGTGGCTTCCGTTGAGGTAAAGGACGTTTTCAGCGACGGAACCTATGAGCTTGCTATTTCTGTTAAGTCTGCACACGGCGACGACTTTAATATTGATAAAATAACTCCTTCAACCTGTAAGGTTAAGTTTGACTATAATAAATCGAGGGAATTTCCTCTTGAGGTTGAGTATACGGGAATAAGTGCTGACGAGGGTTATGTGTTAAAGACACCTGTCTGCGAGCCTGAAACTATTGTGATTACAGGCTCAGAAAATAAGATTTCCAGAATTGACAGAGCCGTTGTTAAAGTTAACGACACAAAGCAGAAGATTAAGGATAGCTTCTCAACCGATGAAACAGAATTGGTTCTTTATACAAGCGAGGGCGATGTTATTGACCCTAAGGACCTTGAATTTTCTTCTGAAAACTTTAAGGTTACATTCCCTGTTTATATGTCAAAGACAGTTCCGTTCAGCATAAATGTAAAACAGCAGGGAAGTAAGTTTGATATATCAAAGCTGAAATTTGAGTTTAGTCCGGAAACGGTTACAATTCAGTCATCAAAGGATATTTCACAGGTTGATAAGATTGAAGTGGGTACAGTTAACCTCAATGATATTTCACTTGATTCTCAGTTTGAATATGATGTTCTTCTTGAAAATGATATGATAAATGCCAGCGGAATAGATAAAGTTTCTGTAAAGCTTGACAGTACAGGACTTTCAAGTAAGAAGTTTATTATTGACGCATCAAATATCAGAATACTTAATAAGCCTGCATATAAAACTGTAACAATCAATACCGAGAGAATAACTGATGTTACTATGATTGGACCTCGTGATGTTATTTCCAAGCTGACAAACAGCGATATTGTGGCTGAATATAGCTTCTCGTCACAAAGTATCGACAACGGAAATGTTGAGGTGCAGGTAAATATTTACGCTAAGGGAAAAGATAATGTGTGGTATTCAGGTGGCGTGAAGTATATCATTTTTAATATCTCAGATGCTGAAATGATACTTTAAAATATAATGAATTTCTGCTCTCCGTTTGCTTTCGGAGGGCAGTTTTTTAAGAGAGGAGAAAACTATGCCTGTATTGATTGGCGAGATAAAGGCACACTTGAAGGCTGACAGAGAATCGGTACTCAGGCTTGCTCTTAAGCGTGTTCCTTTGCCCAAAGACGAAATTAAAAGATGTGAAATATATAAAACCTCTCTTGATGCAAGAAAAAGAGATAATATCCATTTTGTCCATACTGTTTATGTTGAGCTTTATGATGCTCAGACGGAAATGAACCTCTGTGAAAAGTATTCATCACTTAAATATGTTGAAAATCAGACACTTGAGCCTCAATTCGGTAATGTGAAGCCTGACGGTAGAATTGTAGTTACAGGCTTTGGTCCTGCGGGAATGTTCTGCGGACTTGTGCTTGCGGAATACGGATATAAACCTGTTATTCTTGAAAGAGGCGACTGCGTCGAAAAACGAACAGAAAAGGTAAACTCTTTCTGGAATGGAGATGAACTGGATGAGGAGACTAATGTTCAGTTTGGCGAAGGTGGAGCAGGTACATTTTCAGACGGGAAGCTGACTACACGAATTAAAGACCCCCTTTGTAGATATGTTCTGGAAAAATTCTGCGAATTCGGTGCCCCGGAGGAAATCCTCTTTAAAGCTAAGCCACACGTCGGTACCGATAAGCTCCGCGAGGTTGTTAAAAATATCCGTGAGAGAATAATTTCTCTGGGTGGAGAAATCAGATTTCTGACACGCCTTGATGACCTGAAAATTACCGACGGACGTGTAAGGACAGTTGTTGCAAATAATATCGAAATCAAGACCTCTGCCGTAGTTCTTGCAGTGGGACATTCAGCAAGAGATACCTTTGAAATGCTTGAAAATAAAGGCGTTTTTATGGAGCCAAAGCCATTTTCTGTTGGAATGAGAATTGAGCATAAGCAGAGAGATGTTGACTTTTCCCTTTATGGAAATCATATGGATAATCCATACCTGCCAAAGGGCGAATATCAGCTTTCGTACCGAGATAAAAAGGGAAGAGCCTGCTATACATTCTGTATGTGCCCGGGTGGATATGTTGTTTCTTCGTCAAGCGAAAAGGGCGGAATTGTCACAAACGGAATGAGTGAGTTTGCAAGAGACGGCGAAAACGCAAATTCTGCTGTGGTGGTTTCGGTGTCACCTGAGGATTTTGGAAAAAATCCTCTTGATGGAGTAACTTTTGCAAGAAAAATTGAGCAGAATGCTTTTCTCAAAACAAATTCCTATACTTCTCCTGCAATTAAAGTGGGCGACTTTCTTGGAGAGGTAAGTAGCAGGTTTTCTGTAAAGCCTACCTGCTCACGAGGAGTTTCTTACTGCGGAATTGACGGGGTTTTTCCTGAGTTTGTAACAGATATGATGAAAACAGGTCTCAGGAATTTCGGTAATAAAATGGCTTGCTTCAAGGATAAGGGTGCTGTGCTTACCGCCCCTGAAACAAGAACATCAAGCCCTGTTAAAATCACACGAAACGAAAAGGGTGCTTCGCTGTCTGTTGAAAACCTCTATCCTTGCGGTGAGGGTGCAGGCTATGCGGGAGGTATTATGTCCTCCGCAGTTGACGGAATCAAAACCGCACTTCATATTATGGAAATGTATTCAAACCAATAAAATTACCGACACTCAACGCTGGGTGTCGGTTTTCTTTTTTTCTCTGAAATTATTCAGCCTTTTTTCTTCCTTAACAGCATCCTTATTAGGAATGATTGTGCTGTTATAAAGAATATCCCCCCACGCCGTCAGAGGTAGAATACTAATAGTAGACTTGTTCAGCTTTTTATCTTTCTTAACAACGTTCTCTATAGGAAAGATTGTGCTGTTATAAAGAATATCCCCCCACGCCGTCAGAGGTAGAATACTAATAAAGTAGACTTGTTCAGCTTTTTATCTTTCTTATCAACGTTCTCTATAGGAATGATTGTGCTGTTATAAAGAATATCCCCCCACGCCGACAGGCGTGGAGGGATAAGAAATAATACTTATTCAGCCTTTTCTTCTTCCTTAACTTCTTCGTTAGGAACGATTGTGCTGCTCTTGAGCAAATCTCTGATTTCTGTGAGGAGAACTACGTCAGCAGCAGGTGCTGGAGGTGGCGCAGCCTTTTTCTTGTGAAGTGAGTTGATAAACTTAATAAGAAGGAATACACAGAAAGCAGTAAGTAAGAATGTGATTACAGCCTGAATGAATGAACCGAAGAGAAGTTCAGGCTTGTTTCCCCAAGGAATTGTAACTGAAAGCTTCTTAAAGTCAACGCCTGCAAGGAGCATTCCGATAAGAGGCATAAGAATATCGTTTACAAGTGAGTTAACGATAGCTGTAAAAGCACCGCCGATGATAACGCCGACTGCCATGTCAATTACGTTGCCTCTTGAAATAAACTTTTTGAATTCTGCGAAAAATCCTGTTGATTTGTCTTTGATTTTAGCCATTTTTATAACGTCCTTTCAAAAATAAATTACAATAAATAAATCGGTATTTTGAGGGAAAATTCAACACTTATCCGAATATTTCCTTAGCTGCTTCGTCAAGTGCGTTGCCGTTGTAAAGTTCAATAGCACCATTGTCAACCTGCTTTGCAACAACAGGGTCGATAGGGAGCTTAGCAAGGATTTTAAGCCCGTGCTCTGCGGCGATTTCGTCAATGTGGCTTTCACCGTAAAGCTTGATTTCCTCATCACAGCAAGGGCACTTTACATAGCTCATATTCTCAACGATACCGAGAATTTTAACGTTCATCATTTCTGCCATTTTAACAGCCTTGTTAACAATCATAGAAACAAGGTCCTGAGGTGAAGTAACAACAATAATTCCGTCAAGTGGAATTGACTGGAAAACTGTAAGAGGTACGTCGCCTGTTCCTGGAGGCATATCAACAAACATATAATCAACGTCATTCCAGATAACGTCCTGCCAGAACTGCTTTACAACGCCGGCGATAACAGGGCCTCTCCATACAACCGGCTGGTTTTCATCTTCAAGAAGAAGATTCACCGACATAACTTCAATTCCTGTGTTTGTCTTTACAGGGAGAATTCCTTCTTCGATAGCGTCAGCTTTTTGGGTAAGTCCAAAAGCCTTAGGAATTGAAGGCCCTGTAATATCAGCGTCAAGAATAGCTGTTCTGAAGCCATTTCTCTGTGAATAAACAGCCATAAGTGAAGTGACAAGTGATTTTCCTACGCCACCCTTACCACTTACAACACCGATAACCTTTTTGATTTTGCTCATGCTGTGTGGTTCTTCGATGAGACTTTCTTTTCTTGAACTGCAGTCAGCCTTACAAGTACTGCAATTATGTGTGCATTCGCTCATAGTAACAAATCCTTTCGTTTATCCATAAAAATCAGACAGCTTTTAGACTGCCTGATTTAATATTTATTAAGTTTATTCAGCCTTAACCTTTCCTGCTGAGATGTCAACAGTAACTATGTATCCTTCGCAGTTGTTTCCGCTGATTGTGTAGTGATATTCGCTTCCGTCTGCGTAAATCGGAATCTGTACGTTTGTGGTATCCTTGCTCTTGTCAGCAGGATAATAGTAAATTGCATATCTGTCGCCTGTACCTTCAGCGTTAACATAAAGCGGAGTGTCAAGTGAATACTGAGCGATTGAAAGCATGTATTCTTCAAGACAGAGCTTACTGTTGTAGATAAGCTCAGCATGCGGAACACCAACGTATCTGAAATGCCAGGTTTCCCCATCGATTCCTGTGATAGTAGCCTTGTCAGGGTCGTATCTCAGAATGAAACCGTACTTTGCACAGTTTTCAAGAATCCACTTGTACTCTCCATCGCCTGAGAAGAAAGGGAAACCGTCCTTGGCAAGCTGGAAGTCAACAGCATATCCGCTGTGGTGTTCGCTGTGTCCCGGTTTTTCAACAAGAGTTGAATAAGCAAGTCCTGTTTTTTCAAGGTCCTTTTCGTAAAGTTCTTTCTGGTATTCTTCGGTTCTGTGACCGCTTACCAGCATAACGTCCTTGATTCCTTTTGCCTTGTAGAAATCGGCGAGCATAGCGTTTAAGTTTTCAAGAACAATCTTTTTGGCAGTAACTGAATCATCCTTTATTGGCATAACAACTACATTGTTTTCGTTCTTTCTGTAATCAAAGCTTGAAACAAGGTCCTGTGGCTCGTCACCCTTGTATGCGTAATCACCGTTTATAAGGATAAGGTCGCCGTTGTGAAGGGCGGTTGTGTTATCAACATTAACATATTTGTAATCATTGTAAAGCTTTTCTGCGCTGGGCTGAATACTAGGTGTGTTATTGTTGTTTTGTGTATCAGACGGCTTCTTGTTGTCGGTTTGACTGCTTGGATTTTTTTCCTTTGGATTATCCTTTTTCTTGTCGTCATTTTTTGAGCAACCCTGACAAATCAGCACTATAATAAGAATCATTGCACCAAGTGCAACAGCGATATTTTTATATTTAAGTCGTCTCCACAAAGGCTTTTTTGCCATTTTTCTCACTGTCCTCTCTGTAAATTACCTGTTCTGTACATTATTCACTGTGTTTTCCACAGCAGATTTTCACATAGTAATTATACCACATCGCCACGCACATTTAAAGGGGATTTTCAAAGTTAACATTTAATTTACAAATTTCGACAAAAAGAGCGCCGATTTCTCAGCGCCTTGATTACTTTTTGAAAGAGAATAAACCTTTTAATTTGTTCATCGTTCTCTTGAAGTTTATAATCGGCTTTGTGAATAGTCTTAATATCAGACAAAACGGATACAAAACCGGAATCTTCTTTATAATCGGATAAGAAAAAGCAAGCGTCCTGTAGCTTGGGAAAAGCTTTGTAAGCAGGTATTTTGCTTTTCCTTTTTCTCTGATTTCGTTGTGTGTACTTGACTTAACTGTGCCAAAAGCTCCGCCCTTGTAGACGTATTCAGCCATTTCATCAAAGCTGTTATCCCATTCCTTGTCGCCAAACCACATCTGAGAAAGCAAAAGAATATCAAAGCAAAGCTTTTTGTACTGATTGTCCTTGAGAATATTACCGATTTTATCCAAATCAATTTTTTCATTGTGGTTTTTGTAGTAAAGCCAGATGTCCATAAAAGCTCTCAGACCCACACCACCGTTTATGTAGTGCTTTGCAGCGTGTGTAAGAAGATGCAAAAAGAAGTATGTGCTGTCAAGCTCACATCTGAAGCCCTCTGTCTGCTTTGAAAAATCAAACGGGTTTTTAAGGTACTTTGCAAAATGCTTTCCGCCAAAAGTGTAATCCGAAAATAAAAATCTGTGTATTTCTACATTCATAATAGGCTTTTTGGTGTACTCATCGTGGTTTCCGGCATCAAAATGCTCGGCCTCGTAGCCATTCTGAATCATCAAGTCCCTGAGCTTGTGGTGACTGTTTTCTTCGGTGATGACGTCGATGTCGCACATGTAACGCATATCAGGAGAAGGGTAGAGCTTTTTCAGAATAATTCCCTTGAGAGGAATGTATTTGATTTTGTTTGAATTGAAGGTTTGCTCTAAAACACCGTATTCGTGAAACTGCTGTAAATCTCTTGCAATAGCCTTGTCACGGTCCTGACGCCAGATTTTCAGAATGTTATCTGACGGCTTGCTTCCAAGCTGTTCAATTCCGTAAAAAACCATTCCCGAAACGTGATGGAATTTCGATTTTTTGTATATCCCCTCAAAGGTCAGCCCCTCGGGTAATTCCTCGGGCTTTTCACCTCTGAGCACCCTTTTCAGAAGGGAAGTTATATATTGGAATTCCGATAAATTGACATTCATAAAATGCTGTACTCCCGGTTATTTTTTTAATATTCTTCTCAGCTTGAAAAATACTTTTCTGATGAAAAAGGATTTCCAAAAAAGCAAATAAATTCTGTAACCGAAATTTTTCCCGGAAATCTCCTTGTCGCCTCTGAAAACTCTTTCCACAACGCCGATAATCTGTTCAGACCTGATACCTTCCTCAAGCATAACCTGATTGTCACCGCAAAGGGTGTATAAGTCACCTTTTACCTTTACAATCCTGTGTAAAACATAATGCCCGTCATCTCTAAGATAAAAAACAATGTCGTTTTTCTTCAAATCTTTTGCAGGCTTGACAAGTCCGACCGAATCCTTACCCTCTCTCAATAGTGGAAGCATACTTGTTCCTCTCGGATAAAGCCTGAATTCTCCGCCATTTTCAAGAACAAACCTTATGGTTTCGTCGTATTCGCTGAGCTTGAATCTTTCTTTTTCAGGCAAGTAAATCTGCCCCTTTCAGCTTGTCAATAAATTCCAGAACGTCAGCTTTTGCAGTAGCCTCGTCAACATCATAGGTTCCGGATAATTTTGTAGCAAGCTCATCAGCTTCAGCACCTTCGCTTAAAGCCTCCCACAGGAATTTTCCTACAGAATTAAGTCTGATAATTCCGTTGAAATCACGGCTAGCGCTTCCAACCGCAACAACGATTGTCTGCTCGCCGACCTGTCTGAGCATAAAGCCTTCTTTAATTTTCATAAAACCACACCTTTCGCAATAAATCAACTATATAACATTATAAAACTTTATTAAGCAAATGTCAACTAGCGGAGTTTACAAAAAATTTACAATTATAGTTTGAAATGATGAATATTTTTGGTAAAAATAGTTGACATTCTGTCGTAATTGTTGTATAATCATAGTGTAAATTTATATTTTAGGAGGATAATAAAATGAAACTCAAGAAGATTCTTTCTTCAGTTGTTGCACTCGCAATGGCTGTAACAACACTCACAGCATTTACAACTTCAGCAAATGCTAAGACAACATCAGCTAATATTTTAGATGAAGCATTCACAATTGCAAGCTGGGATGTACCAGTGGTAGTTGCAAAGGCTGACATCACAGCAGAAGACATTGCTACTACAGGTGCTGACGCTGTAATCATCGCAGGCGATAAGGTTACAGGCGATTATTATGAATTTATGGTTCAGGCTAATGGTGTTCGTCTTTATCAGGAAAAGATTAACGGACCTTTTGAAGTAGAAGTTCCACTTTTTGGTAACTATGACCTTGAATTCACAGGTAACGCTGTAGAAATCACTTCAATCAAGTTTGTTGATTCAGATGCTAACGTATCATTGACACGTGGTTCACAGGAAGCTGTAATCAGTGCTCCTGGTGCAAACGATACTGTACTTGCTACAGGTGTTGACCTCGGTTGGAGCGGTGCAGAAGGTATTACTGTTTCAGGCACTCAGCTTTCAGGTTTGAGATTTGACGGTACAGAATCATTTGTATTCACATCAACAGGTACTGGTAACATTCAGATTCAGGATGGTAACTGGTCAGGCGTAATTATTGATGGCGGTATTTGGACAGCAGGTGACAAGCTTATTATTCCGATCACACAAACATATGTAGATGGTATTAATGCAATCGGTACAGCTCCTGGCGTTGAGCTCCAGATTGTTGACTACGGTACAAAGGCTATCAGATACATCCTTAAGGTTGCTGAAGATGATGTAGATGAAATCGAATCAGTATCACTTAAGTTCAGAAACGATTTTGATTATTCTGAAGCATTTGAAACATCAAAGTGCTACAGATCAATTAAGGCTAATGGACAGACAATTTCTGAAGATGGTTATGTATTTATCACATTTGTAGTAAATAATGTTCCTGGTAACTTCTCATTTGACGAAGCTATCTTCTCATTTGATGGTGAAAGAGCAGCAACACTTGTTGGTTAATGCGAAGTAAAATAAACATTTAATTTATTATGTAAAGGAGATTTTTATTATGAAGTTTGAATACATCAAGCCAGAACTCGAAATCGAGTTGTTCGAAGTTGAAGACGTTATTACTCTTTCAATCGTAAACGATGACGAAGAACAGATTCTTTTCGGAGATATCACTTGGGAAAACTAAATAAATGAATCAAAGGCAGGCATTTTGCCTGCCTTTAATTTATAATAAGGTATAGTAAATGAAAAAAGTAATTTGTTTTACACTCATTCTAAGCGTTTGTATGAGTGTTATGTGTGGGTGCGATACTTCTAAAGATGAATATAAAAGTATCACCTCAAAAACCACTACAACAGTAAACAGTAGCTCAACGGATATAAATAACGAGCCTATTGCTACTACAACTGCAAGTGTAGAAAATTCAGTAAATACATCATCAACATTGACAACAACTGTTAAAACGGAAGCTACGATAGATGATGTTATTACTACAACTACAGCTAAAAAGATAGAGAATAAGAATACTACCACAACGACTACTAAATTGACAACCACAAATAAGCCTACAACAACTACCAAAACTACCACTTCGACAATTACTACTACTAAAAAACAGGATAGTGGATTGGTTATTGAAGATGAAGAGGATGAAAAAGATGTTGTAATTGATTTTGGTTCAATTATCTGGAAATAATTTGTTGTGTGACACTGTTTTATATTAAAGAAAAACAACAGACGGAGGTAATCATTATGAAGCTTGAATATTTTAAACCTGAGCTTGAAATCGACGTTTTTGAAATAGAAGACGTGATTACTCTCAGCAATGGCGATGCTTATGATGATGGTGATTTAAACGATAATAATAATTACGAAAATATTTTTGGTTAACACAAATTTATATATTCAGGGCAGGTTTTTACCTGCCTTTTTTGTTGACATAAATTGATAATAATGATATAATTTAAATAACATAAATAAGGAGAGTTATAAATGAAAAAAATACTTATGATTTTGTGCGTTGCTGCTATGTTTTGTATGACAGCTTGCGAAGGCGAAAAGCATACTAAGATTACATCAAAGTCAACAACTCCTGCTGAAACTACCACTAAAAAACAGGGCGGACTTGTAATTGAAGATGAATATAACGCTGACGAAGATGATGAAAATGCTATTGATTTCAATGATATTTTTAAAGATGTAAGTTATACCGATACTCCTGCAGCTACACAGCCTGTTGTCACAACAAAACCTGATGCTGACGAAAGCGATAAGCCGGATTCATCCAAAACTACAACAACTGTAAAAAAAGATGATAAGGTAACTACAACAACTTCAAAAAAGGAAACAAATAAAACCACGACTACTACCACAAAACCATCAACAATCACCACAACAACTACAAAGAAGCCGGTTGAATCCACAAATACAGGAAGCGGCCTTGACGTTGAAGATACAGCGCCGAACGACAACCTTGATTGGGGCCCGCTTGTTCCGATAAACTGATATGATTAGAAAATACAAAATTTGCGACTTGATAGTTGAATGTGATTTCCGCTTTGAAACTATGCTTTCACGAAGCGAGAAATTTGCATTTGATACCGAAAAAGAGGCTGATATTACTATCGGCTATGATAAAAAACACCACGAATTTCTTTTGAAAAACGCAGAAAATTTCACAGAAAAGGATTGCGAAGTAATGTCAACGGGGAAGAAGTTTTATAATGAACTTCTGAACTTTGACGGCTTTATGCTTCATTCTTCGGCAGTTATGGTTGACGGAAAGGTTTTTCTTTTTTCTGCACCAAGCGGAACGGGGAAGTCTACCCATACAAGACAATGGCGTAAGCTTTTCGGCGAAAGAGCAGTAATCATTAACGATGATAAACCTGCAATAAGAATTGTTGACGGTAAAATCTATGCCTATGGAACCCCTTGGAGCGGAAGCTCTGAGCTCAATAGTACCGATTTCGGAATTCTTCAGGGGATATGTGTTCTTTCCCGTAGTGAGGAAAATTATATCCGACCTCTAGACCAGAGTAAAGCGATTTTCTCCGTTTTAAATCAGACTATAAGACCTGCCGACGAAAAGAAGATGGATAAACTTCTTGCAGTGCTTGATAAGGTAGTAAGCGGAGTGAAAATCTGGCAGATGGGCTGTAATATTTCCACTGACGCAGCACAACTTGCATATGACGCTATGAGTAAATAAAAAAAAGTACCTAACATTAAGGCGGATAGTTATATAGAAGTATATTATATGAATTTATCGGGGCGAAACCTTTCTGAAGAAAGGTTGTCCCCCGAACCCCCTTCCAAAGACTTTAATATTAAAATAACTATCCCCCGCTGTGCGGGGGATAGTTATTTTAAATACTGAAGTTTTAGGAAAGGAGTTTGAGGATGACTCCCCACAAGGTGGGGAGATGTCTGCGTAGCAGACAGAGGGGACAGGCGACCGTTGGGAGAACCCTTTTTCAAAAGGGTTTTCCTCAATAAGTCCGTATAATACTTCTTTATGACCACTCACCTTATGTTAGGTACTTTTTTGTTTAGTTGAAGCTTCTTACCCACGTCACAAGCGAGCCATGATGTGTGTTATCGTGAACGTCCTTAGCCATTCTGTCGGTGACCGGACCGTTTTTACGCATCTTCTCGATAATGCAAAGCTGTAATTCCTCGACAGTCATTTCTTCGTATGACTTGTTCTTTGGAATTTCTACAACCTTTTCAACCTTTTCTTCAACCTTGATTTCAGGCTTTTCTTCTGCCTTAATCTCTGCCATTTCCACGACTTTGACCTTTTCAGGCTGTTGAACTTCAAGCTCTACCGGCTCATAAACCTTTCCGCTTGCTGTCGGAATCCATATTTCGCCTGAGTTACCCTTGACAGTCAAGGAAATTCTTCCTTCGATTGCTGAAAGCTTTTCACCTGAAAGTGCACCTGTATATTCACCACAGCCTGCCGGAAGATTTATAGTAACATCATTGTTATCGTTGTTTACAACCACAATAACGTCATCTCTCGAAAAAGCGTACTGCTTGTTTGTGAGTAAAAGCTCCTTGTAGTTTCCGTATGAAAGTGCCATTGTTCCCTGACGAATTTTTCCTAAGGCTGAAATAAGCTTGACAAATTGATTGTTTTTCGCTTCTGAAATAAACTTTTCTATGTCAATTTCAGGTCTTAATGAGTCGTCAGAGCCTTTCATTTTAGCTCCCTCAATTCCGAATTCAGAGCCGTAATATACTGACGGCACACCTGGAAGGGTATATAAAAGAATGTGTACAGGTATAAAATGCTGTTTGTTTGTGAGCTTAGTGTAAATTCTTTCTACATCGTGATTGTCAACGAAATTGTAGAGCTTCAATCCTTCAGGTCTGTTTCCGCCCATTTCGTAAAGACGCTTTACTGTGTGGGCAATTTCAAAATAGTTGTGGTCGTTGTGACCTGAATATAAAGCCTTGTGAAGGTGATAATTTGTAACCGAATGTAGTGTTCCTTCGTTTACCCAGCGATTGTAATCCCCGTGAATAACCTCTCCCATAAGCCAGAAATCAGGCTTAACTTCATTTGCAACCCTGCGTAGAGCCTGCATATATGAAAAATCAAGAACATCAGCAGCATCAAGTCTTATTCCGTCAATGTCAAATTCACTGACCCAGAAGCGTATAACATCACAGATGTAATCTATAACAGCAGGATTGTGCTGATTGAGTTTAGCGAGAAGATTGTACCCGCCCCAGTTATCGTAAGAAAAACCGTCATTGTATTCGTTGTTTCCGCAGAAATTAACGTTGCAATACCAGTCTTTGAAGTGTGAAGTCTCACGCTTTTCTCTGATGTCCTTAAAAGCAAAGAAATTTCTGCCAGTGTGATTAAAAACACCATCAAAAATAACCTTGATACCTTGCTTGTGACATTCAGCTACAAAATCCGTAAGGTCCTTGTTTGTACCGAGTCTGCTGTCAAGCTTTTTGTAATCGGTAGTTTCATAACCGTGACCTTCAGATTCAAAAAGGGGACCTATATATAAAGCATTAAAGCCGGATTCCTTTATGTGTGAAATCCAGGGAATTAGTTTAGTAATCCTTGAAACAGGCTCAGAATAGCTGTTTTGCTTAGGCGCACCAACCATTCCCAAGGGATAAATGTGATAAAAAACTGCCTCGTCAAACCAGGCCATAGCAGTACCTCCGAAATATGCGATTTGTGTTATTACACAATAAAATAATACCATAAATCCGTAAAAAAAGCAATAAAAAAATAAAAGCGTTGCTTCCAATTTCAGGAAACAACGCTTGATATTTTTATTCGTAAAGCTTGAGAATGTTTTCCCATTCCTTGAGTGCGATAATTGCAATATCAGGGTCGTACATTGTACCGATGTTGTTGTGAATTTCCATTCTTACAACTTCAAGAGGCATAGCACTTCTGTATGCTCTTTCAGAAGACATAGCGTCAATAGAATCACATACTGCTATAATTCTTGCTCCGAGAGGAATATCTTCGCCCTTTAAACCTGAAGGATAGCCTTCGCCGTCGTATCTTTCGTGGTGGTGAAGAACAAGATTTGCAATATCAGTGAGCTTGTCGCTCTTTGAGAGAATATCAGCACCAATCTTTGGGTGTTTCTTGACAAGGTCCCACTCGTAGCTGTTAAGACAACCGTTTTTAAGAAGAATTGTGTCAGGAACGCCGATTTTACCGATATCGTGAACGTGCCCTGCAATGTGAATTATATTAGTTTCTTCTTCTGACAAACCAAGGCTCTGGCATAAAAGCAAAGCCATATCGCCTACACGCAAAGAATGTTCGCCTGTATAAGGGTCTCTTACGTCAACGGCAGTAGTAATACATTCAATTAAATCATGATATTCAAAGTTTTCGTGTGGACATCCCATATTTATCCCTCCATAGAATATACTTTTTTATTATAATAGCACATATAACAAAATTTTTCAACACTTTTTTCGATTTTTTCTCAATATTTAACCAGAGACAAAAACTTATACAATATTTGTTAATATATTAACGCGTTAAGAAACTCCCTCAATTCATTAGAAAAGAGGGAGCGGTTGTTATTCCTCGTTGAAAATAAACAGTTCTTCAACAGTGGTATCAAAAACCTTTGCAATATCCATAGCAAGCTTGAGGGAAGGGTTGTACTGACCTTTTTCAAGACGAATAATAGTTTCACGTCTTACTCCTACCATATCGGCAAGGTCACCCTGTTTCATATCAAATTTTGCTCTGTATTCTTTAATTTTAGTAATGAATTCAGGCATTATTCTTCCTCCGTATTATCTGTATGGCTTTCGTAGTGTAGGGCGATTCCATTATAAACGGCATAGAGCATATATATTAATGCACCGATAAAACCCTGATGAATTGGTATCGTTATTTTATCAGTGATTCCTGTCAATATAGATGCGAAGATGAAAATTATAAAACCGGTAAAGAATAAAAACCACAGAAATGAAGAATTTGTCTTTGCAACATTTTCTTTATATAGTTCATCTTCCTTATCACGCATACCAGAGGCTATCATGTATATTTCCAAAGTAACAAAAACTGATACAAAGAGAAAACCATATACTATAATATTTGTAAAAAGATTGTTGTTATCGTTCATAATGATAAGGTCGATTATTCCCCATACTGCCCAAATAATACAACTTACTATGCTGTAAACGATACTAATTTTATAGTATTGTCTGTACGAAAGTATTTTATCTTTTAGATTTAACATTATTCTTCCTCACATTCCTTAACTTTACGTTTTTTAGTCTTTGGTTTTTCGGCAATTTCCTCGTTTGCATCAACGATTTTTTCTGCTTTTTCATCAGAAACCGTTTCCTGTTTGTTGTTCATTTCCTGCTGTAGTTCGAGCTTGATTTGTTCTTTAAGTTCGGCCTTGATTATTTCAATATCAATTTTTACATCATTGTTTTCAGAATCTGTATTTTCGTCATCTGCTTCTTCGATTTCTTCTTCATAATCCGAAACTTCTTCGTCTTCTGATTTAAGAGTTGGAATAATATCAAGACAAAGGAAAATAATGCTTCTTACGCCTATGCTTCCTAAAAGAATATAGTAAAACAAATTAATAGCAACCTGACTTACATCAATAAGCCGATCAAGATTTTCTACAATAACAGCAGATACAAACAATGCACCAAGCATAATAAAAAATGTAAATTCTGTTGCTTTTTGAAGATTTAGGTTAGTGAGCTCGTCTTTTTCCTCATATGTACCTACAAGAGTTCCTATCACAAAGGCAAAGCCTGCATACATAAGGATTTTCCATATCCCCTCAAGTGAAAAGGATTGAGCAATAATAATGCATATAACAGCAGCGATTGCAATGTAATGCTTGTTGCGGTAGCTTACAGTATTATTTTTATTCTTGTTCATAGTTATTCCTCCTGAAATGTGATTTATTTGTAACTCTATGTTATAAATATATCACTTTGTTTTTGCTTTGTCAATATTTAAAGTGACAAATTTATCACTTTTGTTGAATCTACACAAAGCTTCATTTCTGATATGTATAAATCGCACAAAAAGTTCCCCCTGACCTTAAAAAGTCAAGGGGAACAGTGGTTTGAAATTTAATTATTCTTCGCTGAAGCTGTCTTTTCCAACGCCGCAAAGTGGGCATACAAAGTCGTCGGGAAGGTCCGCAAACTTTGTGCCTGCCTCAATTCCAAGCTCTTCGTCGCCAACTTCTTCATCATAAATCCAACCGCATACGTCGCATACATATCTTGCCATAATAAATCCTCCTGAAAATTTATAAAATTATTTTATTTCCTCAAAATCACTTGCACCGTGCTTGCAGAGTGGACAGATAAAGTCATCCGGAAGCACATCGCCCTCGTAAATGTATCCGCAGATTGTGCAGACATAGCCTTTTTTGCCTTCTGTTTTTGGTTTTGGCTTGACATTGTTGAGATAATAGGTGTAAGTCATTGTTTCGCTGTTTGTAATTACTCTTGCTTCAGTAACCTCACAGATAAACATTCCGTGAGTGTCAAGGTCAACATACTGCACAACCTTTAAGCTCATAAACGAGTTAATGTGCTTTGGCAGAAAAACAAGTCCGTTGTCGCTTCTCAAAGGCTCACAGCCCTCAAACTTGTCCACGTTTCTTCCGCTCTGAAAACCAAACTTTTCAAAAACAGAAAAAGGTGCGTCAACAGAAAGACAGTTGATATTCATTTTTCCTGTCTGCCTGATAACGTGGTGTGAATAGTTGTCCTTGTTTATTGTAACAGCAATCCTGTTAGGTGTGTTTGTAACCTGTGTAACAGTGTTCACAATAAGACCGTTGTCCTTTTTGCCGTCATTTGAAGTAACAACGTAAAGTCCGTAACCGATGTTGAAAAGTGCGGTAAGGTCATTCTTGTCAGCGGTAGAATCCTGCATAGCAAGGTATTCCTGACAAAGCTCATCAGAAAGTGCCTTTAACTGTGACGAGCTTTCTTCGTTGAGTGCAGAAAGGATTTTAACAGTGTTTTCTGAAAATTTCAGGTTCTTACAGCCTGAAAGCATTTCTTTCATAATCTTTGCTGCAAGAGGTGACCAGCTTCCGTTTTCAATAAAGGCAACCGTTCTGTTCTGGAAATTTCTCTCTGTGAGATGATTGATGAATTCTCTCATAAAGGGGAAGATTTCAGCGTTATAGGTTGTGGTAGCAAGCACTATCTTTGAGTATCTGAATGCCTTTGAAACAGCCTCGGAAATATCGCTTCTTGCAAGGTCAATAATCTCAACCTTAGGACAGCCCTTTGATTTCAGCATATCCCTGAGTTGAATAACCGCCTTTTTAGTGTTTCCGTAAACAGAGGTGTAAGCGATTACGATTCCTTCTGTTTCAGGCTGATAGCTTGACCACGTGTTGTAAAGGTCAAAGTAATGGTTTAAGTTTTCATTTAATACAGGCCCGTGAAGAGGGCAGATAATTTCAATGTCATATGCGGAAGTCTTTTTCAATAAAGCCTGTACCTGTGTACCGTATTTGCCGACAATTCCGATGTAATAACGTCTTGCTTCGTCGTCCCATAGCTCAGAAATGTCGTTAGCTCCGAATCTCCCGAATCCGTCAGCAGAAAACAGAACCTTGTCAACATCATCGTATGCAACTACTACCTCAGGCCAGTGTACCATAGGTGCAGTAACAAATGTAAGAGTGTGTTTTCCTAAAGAAAGAGTGTCATTTTCAGCTATGACAATCTGCTTTTCTGAAAAGTTATCATTAAAGAAATTCTTCATCATTAAAAAAGCCTTCTGCGATGAAACAATCTTTGCTTCAGGATAGCTCTTTGTGAAATTCACAATGTTAGCTGAATGGTCAGGCTCCATGTGGAGAACAACAAGATAGTCAGGCTTTCTGCCGTTGAGGGCAGTCTGAATGTTGTCAAGCCATTGATGAGTAAACTTTGCATCAACAGTGTCCAAAACAGCAATCTTTTCGTCAATAATTGCGTAAGAGTTGTAACTCATACCATTCGGCACAACATACTGTCCTTCAAACAGGTCAATTTCATGGTCGTTTACACCCAGATACTTAATGTCATTTGTAATTGTCATAGCTATTCCTCCTTAATCTTAAAATGTATACCTATTAAGTGTATTATAGAATATATAAATTAGTTTGTCAATAGTTTTTTGTCAATATGATTAAATATTTTTATGAGAGATGATATATTATTATAGGAATGAACATAGATTTTTAAACAGAAATGTGGTAAAATAATGTTGTGAAAAAAAGTGTAACGAGTTATTGCAGGTATCCTTATGGAATCTGACGTCGTATAAAAGCACTTTATTCACATTGTATTGTATCCCGTAAATCGGGAATAATAACAAGGAGGAATTTAATATGACAAAAAACAGTAAACTCAAAACAAAGGATTTAGCTCTTCTTGCAATCCTGACAGCACTTGTTGCAATGCTTTCCTATTTTGGTGGCTTTATCAAGATAGGCGGACTTGCTTCCGTTTCGTTGACACTCATTCCGGTAGTTCTTGGCTCAGCGATTCTCGGGCCTGTTGCAGGCGCGTTTCTCGGTGGTGTATCGGGCGTGGTTTTCTTTATGACACCTGATTCGGCTTTCTGGATGGGACTCAGTGCTGCGGGAACAATCATTACAGTAATGATAAAGGGAATTATGGCGGGCTTTCTTGCCGGCTGTACCTATAAGCTTCTTGAAAAGTTCAACCGTTATGTTGCGGTTATCGTCAGCGCAATAGTTTGCCCTGTTGTAAATACAGGATTATTCCTTGTTGGCTGTCTTGTGTTCTTTATGGATACAGTAAATGCGGGTGCCGTGGCAGAAGGTATGTCAGCAGGCGGATATCTTATCGTTTTCTTTGTGGGACTTAATTTTGTATTTGAGCTTATTGCAAATATCGTTATCAGTCCTGCTTTATACAGAGTATTAAAAATCGTTTCACCTGACCAGAAGTAAGGAGAATTTATTATGGTACTTGCAGTTGATATCGGAAATACAAATATAGTTCTTGGTGGCTTTGAAGGAGATAAAATCCTTTTCAGAGAAAGAGTTTCTACAAATACATCATCTACTGACCTTGAATATGCAACAGCTTTTAAAATGGCACTTAATGTTCACGATTATAATTCTTCAATGCTCGATGGTGCAATTATTTCGTCGGTTGTTCCGTCGGTAACAAATACCGTTAAGCGTGCAATCGAAAAGTATGCAGGCGTCAATGTTATGGTTGTAGGGCCTGGAATCAAAACAGGACTTTCTATACTAATTGATAACCCTGCACAGCTTGGAAGCGACCTTGCAGTTGATGCAGTAGCAGGTATCAACGAATATCCTGTTCCTCAGATTATTATTGATATGGGAACAGCAACAACACTTTCTGTAATTGATAAGAATAAGAATTATCTTGGCGGAACCATTATGACAGGAATGGGAGTTTCAACCGAGGCACTTACTGCAAGAACCTCACAGCTTCCTAAAATCGCCTTTGAAGTTCCTAAAAAGGTTATCGGAACAAATACAATCGACTGTATGAAAAGCGGTATAATGTATTCAAATGCTTGTGCAATCGACGGACTTGTTGAAAGAATCGAAGAAGAGCTGGGAGAAAAGTGTACAGTTATTGCAACAGGCGGACTTGCAGGAGTTGTGACATCACTTTGTAAAAAGAAGATTATTCTTGACGACGACCTTCTTCTCAAAGGACTTATGATAATTTATAATAAGAATGTTTAATGTATAATCTCACTCTTTTATCAGATAATAGTTTAAAACTATCTGAGAAAGGGTGATTTTTTTGTCCGAAAAAATGGCGAGAGCCTGCTTTAAGCTTACAACACCGCCGTCCATTACGGCGTTTTCGGCAGTTGGAGGTAAAAAGGAAAATGAAGGGCCTCTCGGAAACTGCTTTGATAAAATAAACGACGACCCATATTTTTCTACTGAAACCTATGAACAGGGAGAAAGCCAGCTCCAGAAACAGGCTGTGCGATTTGCTCTTGAAAAGGGAAGCCTTAAAGAGAAGGATATTGACTTTATTTTTGGTGGCGACCTCCTTAACCAGTGTGTGGGAACAACCTTCGGAATTATGAATTATAATATTCCTTTTCTTGGAATTTATGGAGCTTGTTCGACTATGTCAGAAGGACTTCTCCTGGCTTCACTCTGTATTGATAATAAAATCGGAAAACGTGTCGTAGCTGTAACTTCTTCTCATTACTGTACAGCAGAAAGACAGTATAGAATGCCTATTGATTACGGCGGACAACGCCCTCCTACTGCACAGTGGACAGCAACAGCCGCCGGCGCACTTGTTGTGGAAAATTCTGATAACCCGCCTTTTGTACGTGGTGTATGTGTGGGAAAAATCGTTGATATGAATGTCACCGACGCAAATAATATGGGTGCTGCTATGGCACCTGCCGCCGCTGATACCGTAAAACGCTTTCTGGAGGCTTTTTCTATGAAGCCTGAGGATTTTGATTATATCGTTACAGGAGATTTGGGCAAAATCGGAAGCACGCTTTTCTGTGACCTCCTTGAAAAAGATAATATCAATGTCCGTGAAAACCATACCGACTGTGGGCTTATGCTGTATAATTTCTCTGATACTGACGTAAATTCCGGTGCGAGCGGTTGTGGCTGTGCGGCAAGTGTGCTTTGTGGATATTTCCTTCCTGAATTACAAAGGGGCAAAATCAAAAATATCCTTTTCTGTGCAACAGGTGCACTTCTTTCTACAACCGTTAACCAGCAGGGTGAGCCAATTCCGTCGATTTGCCACGCTGTATGGATTTCAAGCGAAAAGAATAACCTTGATTTCAAATTTTCTAAGTGAGGTAGAGTATGAATTATTTGTGGGCATTTGTAATCGGTGGTTTGTTTTGTGTAGTGGGACAGCTTCTTATAGACTATACCAAGCTTACCCCGGCAAGAATTTTAACGGCGTATGTTGTGGCAGGCGTAATCCTCGGTGCGTTTGGAGTATATAAACCTCTTACCAAATTCGGAGGAGCAGGTGCAACTGTGCCTCTTACAGGCTTTGGATACCTTCTTTATGACGGCGTGAAAAACGCAGTAGACGATAAAGGCTTTGTGGGGATTTTCACGGGCGGAATTTCTTCTGCAGCAGGTGGAATAACCGCTGCACTTGTCTTTGGGTTTCTTGCTGCCTGTGTCTTTAAAAGTAAACAAAACTGATAATTTAAGAGGGTAAATCGGATTATTTTTATAAAATTCCAGTATATTGTGATTGACAGCAGGTTTTGTTTGTGATAGAATATCTGTAATATAACTGCTGATATTTTTGTCAGCAGTTTTGTTTTAAATGAAGATATGAAATATATAAACCGAAAGGAATGTTGACTATGGAATTCAAAGCATATTCAGTTCATATGGGTAAGGCAAAATGTGCTGTTGACCTTGGCGACGGCTCTGAAAGAGGCGAGTATGTAAATCAGGATTATATTCTCCATAAAATGGGAAGACCTCACAGAGGAATTTCGCTTATGTATTGCTACTATCCCCTTGATAAGGAATGGCCGGGAAGAATTTCCGAGGTTATGAAGGATTCAAATGTAACATATCAGTGGGGCTATGCATACGACGACTATTTTACATATAAGGGCGGACTTGGCGGAACAACAGATGACGAACCTTTTACATATATGAGAGATGTACGCCGTCACGGACAGGACGTAATCCTTACACTTACCTGTGACCCTAATGTTTCTGATGAACATCTTATTGCTATCGCAAAGGACCTCAGACCTTTCGGTAGAATTATGCTTAGAATCAACCACGAAGCAACAGGAACATGGTTTTCATTCAATAAGAGAGCAACCTATCAGGAAGTAGCTGATTTTTATTGCAGATTCCATAGAATAATCAAGGAATACGCACCTAACGTAACTACAATTCTCTGTATCGGCGGTATCGAAGACCCGAACGCAACAGAAATTGTTATGGAAAAGGAATTTTCTCAGGCTGTCAAGGAAACAGATATCTGGTCTGTTGATAAGTATATGGCACTTCACTGGGGCTGGCCTTTTGACGTTGCACTTAAAACAAGCGAAAGAAAGACTTATTACAGAAGAACCTTTGAAGAAATCTATGACCTTACAAAGAAGTCATATAAGCGTTTTCTTGAAATCAACGGCGGTGTAGCAAAGCCAATGGTAATGAGTGAATTCAACGCTGACGGCGATGTAACAGGACCTTACGACCAGTGCGAAATGGTTAAGGGCTTCTGTGATATGTTAAAGGCTGACCCTGAACACTGGTTTGACGCATTCACTTTCTATCAGTTCCGTGACAGAGGTAGACTGGGACTTGAAATTGAAGACCCAAACTACGCTGACTGTGGTGTTGAACAGCCTGTTATGAAAACCTATAAGGAAATTATCCACGATGATTTCTTCAAGCCTGAAATGACAAAGGGCGAGGAAGTTTCTTTTCCTGTGACTCTCAGATGGGGTGGCTCGGAAGATGCAGAGGGAATTGAAATCCCACTTCACTTTGAAAAAAATCCTCACTTCTGCGAGGTTACTTTTGACGATGATTCAAATGTTATGATGGAAATCAACGGAAAGTGGTTCTATAAGTCACCAAAGGCAAAAACAATAGACCTTATGAGCGCTTTCTATGAAAAACCACTTGACGGCGAGACAGACCTTACACTTCGTCTTTTTGCTCCACCGGCAAGCGGAGAAAATGATATTTCAACAGAGGACGGACTCTATAACTGCTACCAGACAATCGAAAAACTGCCTGATATCAGAATTGAGTTTGAGCCTGTAATGGACTGAAAATATATAGCTCTTTGCTTTAAAAAGCAAGGAGCTTTTTTCTTTGTAAAAAGGTCTGAAAAAGACTGGTTTTTCGTTGACTTTGATGAGGGAATGTGGTATAATTTATTATGTATGAGTATATCTGCTTGTTGAGGAGTATCTAAGATGGCTTTATTTAAACTTTCTCCGGCTTTTAAAGACTATATCTGGGGCGGAACCAAGCTTAAAAGTGTATATAAAAAGGAATGTGATTTTGAAAAAATCGCAGAAAGCTGGGAGCTTTCCTGTCATAAGGACGGAGAGAGCGTTGTTGCTGACAGCGACGATAAGGGGCTTACTCTCAGACAGTATGTAGAAAAATACGGTAAGAAAGTTCTTGGAACAAATTGTGAGAGATTTGATGATTTTCCTATACTTATAAAGCTTATCGACGCAAAGGACAACCTTTCAGTACAGGTTCACCCTGATAATGAGTATGCGCTGAGAGTTGAGGGCGGATACGGAAAGACAGAAATGTGGTATATTGTCGACTGCGACGAGGGGGCTACTCTTCTTTATGGCTTTGATAAGGAAATTTCAAAGGAAGAATTTGAAAAGAGAATTGCTGATAATACTCTTCTTGAAGTGACAAAGGCTGTGCCTGTGAAAAAAGGCGATGTTTTCTTTATTGAGGCGGGAACTCTCCATGCTATCGGAAAGGGTATTCTAATAGCAGAAATTCAGCAGAATTCCAATACGACTTATCGTATTTATGACTACGGGCGAGTAGGTAACGACGGAAAACCCAGAGAGCTTCATACTGAAAAAGCTTTGGAGGTCACAAGCTTAAGACCTGCAACAGTTTATGCTGAAACTGACGTTGAAGTTTTTGAGGGCTACACTAAAAAACTCCTTTCTTCCTGTGAATATTTCACTTCATATGTTGTTGAAACTAAAGATAAAGCTTCCTTTGAAACTGACGGGAAGTCATTTCATAGCCTGCTTGTTTTAGAGGGCGAGGGTGAAATTCAAAGCGGGAATATAGTTAAGTTCAAAAAGGGAGACAGTGTATTTGTGACGGCTGATAACGGTAAGTATACCGTGAACGGTAAATGCAGGTTTATACGTACAACGGTGTAAAAATCAAAAGAACAGGAAAATAAATATGATAGATAGTATTTTATCTGTGTATTATAATGATAAGGTCACTCAGCAAATCTATCGGGCACAGTCTGAGCATAGATTAAAGCTTATCGACTTCTGGGGAATTAAAGAAGGCGACAGAGTGCTTGAGATTGGCTGCGGACAGGGCGATACTACGGTGGCGCTTGCTGCTGCGGTGGGTGAAAAGGGCTTTGTTCACGGACTTGATGTTGCTGATGAAAACTACGGAATGCCTGAAACTATCGGTAAGGCAAGAAAAAGAATTTTAAATTCTCAGCTCGGAAACCGTATCAGAATGACCTTTGACTGTAATATAATCAATGACGATATAGTTTTTGAAGATGACGAATTTGATGTTGCTGTGCTTTCTCATTGTCTTTGGTATTTCCCTGATTATGAGGTGCTTGAAAAAATCCTCAGAAAGGTTAAAAAATATGCAAAACGAGTTTGTATTGCCGAGTGGAATCCTCTTATTACCAATACAAATCAGCTTTACCACCTTCATGCGGCACAGATTCAGTCAATTTGTGAAAGCTTTTACGAAAACAGCGATTCAAATATCCTGACGATGTTTTATCCCAATGATATAAAAACTGCAGTTGTTAGTGCCGGGTATAGAATTACCGATACGGCAAGTATCTATTCAGAAGACGTTTATGATGCAAAGTGGGAAGTGGATATGACACTGACGGCATACAGGAGAAAAATTTCTCAGAGTGAAAATATGCCCGACAGATTAAAAGAACTTCTTCTTTCACAGATTCAGGTGCTGAGAGAAGCTAAGGAAATAAGACCTATGGCATCTTACGTAATTAACGCCGCACGTTGCGACGAATAATAATATGATAAAATAATTTTTAAGGAGAATAAGTTATGAAGTATTACATTGGTATCGACCTTGGAGGAACAAATATCAAGGCTGGTGTTGTTAATGAAAATTATGAGATTGTTGCTACCTCAAAGGTAAAGACAAATCTTCCAAGACCAGCACAGGAAATCTGTGATGATATGGCTGACTGTGCACTTGAAGCAGTTAAAAAAGCAGGTATTTCACTTGATGACGTTGTAAGCGTTGGTGTTGGTACACCTGGTATCGCTAACAGCTCAAATGGCGTTGTTGAATATTCAAATAACCTTGGCTTTGTGAATGTTCCTATGGCTGAAATGATTAAGGCTAAGATAAATAAGCCTGTTTACGTTGAAAACGATGCAAATGCTGCAGCTTACGGTGAATTTGTAGCAGGTGCTGCAAAGGGCGCTAACCACGCAGTTTGTATCACACTTGGCACAGGCGTAGGCGGAGGAATTATCATCGACGGAAAGATTTTTGCAGGCTTTAACTACGCAGGTGCTGAAATCGGACATACAGTTATCGAGGTTGACGGACCTCAGTGTACTTGCGGAAGAAAGGGCTGTTTTGAAGTTTTCTCATCTGCAACAGGCCTTATCAGAATGACTAAGGAAGCTATGGAAGAAAATAAAGATTCACTTATGTGGTATATGAAAAAGGACGACGGCGAAAGAGTTACAGGACGTCTTGCATTCAACGCTATGAGAGCAGGGGATAAGACTGCTAAGGAGGTTGTTGATAAGTATATCAAGTACCTCGCAGCAGGTATTACAAATACAATCAATACATTCCAGCCTGATATCCTTTGTGTTGGCGGAGGCGTATGTAACGAAGGTGACCCACTTCTCGTTCCACTTAAAGCACTTGTTGCTAAGGAAGTTTATACAAGAAATTCAGAAAAGAATACTCAGATTGTTATCGCAAGCCTTGGAAATGATGCAGGTATTATCGGTGCCGCATTCCTGGGACTTGCTAAGCAGAACTAATTTTAAAAAGAAGGTTTTATAAATGGGCTGTAATTATTTTTGTGACGGAGTAGATAAGGCTCCACAGAGGTCACTTTTCAATGCACTGGGATTTACAAATGAGGATATGAAAAAACCACTTGTTGGTATCGTTTCTTCATATAACGAAATCGTTCCGGGGCATATGAATATAGATAAAATCGTTGACGCAGTAAAGCTTGGCGTTGCGGCGGCAGGCGGTACACCTGTTGTATTTCCTGCAATAGCTGTTTGTGACGGTATTGCTATGGGACACGTTGGAATGAAGTATTCACTTGTCACCCGTGACCTTATCGCTGACTCAACTGAATGTATGGCGCTTGCACATCACTTTGATGCACTTGTTATGGTGCCAAACTGTGATAAGAATGTTCCTGGGCTTCTTATGGCTGCTGCAAGAGTAAACGTTCCGACAATTTTTGTGTCGGGAGGACCAATGCTTGCAGGCCACGTCAAGGGAAAGAAAACTTCACTTTCTTCAATGTTTGAAGCAGTTGGCAGCTATGATGCGGGCATTATGTCAATGGACGACGTGTGCGAATACGAAAATAAGGCGTGCCCTACCTGTGGAAGCTGTTCGGGAATGTATACAGCTAACTCAATGAACTGCCTCACAGAAGTTCTTGGTATGGGACTGAGAGGAAACGGTACAATTCCTGCTGTTTATTCTGACAGAATCAAGCTTGCCAAAATGGCAGGTATGCAGGTAATGGAGCTTTATAGAAAAAATATCAGACCTCTTGATATTATGACAGATAAGGCATTCATTAACGCAATTACTGCTGATATGGCACTTGGCTGTTCAACAAACTCAATGCTCCACCTTCCTGCTATTGCACACGAATGTGGCGTTGAACTTGACCTTGACTTTGTAAATGAGATTTCAAAGAGAACTCCAAACCTTTGTCACCTTGCTCCTGCAGGTAATACATATATGGAAGACCTCAATGAGGCAGGTGGCGTATATGCTGTTTTAAATGAGCTTTCAAAGAAGGACCTTTTAAACCTTGACTGTATGACCTGTACAGGTAAAACTGTCGGGGGAAACATCAAGGACTGTGAAAACAGAAACCCGGAAATTATAAGACCAATTACAAACCCATATTCTGAAACTGGTGGAATTGCAGTTCTGAGAGGTAACCTTGCACCTGATACCTGCGTTGTAAAGCGTTCAGCTGTTTGTGATGAAATGCTTGTGCATCAAGGCCCTGCAAGAGTATTCGACTGCGAGGAAGATGCTATTGATGCTATCCGTGGTGGAAAAATCGTTGCTGGCGACGTTGTTGTTATCAGATACGAAGGCCCCAAGGGTGGCCCTGGTATGAGAGAAATGCTCAACCCTACATCTGCTATTGCAGGTATGGGACTTGGTTCAACCGTTGCACTTATTACTGACGGACGTTTCAGTGGTGCTTCAAGAGGGGCATCTATCGGTCACGTTTCACCTGAGGCTGCTGTTGGCGGACCTATCGCACTTGTTGAAGAAGGGGATAATATCAAGATTGATATTCCTTCAAATACAATTACACTTGATGTTTCTGATGAAGAACTTGCAAGGAGAAAATCAGAGTGGAAACCAAGAGAGCCAAAGGTTAAAACCGGCTATCTTGCAAGATATGCGTCACTTGTTACATCTGCAAATAAGGGTGCGATTTTAGAGCATAAATAGGAGAAAAAGTATGTTGCTTTTAAAAAATATCAGAGCTGTTGACAGCTCAATCAAACTTGATAAAATCACTGACATTCTTATTGACGACGGAAAAATTTTAAAGGTTTGTGAAAATATAACCGATAAAGCTGACAGAATTATCGACGGAATGGGAAAGCTTGTTGTTTTTCCCGGACTTGTTGATATGCACGTTCACCTCCGTGACCCTGGATTTACCCATAAAGAGGACGTAATCACTGGAACAAATTCAGCTAAAGCAGGTGGTTTTACTGCTGTTGCCTGTATGCCGAATACCAAGCCTGCAATAGATAATGCTGATACAGTTAAGTATATTCTCGATAAAGCTAAAGATACAGGCGTTAAGGTTTATCCTGTTGGCTGTATTACAAAGGGAATGAGTGGTGGCGAGCTTTGCGATTACGACGAGCTTAAAAATGCTGGCGTTATTGCAATTTCCGACGACGGAAGACCTGTTGAAAATGCAGAGCTTATGCGTCAGGCACTTGAACTTTCAAATACAAACGGACTTTGCGTGATTTCACACTGTGAGGATTTGAATATCATTAACGGTGGTATTATGAATAAGGGCGAAATCAGTGAAAAGCTTGGCGTTAAGGGAATGGACAGAGCCAGCGAGGACTATATTACAGCAAGAGAAATTGCACTTGCTATGTCCTGCGATGCACATATCCATATAGCTCACGTTTCCACAGAAGGCTCTGTGAATATCATAAGAGCTGCTAAAAAGGACGGAGTTAAGGTTACTTGTGAAACCTGCCCTCACTACTTCACCTACACTGATAAAAAGCTTCTTTCACAGGACGCTGATTATAGAATGAACCCACCTCTGAGAACAGAAAAGGATAGAATTGCTATTGAAAAGGCTGTTCTTGACGGAACAATCGACTGTATTGTTACCGATCACGCACCTCACGCTAAGGAGGAAAAGGCTGACTTCTTGAAGGCACCTAACGGCGTTGTGGGACTTGAGACCTCACTTGCTGTTACTCTTACACAGCTTTATCATACAGGTAAATGTGACCTTATGAAAATCTGTGAAATTATGAGTGAAAACCCACGAAAAGTGCTTGGTGTAGAGGCTGTTTCAATCAGGGTAGGCTCAGATGCTGACCTTACAATTTTTGATACTGATATTGAATGGGAGGTTGTTCCGGAGGAACTTCATTCCAAGTCAAAAAATACAGTTTTCAAAGGTGAAAAGCTGAAAGGAAAAACAGTTTTCACAATTTCAGACGGCGAAATCGTGTTTAAACTTTAATTATCGTAAATTATTTTTAAGGAGTGTTATATATGTCATTTGACAGACTTATCGAAAAAATCGTAAAAACCCAGAACCCAACCGTTGTAGGTCTTGACCCTAAGCTTGACTATGTTCCTGAATTTATCAAGGAAAAGAAGTTTGAAAAGTACGGTAAGACTCTTGAAGGTGCTGCTAAGGCAATCCTTACCTTCAATAAGAAGATTATCGATGAAATTTACGACATCGTTCCTGCAATCAAGCCACAGGCTGCTTACTATGAAATGTACGGCTGGCAGGGTGTAAAGACTCTTTATAAGACAATCGAATACGCACAGTCAAAGGGTATGTATGTTATCACAGACGGTAAGAGAAACGATATCGGTGCTACTATGGAAGCATACGCTACTGCTCACCTCGGTGTAACTGATGTTGACGGTGAAATGATTTCAGCTTTTGGTGCTGATGCACTTACAGTAAACGGATACCTCGGTACAGATGGTATTTCACCACTTCTTGAACAGTGCAGAAATAACGATAAGGGAATTTTCGTGCTTGTTAAGACTTCAAATAAGTCAAGTGGCGAGCTTCAGGATAAGTATATCGGAATCAAGACAGTTTATAATGTAATGGGCGATATGTGTGAAAGCTGGGGCGCTGAGGCTATGGGTAAGTACGGCTATTCATCTGTTGGTGCGGTAGTTGGTGCTACATATCCGGAACAGCTTGCTGAAATGAGAAAGGCACTCCCACATACATTCTTCCTCGTACCTGGCTATGGTGCACAGGGCGGTGGCGCTGAAGGCGTAGCTAAGGGTTTTGACGCAAACGGTCTTGGCGCAATCGTAAACTCATCAAGAGCAGTAATGTGTGCATATAAGAAGGAAGGCTGTGACGAACAGGATTTCGCAAAGGCTGCAAGAAGAGAAGTTATCAGAATGAAGGAAGATATTATTTCATACCTTCCAAAAATTGCACTTGAATAATTTAAGGGGAATTACATTATGAAATACACTCAGGGAAGATATGTGATTGTTGATAAAAAGGCAATCGCAAAGGGCGTTTTTGATTTTACAATCAGCTGTAAGGAAGTGGCAGATGTTGCTGAGTGTGGACAGTTTGTTCACATTGCAGCAGATGGATTTTCTTTAAGACGTCCTATTTCAATTTGTGATATTGATAAGGAAAAAGGCACTTTGAGAATTGTTTTTGAAGTGAGAGGAAAGGGTACTGAAAAGATTTCCGAGCTTAATAAGGGCGACCTTATTGATATGATTGCTCCTCTCGGCAAGGGCTTTAAGGTGCTTGAAAAGGGCAAAAAGGCTATATGTATCGGTGGTGGTATCGGTACACCTCCTATGCTTGCTATCGCTAAGGAATATGGCGAAAATGCAACAGTAATTTCAGGCTTTAGAAACTCTGCTATCGCAATTCTGCAGGACGACTTCAAGGCACAGGGAAATAACACAATTCTCTGTACTGACGACGGCTCAGCAGGTAAAAAGGGCTTTGTAACAGACGCTCTGAAGGAATGCCTTTTGAATGAAAAGCCTGACATTATCTATGCTTGTGGCCCTAATGTGATGCTTAAGGCTGTTGCTGAAATCGCAAGAGATAACGGCGTTTACTGTCAGGTTTCACTTGAAGAAAGAATGGGCTGTGGCGTGGGTGCTTGCCTTGTTTGTGCTTGTAAAACAGTAAAGGACGGGGAAGAATATTTTGCTCACGTTTGTAAGGACGGCCCTGTATTTTCTGCTGAGGAGGTAATTTTCTGATGGCTGATTTGAGAATAAATTTTGCAGGCGTTGATTTTAAAAACCCTGTTATCCCTGCAAGTGGTGCTTTTGGCTATGGCAGAGAATACGAAGAACTTTATCCACTTTCAAAGCTTGGTGGTATTTCTGTTAAGGGAACTACATTAAAGCCAAGAAACGGTAATCCTGCACCAAGAATTGCTGAAACTCCTGCCGGAATGCTTAATTCAGTAGGACTTCAGAATGGTGGCGTTGAAAAGTTTATCGAATATGAACTTCCACACCTTAAAAAGCAGGATATCGTGGTTGTCGCTAATATTGCAGGCGCTACAATGGAAGAGTGTAAGGAACTTGCAGCTATCGTTGACAAGTCCGACGCTGATATGATTGAACTTAATATTTCCTGCCCTAACGTAAAGCAGGGCGGTGCGGCATTCGGTACAAGCTGTGACATGGCAGCAGGTATTACAAAGGCTGTAAGAAGTGCTACAACAAAGCCACTTATGGTTAAGCTTTCACCAAACGTAACAAGTATTACTGATATCGCTAAGGCTGTTGAGGCTGAAGGCGCTGACGCAGTTTCGCTTATAAACACACTTCTCGGAATGAGAATTGACATCAAAACCCGTAGACCAATTCTTAAGAATAATGTAGGCGGACTTTCTGGTCCTGCTGTTTTCCCGGTTGCTGTAAGAATGGTATGGCAGGTTGCAAACGCTGTTAAAATTCCTGTTTGCGGAATGGGTGGTATCGCTACTGCTGAGGACGCAATCGAAATGATGATGGCAGGGGCACAGACAATCCAGCTTGGCGCTGCTATCTTCAAAAATCCATTTGCACCAATAGAAATCATTGACGGAATGAATAAGTGGTGCGACGAAAACGGCGTTAAATCACTTTCTGAAATTATCGGCACAGTAAAGCCTTGGTAAGGAGAAATTTATGAAAATAATGGCAGTTGACCTGGGTGACGCAAGAACAGGACTTGCTGTGTGCGACAGAACAGAATTTTTGGCTTCGCCAATCGGTACGGTTGAGGAGAGAAGGTTTGATGTTCTTGTCCAGAAGGTTGCTTATATGGCAAAACAGTATGAGGTTGAGGAAATCGTTGTGGGACTTCCGCTTAATATGAACGGTTCAAAGGGCCCCAGAGCAGAAAAGGCTGAGCTTTTTGCAAACGCACTTAATGAGGCTACTGAAATTACTGTTAATATGTGGGACGAGCGTTCGACCACCGTTCAGGCACATAACTATCTGAATGTTACAAATACAAGAGGTAAAAAGCGTAAGGAAATAGTTGATACAGTTTCTGCAACAATAATTTTGGAGGCTTATCTTGATTTCAGAAGAAAACGTAAGGAAAAAGAACAAGCGTAAAATAATACTTTTAATTGCTTTAATTGTATTTGCTTTGTTTAATGCAATCGAGCTTATCCGTTCAAATACATATATTCAGGTGGAAGAGTTTACTTATAAAAGCGAACTTGTTCCTGAGGAATTTGACGGCTGTAAAATCGTGCATATTTCCGATTTTCATAATCAGGGCAAAAACTATACCGACCGTCTTGTAAAAAAGACTAAAGAACAAACCCCCGACTATATTTTTATAACAGGGGATATATGCGACTCTATGAGAACTGATATTGATGATGCGATTTATTTTATCGAAAAAATATCAGCTGTCGCACCCTGCTATCTTATATGGGGAAATCACGATTATAATGTTACAGATGATGAACGTCAGCAAATGTGGGACTGCGCTGAAAAAAACGGAGCAACCGTGCTTGAAAGTGACTATACCACCATCGAAAAAAATGGTGAAAGCGTGTTTATTGTAGGTACTTCAAGCCATATGAATAGTGAGTTTACAGTTAATATGCTTGAAAATTTTCCACAAAAACAAGGGCTTACACTCTGGCTTCACCATTATCCTGAGGATTTTTCTGATATTTTGGAAACCTCACAGGGGCATAACAACAAAGCTGACCTTGTTTTTTCGGGCCACGCACACGGTGGACTTGTGGGACTTCCGTTTAATAATGGTTTTTTCTCACCTGGTCAGGGGATTTTACCTGAGTATACATCTGGTGACTATTATGAAAATGAAAGTATGATGCTTGTAAGCCGTGGTGTGGGAAACAGTAGCTATACAAAGCGGTTTTTAAATCCTTTTCAACTTGTTGTCTGCACTCTTGAAAAAGAATAAACCTATCCCTGAGGATTTTATCCATCAGGGATTTTTGTTTTTCTTGAAAAAAGTTATAATGCCAACAGCAATTATGAAAACCCCGAAAGCAGTTTTTAACATATCAGCGTTGATTTTAGTTGCAATAAAAGAAAAAATGCTGACAGCAATCCCACCTGTAATAAGAGGTAATAGCACGAATTTCCATTTGATTAGCTTCCTTTTTGAATGTAAAATCACAGAAAAAATTCCGATTGGAATGAAAAATAGTAAATTTATTCCTTGAGAGCTGAGCTGGTCAAGCCCATTTATCGCAGAAAGATAAAGTATCAAAACCATACCACCGCCAAGACCCATTGATGCCATAATTCCAGATAAAAATGAAACAATTCCGATAATAATTAAATCCATATCAGCCTTACTCCTGCAATAACCATAACTACCGCAAAAACTTTTTTCAGTAATTTACCTGAAATTCTACTGAGTAGCTTTGCTCCCACAACAGCACCTATAATTCCAAGCGGAAGGTATTTTAATGCCTCTGAAATGTCAAGACTTCCGCCACTTAAGTAAAAGAAACTGCTTATAATTGAGAGAGGAAGCGTTATGGCAATGGAAGTTGAATGGGCATTCTGAGGCTCTAAGCCTGCACTTTCCAATAAAGGTACAGCGAGAATACCGCCTCCTGAGCCGAAAAATCCTGTCAAAGAGCCTATAATAATTCCGCATATAAGTAGCTTTAATTTGCTGAATTTCTTTTTCATAAAAACCGCCTTTTTTAAGTATTGTTCTCAAAAAAGACAGAAATATTAAAGCACCGCAGTATTTAAACCACGGTGCTTTTTTTTGAGGAATTATGCTGCGAGATTGATTTCCTTGATAGTTTCACCTGAATTGATGTCTACCATTGTGAGTAAATAATCCGAAAAAATATAAACTGTGTCGTTTACATAAAGTGCTCGCCCTGCTTCGCTGCTTATCTCTATCTCAGATAAAACTTCAAAGCCATCATCTGTGTACTTGTAAATAGCGTATCTGTAATCTTCGCCATTCTTATATTCATTTCCGTTTTCGTCTACATCAATAAACCAGTCGTGACAAGCGACGTAAGGGAAACCGATAATATTCTTTTCTCCGTTTATCAGGAGATATTTGTGATTACCGCAGGCAATAGAATCAATGAAGTAGTAATATTCGTCCTCACTTATTACCACCTTTGCAATTTCACTTTGCTCACCCTTTTCGTTTTCTTCAAACATTGAAAGCTTGAGACCTGTTGTCCAGCCTGTGTTTTCATCTGCTTCATTACCGAATCCTAAAAGGAGATTATCTCGGAATCTTCTTAAATGAGTTGAAAAACCGCTGATTTTAAGCTTATCTAAAATTACAGGATTTTCAGGGTCAGAAAGGTCTACTGTGTAAAGCGGGTCTGTCTGTCTGAAGGTAACGATGTAAGCGATGTTTCCTTCAAATTTTACAGATTTTATCTGTTCGTTTTCGCCCATACCGCCAAGTGTTGAAAGGTGCTTCATATCCTTGTCAAAAATATAAAGAGCATTGTCGCTGTCTCTGTTGGTTGCTATTCTGAAATATCCGTTAAACTCGTCGCCTGAGAACTGGTCTTTTACAAAGCCTTCAACAACTGTTCTGCCGGTGAGAGTAATGTTTTCCTTTATAGAAAATTTCGTGATATAACAGTGTCTTGAGTATCGCAGGATACCTGTTTTGTTTTCGTCACGTTTAGAAAAGTTTGACATAAGATAGATGTTGTCGTGATTGCAGTAAACCTCAGGTGAATTTGTAAATACCGTCTGAACGTCGGAGTTTTTAATATTATTTATATCAAGCTGAGAAATAACCGCATATCCCGAAAAATCAGAAGCGTCGTTTATAACAATGTTTTCAGGAGAAACAAGTTCCTTCTTGTAGTCGATAGCGTAAGTCGGAATGTAGGTTTCGGGCTCGTCTATATCACAATGAGTGAACTGGTACATTGACTTGTAAGAAATAATATAAAGCTTGTTGTTAATCATACGGCTTGTAATGTAAGCGCCGTCCTGAGTAAAGAAGTTTTCTTTATTAAGCTCACCCTTGTCATTTATTTGATAAATTTCTGCAGAGCATATATTGTTGTTATCTTTTTTATCGGAATACATATATACCAACTTGTTCTCAACTAAAAACATCTCGGAAACCATATATTCACTTGTGTTTATAACCTGAGTTTTGCTTAATATGTCGCCTTTAAGATTTATAACGTAGATACAGTCACCGCTGAGATAATAGATGAATTTTCCGTCGGTCTTAATAACGTCAGCTTCAGCAACGCCCTCAACCTGCTGATAGGTTTCAGAAAATTCGTCTCTGTTTGCGTCATTATCACCATTAGGTGAAGTAGAGGGTGCTTCTTGTATACTCTCGTTGTGTACCGGCGGGGTACTCAAATCTGCTTCTTCATCATCAAAATCCACACCTGACTGATAAAGGTAAAGATATTCTCTGTCGTTTATCTTGCTCAGAATGTTATATATTTCCTTGTAGGAAAGGGTATTTTTGTTGCTTTGAAGATTTACTACACCGTTAACACTTGGATTGTTTTCCATTTCGCTGACGAAGTTGTTTTCCGGCTTCTTGTTATTTTCACCGCTGTCGGTAATGCCGTTGTTTGTATTTGCAGAAATACCGATAATAATTGCAAAACAAGCAGCAAGTGATGTTATGCCTGAAATAAGTCTGATTTTCTTTCTCTTTTTAGAAGCTTTGTTTTCGTTAATAAGCTTCACCATATTTTCTGGTGAGATTTTATCCGGAACAGTATATTTATCTTCCATTTTCTTTTTGAAATCGCTCATAAAATCAATCCTTTCTTAAACCGTTTTGTCGCTGTAAAGAATTCTTAGTTTGTTTTTTGCACGCAAAAGATGACTTCTTACGGTGCTGGGGTTAGTGTTTGTCATTTTTGAAATTTCTTCAGATGTAAAACCGCAGACATAACATAAGCTGAACATCTGACGTTCTTTTTCCGAAAGGGTATCAAGTATTTCGTCGGATTCGATTTTAGTGATGTCAGGAAGCTCACCGTTTTTGTCGATTTCTCCTGAAACATCATCAATACTTTCTGTCTGCTTTTGATATTCAGAGTATTTTTTGGTTATTTTTCGTGTGAGAATAGTAAAAAGCCAGCTTTTGAAAAGGTCTTCATTTTTCAGCTTTTTGATTGATGCAAAAGCGTCCAGTACTGCTTCGCTTACAGCATCGCATGCGTCGTCTTCACTTCTCAGCCTTGAGAGCGCGTAGTAATACATTTCTTTGTAATAAAGAGAATATAGCTTGCCGAATGCCTCCGACGAGCCTTTTCTTGCTTCAAAAATCAGATTTTTAATGTCCATTCCTCACATCACCGCCTTAAAAATACCCTTTTCATATACTAAGTGCAAAAAAACCTGCGTATTGTTGCAACTTATTTTTCTTTTTTATCATAATAGCATACTTTTTGAATTTATTCAAAGGTTTTTATATAAAAAAGCACTATTGAAATTATTCTTTATATGTGTTATAATTTTTGAGTGTAAAATATTGGCGAAAGGAGTGCCTTCGTGTTTTTTTGTAATTTCAAAAAAGTAACGCTTTTAATGCTGACAGCAGTGTGCTTTGTGTTTGCATGTAGCTGTGAGAAGAAAAGCGTTGAAATTATCAAGTCAAATAAAATTGAAGCCTGTCAGGATACCGAAGGCGCAAACTTCGTATCACTTGAGTGGAAACCTGTCAAGGACGCTGAAAACTATAAGATTTATGTTTTTGATGAATCAACAAGCAAGTATGAATTCTATAAGGAAACCTCTGCCTGCTATGCAGCAGTAGGTGAGCTTTCACCTTCAACAAAATATAAGGTGAAGATTGAGGCTGACGGTAAAAATAAATCCCAGTGTGTAATAAATGTTGCTACTCAGCCTGATTCTGTGAATACTCCTGAGGTTTTGCAGAGAGGTGTAAATTCGGTAATTCTCCAATGGAATAGTGTAGATGATGTAGACGGCTATGACATTTTTGTTTATGATGATAAAAAAATGGACTATGTATATCTTGCTTCTACTAATGCGAATGTAGCCGAGGTTTTCGGACTTTCATCGGCAAAGCTTCATAAGATAGCTGTCTGTCCGTATATTCTTTCAGGGGAATATAAAGCGAGAGGCGACCTTTCATCAGTTGAAGCCTATACAGACTGTGCTTCACCGACTGATGTGAGCGTTTCTGACAGAACAAGCGAAAGCTATACAATCAAATGGAGCGAAAGCGAAAAGGCAGACGGATATGATGTTTGCGTTTATGACCCTGAAACCAAAAGTTATTATGAGTATAAAAATAACCTGACAGAAACTCAGTTTTCTGTGTCAGGACTTAAAAACGGCGATGTTAGAAAATATATGATTACACCGTATATGATAATAGGCGGTGAAAAATATAAAAGCTCAGACAGTGCATATGTAAATGCGGCTACACTACTTAAGGCAGTAAAGGTTACATCACAAGGATTTATAAACGGCTTGAGTGTAAAATGGACAATAAATAAGTATGCCGACGGCTATAATGTTTATTATTCAGATGCAAAAGACGGCGATTATACCTTTGTAGCCAAGGTTGATAAGACTAAAACCACATATAATATTTCGGGACTTACAAAAGAAGGAAAGTATTTTGTAAAGGTTGTACCTTTCAAAGTCAGCAGTAATGTTACCTTTGAGGGCGAAGTGGCAATTTCCTCGGGATATGCTTATAGAAACGACCATAATGAAATTCTTTCTTCCTACAAACAGAGCTCGTCAATTACAGTGACTAATTCTGATTTTGTTGTGTCAGAAAGCAGAAAAAATCAGATTATGAACCTTATAAATAACTATAAGAGCACAAATAAGAGCTCCTTTGTAATTATGGATATACGTTCAGGTGCGATGATTTCTTATAACGCTGACTGGTATGTACCTACTGCAAGTACAGTAAAAGCACCATATATCTGCTATGTCCTTACCGAAGAAATTGATAAGGGTAATGCTTCTATGGACGATATTCTTGTTTATAAAGAAGAATTCTACGACGCAGACGGAAGCGGAGATATACGTTTCCACGAATTCGGAAGTAAGTATACCGTTAAGGAAGTTATCGAATATATTCTATATTACAGCGACAACGTCGGATACAGAATGCTTCAGGACCATTTTGGCGTAGAAAACTATAATAAGTGGCTTAAATCTCTTGGCTGTAAAACCTTTGTAAACGGAACTTCTACCAAGTGGGGATTTGTTTCAGCAAGAGATTCTGCAAAAATCTGGACAGAAATTTACAGATATATGTATACAGGAAAATACGGCGATTTCTTTAAAAAGGAACTGCTTACAACAGGGTATTCACCTATAAGAAAGAATCTTGGACACCTTTACGACGTAGCAAATAAATTCGGTGGTGCAACTGTCGGCTGGCACGACACCGGTATCGTATTCAAGGGTGACAATCCATATATTCTTATTCTTCTGACAGACGATAGCTTTGAACACGCTGACTATAATTTCCAGAACGGAATGATAAAACAGCTCAATGCACTTCACGATGAGCTTGTAGAATTCAATAATAAATAATAAAAAACTCCTTAATCAGACCGATTAAGGAGTTTGGTTTTTATTAAATAAACTTATCAAGATAGTACTTGATGAAGTCGCTTATGTCTTCCTTGAAAACATATCCTAAGGTAATACAGGTAACCATAAATATAATAAATAATGTAAGCTTGATAAGGAACATATTCTTGTTCTGTGCTTTTTTGCGTTCAACATCTTTAGTATATTCGACGCCGCCTGCACCTGAGAAGGTGTCACGCATCTGTGCGATTCCCTTTGAGGAATAGTTAATTCTCGGATTGAGCATATCAGATATGTCAATGTTGGTATTACCATTCTGACCTATGTATGTTTCATAAGGTGAGGCAAGCTTTGATTCGTCGTAAACTCTTTTGTTTACAGATGACATTGTAAGCTCAACGTCTTCATCTTTTCCAAGATTACCGCTTCCGAATACCTTTGTTGTGTCAACAGACTTGATTTCCTGATTTCTTGCTCTGTTAGTTTTAATCATCTGATTGAGAGCATCGGTGTAGATGTTAGTTTCTTCATCAATACCTTCCAGCAGGTCAACAGTGTCTTCTTCATCTGTATCCCGTTTAGCCAATTCACTTTCAACCAAGCCTGAAACTGAAGCCTCAGGCATAGCAGGAGTTTTCTTACCAATCTTCTTTACAGCCTTTTCAGAAGACTCAACCTGGGACATAAATGCAGAAAAATCACCGTCAAAAAGTGCGTTTGAAAGAATTTCAGAAGCTGTCATACAATCAAGTGAACCTCTTACAAGCTCCTTGAGCGGAAGCAGAATTACTTCGCAGAAGGTGTTATAAAAGCCCTTGATGCTGTCAATGTCGTTTTTGTAAACTTCCTTAGGGAATCTGTGGTCAAACTTTTCTTCCCAGTCCTCAGGGTTGGCACAGATAAGCATATCAATATGCTTTGAAATTTTAAACCAGAGATTCTTGTAGTAAATGTTAGGGTCGTTTGTAATGAGCCACATATAACAGCTTAAAAACTTGTCGTAGCTGTCAATGTTTGAAATCTGAATTGAGATGTCAGCCTGTGAAAGATTAACTGCATAAAGGCTTTCGGAAAAAGCAAAGCAACGGTAAATGTCACCTGAAAGCTTTGTGTAAGCACTTGCCAGAGAGTCAGCATTTCTCTGGAATGGTGGAAGAGAAGGAAAGTCAAATGGTGACTTGTATGTAGCGATAGTTTCATTTTCACACATAGCAATGAGAGTGCCGTAAATCTCATCAATCTTTTCCTGGGACGCGTCAACAGGTATACCTATAATTCTGTAAGGGTTGTATACAAATAGCTCCATTACGGTAACGCCGAGTTTTTCATTAGCCAAAAAATCATCTCCCTATGAAATTTATATTTGTGAAAGCATACAACTTCCTATATTACATAAATTATATCTAAAATTTCAACCAAATTTATCAATAAAAAAAGTCTTAAATATAACAAATCTATTAACAATACTACGGATTTAATGAAAATTCATAAATAATATTAAAAATTACGATTTAGAAATTGCTTTTTTGGAAAATGTATGCTATACTTAATAAAAGTTTTTGTTTTGTATGTCAGGAGGGTTAAGTATGGCGTTGTTTCAGAAGGATAAAAAAACAAATGTTTCTAACTTGAGTAAAGAACAGATGGACGATATTTTTAATAAGCCTATTGTTAAAAAGAAAGCCGATGATTCTGAATTGGAAGCCTCTGATAATACAAAAGGTCCGAGGGGGATAAATCCCAGGACTCTTGAAAAGAGTATGGAAAAGCTTGGTGACGTTATCAAGGAACGTGAACAGCGTCCACCACTTAAGGATTCTATTGATGGCATTTCTGAAAATAATATGACCAGGGCTGAGATTGAGTTTGAGAATACTGTTGTTCAGATTAAAGAAAAACAGAGCAAAATCAGTTACGGCAAAATACAGGAAGCAAGCGTTGATAATATCGACGAAAAGGTAACAGAACTTAATGAAAAGTATGATTACCTTGTACATAAAAAAGAAAAGGTTGATTATGGGTTTAATACTATAACCAATGAAGAATTCGATTCTGTTGTTTCAAATTACGATATTGAAAAGGCTTCTAAGAAAAGACCGGTTGTTTCTGAAATTCCTGAGCTGACCGAAGAACAGAAGGCTAAGATTCAGGAATTCTTTGAAAAGAATGTCAGAGCAAAGCCTATGGATTTTGTAAATTCAATTCCTGAGCTTGAAAAACGTGATTTGGAAAGAATCAAAAAATATCTTGAAGAGTTAAACGCAACGGTAAGTGTTTAATAGATATAAATTATAAACATAAGAAAGGGAGAAATTAAATGAACATCAGCATTGATAACCCAATTATTGCATTTTCGCAGAAGGGAAAGCCTTTTCAGTATGACAGGCTTTTTCTTAAGACACTCGTGACTTATATTGAGGAATATAAGAATGTTCCTTACGAAAGACTTACTGATAAGGATAAGAGTATTTCACTTGCAAGAATCATTAAAAAGATGGAGTGTAACGGAGTTCCGCTGAGAGAATTCTTTGCTAAAGAATTTGAAAAATGGGATACTCTTGAAAATGCAGAAAAAATCAATAAGGTTGTTGACGTTATTTCCAGGGATATGTTCTGTTGCTTTGACAGAAACCTTGATATGGGCGACGACTTTAAGCGAGTTGACAGAATCTATTGCGTAAATAATGACGGCGAACGTGACTATATTATGTATTCTGAAAAGGATAAAAAGACTCTTTTCGGAAAAACAAAGCAGAAGTCAGTGCTTCACGATTATTACGCTGACCTTCTTGACAGATGCGAAAAGGGACTGCTTCCTAAATCATCACAGGAAATTTAATTTAAGGAGTTTGAAATATGATAGTTATTGAAATGGAAAACGGTAAAAAGATTAAGCTTGAGCTTTATCCTGATGCCGCACCAATCACAGTAAAGAACTTTGAAAAGCTTGTTTCTGAAAAGTTTTATGACGGACTTATCTTCCATAGAGTTATCAAGGGCTTTATGATTCAGGGCGGTGACCCTGAAGGTACAGGTATGGGTGGCGCTAAGGAAAAGATTAAGGGCGAATTTGCTATAAACGGCGTCAATAACCCGATTAAGCATACAAGAGGCGTTATTTCAATGGCTCGCTCACAGATGCCAAACTCAGCAAGCAGCCAGTTCTTTATTATGCATAAGGACGCTCCTCACCTCGACGGACAGTATGCGGCTTTTGGTAAGGTTGTTGAGGGAATTGAGGTCGTTGACGAAATTGCAGGCGTAAAAACCGACTGGAGCGACAGACCTCTCGAAGAACAGAAAATCAAAACAATTACTATTGAATAAATACCCCGAAACCTCTGCGAAATGCAGGGGTTTTGACGTTTTATAGGGCTTTTGTGTAAAATGTGTAATAAATAATCGCTAAAAAGCGTAATTTTGGCGATTATTAAGGAAAAAATCTATTGACTTTTAATTTGTAATTTAGTATAATAATTGAGTATGCTGACTAAGTATGTCATCATAAATTTTAAAGGAAAGGAGATTGATTATGCCAACCTTTAACCAGTTAGTAAGAAAGGGTAGAGATGTACTCGAAGTTAAGTCAACAGCACCAGCTCTTCAGAAGGGTTATAACTCAAAGAAGAAGGTAGCAATTAACCAGAGCAGTCCTCAGAAGAGAGGCGTTTGTACAGCAGTAAGAACTGCAACACCAAAGAAGCCTAACTCAGCTATGAGAAAGATTGCCAGAGTAAGACTTACAAACGGTCATGAGGTAACAGCTTATATCCCGGGTATCGGACATAACCTTCAGGAACACTCTGTAGTTCTTATCAGAGGCGGAAGAGTTAAGGACCTCCCTGGTGTACGTTACCACATCATCAGAGGTACTCTTGATGCACAGGGCGTTGCAAAAAGAATGCAGTCACGTTCAAAGTATGGTGCAAAGAGACCAAAGGCAGGAGCTGCTAAGTAATTAAAAGACAGCTCGAAAAATTTTATAGAACTCAACTACCACAGTTAAGTGGAGATTATATAGATTTATGTATCTCTCCATTGGACTGACGGGGCTAAGGGACAACCCCTTAGAGCGAGTACCTATGAATTCATTTATATTGTGAAGGAGGGAATTATAGTGCCAAGAAGAGGTAAAATTGCAAAGAGAGACGTTTTGCAGGACCCAATCTACAACTCAAAGCTCGTTACTCGTCTTATCAACAACATCATGCTCGATGGTAAGAAGGGTGTAGCTCAGAAGATTGTATACGGTGCATTCGAAATTGTTGAAGAAAAGACCGGTAAGCCAGCACTTGAAGCATTCGAAGAAGCTATGGAAAACATTATGCCACAGCTCGAAGTTAAGGCTCGTCGTGTAGGTGGTGCAACATACCAGGTACCGATGGAGGTTAGACCGGAAAGACGTCAGACACTCGGTCTCAGATGGATTACAAAGTATTCAAGAGAACGTAACGAAGAAACAATGAAGGAAAGACTTGCAGCAGAAATCATGGACGCTCTCAACGGCGTAGGTGGTTCATGCAAGAAGCGTGACGATACTCACAAGATGGCAGAAGCTAATAAGGCTTTCGCACATTTCAGATGGTAATAGTATAAATAGGAGGAAAATATGGCAAGAGATTGTTCATTGCAGGATACCAGAAATATTGGTATCATGGCTCATATTGACGCTGGTAAGACAACGACAACAGAGCGTATCCTTTTTTATACCGGTGTAAACCACAAAATGGGAGAAACTCACGACGGCGGTGCTACTATGGACTGGATGGCACAGGAGCAGGAAAGAGGTATTACAATTACTTCTGCTGCAACTACTGCTTATTGGAAGGGCCATAGACTTAACATCATTGACACACCTGGACACGTAGACTTTACAGTAGAAGTAGAACGTTCACTCAGAGTTCTCGACGGTTCTGTAACAGTTCTTTGTGCAAAGGGCGGCGTTGAGCCACAGACAGAAACAGTTTGGAGACAGGCTGATAACTACAAGGTTCCTCGTATGGTATACGTTAATAAGATGGATATCATGGGTGCGGACTTCTTCAGAGTTCTCGAAATGCTCCATTCAAGACTTAAGACAAATGCTGTTCCAATTCAGCTCCCAATCGGTGCTGAGGACACATTCAAGGGAATTATCGACCTTCTCGAAATGAAGGCATATGTTTATTACGATGACCTTGGAAAAGACATCAGAGTTGAAGACATTCCTGAAGACATGATGGAACTCGCTGAACAGTACAGAGGCGAACTCCTCGAACATGTTGCTGAACAGGACGAAGAGCTCATGATGAAGTATCTCGACGGAGAAGAACTTACAATCGAAGAAATGAAGGCTTGTATCAGAAAGAGCACTATTGAAAATACAATGGTTCCTGTATGCTGCGGTACTTCATATAAGAATAAGGGCGTTCAGAAGCTTCTCGACGCTATCATCGATTATATGCCTGCTCCAACAGATATCGAAGATATCAAGGGTATTAACCCTGATACAGATGAAGAATGTACAAGACCATCTTCAGATGAAGAACCATTCTCAGCACTTGCATTTAAGATTGCAACTGACCCATTCGTAGGAAAGCTCTGCTACTTCAGAGTTTACTCAGGTGTGCTTCAGGCTGGTTCAAATGTATATAACGCAACAAAGGGTAAGTCTGAAAGAATCGGTAGAATCCTTCAGATGCACTCAAACCATAGAAAGGATATCGAAATTATCTACGCAGGTGACATCGGTGCTGCTGTTGGTCTTAAGAATACAACAACAGGTGATACACTCTGTGATGAAAAGTATCCTGTTATCCTTGAATCTATGGAATTCCCTGAGCCTGTTATCCAGCTCGCTATCGAGCCAAAGACAAAGGCAGGTCAGGAAAAGATGGGTATTGCACTTTCAAAGCTTGCAGAAGAAGACCCAACATTCAAGACATATACTGACGAAGAAACAGGCCAGACAATTATTGCTGGTATGGGTGAGCTTCACCTCGAAATCATCGTAGACAGACTTCTCCGTGAATTCAAGGTTGAAGCAAACGTAGGTGCTCCTCAGGTTTCATATAAGGAAGCTATTAAGGGCAACGCTGACGTTGACCATAAGTACGCAAGACAGTCAGGTGGTAAGGGTCAGTACGGTCACGTTAAGATTCGTGTTACACCTAATGAATCAGGTAAGGGCTATGAATTCAAGAACTCAGTTGTCGGCGGTGCTATTCCTAAGGAATACATTCCAGCAGTTGATAAGGGTATTCAGGGCGCTATGAAGTCAGGTATTCTCGCAGGCTACGAAGTAGTAGACGTATGCGTTGAACTCTATGATGGTTCATACCACGAAGTTGACTCTTCAGAAATGGCATTCCAGATTGCTGGTTCTATGGCATTCAAGGAAGCTATGAGAAGAGCAGACCCAGTTCTTATGGAACCAATTATGAAGGTTTCTGTTATCGTTCCTGATGACTATACAGGTACAGTAATCGGCGACCTCAGCTCAAGACGTGGACAGATTCAGGGACAGGAAACAAGAACAGGTGCTGTTCAGGTTGACGCTCTCGTTCCACTTTCAGAAATGTTCGGTTACTCAAACGACCTCCGTTCAAATACACAGGGTAGAGGTCAGTATTCTATGGAACCACATAGCTATACAGAAGTTCCTAAGAACATCGCTGAAAAGATTATGACTGCAAGAAACAAGAATAACGACTAATTTTTGTAAATTGCAAGAATTTTCTTTAAAAAGCTATTGCAATATCAAATATAATTTGGTATAATTGAAATGTAATTTTTATATTATAATAAGATTTTAAGGAGGAATATTCCCATGGCAAAGGCAAAATTTGAAAGAACCAAGCCACACGTTAACATTGGTACAATCGGACACGTAGACCACGGTAAGACAACTCTTACTGCTGCTATCACAAAGACACTCGCTATGCAGGGTCTTGCAGAAAAGAAGGACTACGCTAACATCGACTCTGCTCCAGAAGAGAGAGAAAGAGGTATTACAATCAACACAGCTCACGTTGAGTATGAGACAGTAAACCGTCACTATGCTCACGTTGACTGCCCAGGACACGCTGACTACGTTAAGAACATGATTACAGGTGCTGCTCAGATGGACGGAGCTATCCTCGTATGTGCTGCTTCAGATGGTCCTATGGCTCAGACAAGAGAACACCTTCTCCTTGCTAGACAGGTAGGCGTTCCAGCTATCGTTGTATTCATGAACAAGGCTGACCAGGTTGACGACGAAGAACTTCTCGAACTCGTTGAAATGGACATCAGAGAACTCCTCGACAAGTATGAATTCCCTGGCGATGATACACCAATCATCAAGGGTTCAGCTCTCGCTGCTATCGAAGCAGGCGACGACCTCTCAGACCCAGCTTACGCTCCAATCCTTGAACTCATGGAAGCAGTAGACAGCTTTATTCCAACACCTGAAAGAAAGGCTGACCTCCCATTCCTTATGCCAGTTGAAGACGTATTCACAATCACAGGTCGTGGTACAGTAGCAACAGGTAGAGTAGAAAGAGGACAGCTCAAGCTCAACGATGAAGTTGAAATCATCGGTCTTACAGAAGAAAGAGCTAAGACAGTAGTTACAGGTATCGAAATGTTCAGAAAGCTCCTCGATTACGCAGAAGCTGGTGACAACATCGGTGCTCTCCTCAGAGGTGTTCAGAGAAGTGATATCGAAAGAGGTCAGGTTCTCTGTAAGCCAGGCTCAATCAACCCACACACAAAGTTCTCAGGACAGGTTTACGTTCTTAAGAAGGAAGAAGGCGGACGTCATACTCCATTCTTTAACAACTACAGACCACAGTTCTACTTCAGAACAACTGACGTAACTGGTGTTATCACACTTCCTGCTGATAAGGAAATGTGTATGCCTGGTGATAACGTTGCTATCGACGTTGAACTCATCACACCTATCGCTATCGAAGAAGGTCTCCGTTTTGCTATCCGTGAAGGTGGTAGAACAGTTGGTTCAGGCGTTGTAACAGGCGTTAACGCTTAATTTATAAGCTACCAAGTAAATTTAAAGCCCTGCAGTTTCTGCAGGGCTTTTTTGCGTTCATAGATTGTTAATGCTAACTTTTGAGAATGTAAAAAAAATAGATCGCCTGTTATGATAAAATTAACATAGATGCGAGGAGGTGAGGATTTTGAGTATTAAAACTGATGAGGAAATCATTCTTGATGAGGAACTTACCCTTGAAGATGAGGAAATGAACGATGAGAGTATTCCGGATTATATTCTGGATATTGCAAAATCCTCGTCCTATCAGAATCAGACTGTTGAATATTATAAGGATTATAGCGACTGGCGTCTTAAAAAGAATAATAAATATGCCTATACTTATGTAAAGGACGTAAGAGAAAAAACCTATGTAGATGGTAAGGGATTTGTTTCTGACGGACCTGACAAGGCGGAAAAAATCGCACTTTCAAATTGCTTTAAGCTTGTTTCCTGTTTGCTTATTATTCCTCAGATTTTCACATTTTTAGAAGATTATATCATAAGTAAAGCTCTGGGCTATGATTTTAAAAATCTCTATTATGTCGGTAGTACATCTTATATAATCAATTATAGCTTTTCATCTGTTGCTTTGTCCTGTATTATGCATATCATTAAGATGGTTGTGCCGATTGTTCTTTTCTTTGTGATAACTAAAATTCCTAAATCTGTTGTATTGCCTAAGGCTAAAACCAGCGACTACGAGCTTTCGATTTCCGCTATTGCCTTTATTCTTATGGGAACTATTATCGGAAAAAGCATTAATCTTCTCCTAGGACAAGCATTCTCTTTTGTCGGAATAGGCGTTACTGATTTTGTACTTGTTGATTTTTCAGATGTAAAGTCTGTTTTGGTGTATGCTTTTTGCGAGTATATTATAATGTCTATACTTGTTGAAGTGCTTTTCAGAGGAATTATACTTCAGCTTTTCAGACAGTTTGGAGATATGTTTGCACTTCTTGTTTCCTGTATAACAAATGTGCTTTTCTTTAATGATGTTACTTTGATTGGTTATCTGACCCTCACAACTGTAATTATCGGTCTTTTTACACTCAGAAGTGGCTCTATTTATACAGCTATTGCGATGAGAATTTCTGCAAGACTTGTTGTAATGGTTATATCAATTTGCAGATTTTATATTGGTGAAGATATTGCTCTATGGGTTGAAATTATTGTTTCGATAGTAATTATTTCCTTTGCACTTGTAGTTTATAGCCGTATGATTAGCAAAAAACTCTGCGATTTTAATGTTACAGATTCCTATACTCACCTTTCTACAAAGACTAAATTCGTTGTTATGTTTTCTACAACAACAGTTATAGTGTGGCTTGTTCTGACACTTGTGCTTATGATTTTCAGTGTGAGGTTTGTATAAATGAATGAGTATATGAAATATGCACTTTCACTTGCTGAAAAAGCCGCAGAAATCGGAGAAGTACCTGTGGGTGCTGTCGTTGTGAAACGCTCAACAGGTGAAATTGTTGGGGAAGGCTATAATAAACGTGAAACCGAAAAATCCCCGCTTGCCCACGCTGAGATTGAAGCTATCTATAATGCTTCTCAGAAACTTGGTGGATGGCGTCTTGTGGACTGCGACTTGTATGTTACTCTTGAACCTTGCCCGATGTGTAGTGGCGCAATTATAAATTCAAGGGTTGAAAGAGTTTTCTTCGGAGCTTATGATAAAAAATCAGGTGCGTGTGGCTCCGTTACAAACCTGTTTGAACTTCCTTTCAATCATTTTCCTGAAATTACCGGGGGAGTAATGGAAGAGGAATGTAGTGGAATTCTGTCAGAGTTTTTCAAAAAACTCCGTGAAAATCCAAAGAAAAAATGTAATAAATAAATCCCTTTTCATTAAGGTGAGTGGGCATAAAGAAGTATTATACGGACTTATTGAGGAAAACCCTTTTGAAAAAGGGTTATTCCTCAAACTCCTTTCCTAAAACTTCAGTATTTAAAATAACTATCCCCCGCACAGCGAGGGATAGTTATTTTAATATTAAAGTCTTTGGAAGGGGGTTCGGGGGACAACCTTTCTTCAGAAAGGTTTCGCCCCGATAAATTCATATAATATACTTCTATATAACTACCTACCTTATCGGAAAGGGATTAAATTTTTTACGTTTTCTTATTGATAAAATTTGCAAAACCTCTTGAAATTCAAAGGGGATTGTGGTATAATTATATAGTGGCTTGTGCCGGATAGGATTTTAATGTCAATCCGAGATATAGGTGTGCGGGTCCTGTGCAATGAAACGCTGTGAACCATGTCAGGCGGGGAACCGAGCAGCATTAAGCAGTTTGTTTTGTGTGACGCAGTTTCGCCTGCATACCTGTATGTCGGATTGAATTTTTTAAGGAGGTAATTTTATGTATCAGGCTTTGTATCGTAAGTGGCGACCTATGACCTTTGACGATGTTGTGGGACAGCCTCATATTACCTCTACACTTAAAAATCAGATTAAGAATAATAAGGTTGCACACGCTTATCTCTTTACTGGTTCAAGAGGAACAGGTAAGACAACCTGTGCAAGAATTTTTGCAAAGACAATAAACTGCCTTAACCCTAAGGACGGCTCACCTTGTCTTGAGTGTGAAATCTGTAAGGCTGCCGATAAAGGCGTTCTTAACGATATTATTGAAATTGACGCTGCTTCAAATACAGGCGTTGACGATATCAGAGAAATCCGTGATTCTGCAGCATTTCTTCCTGAAATCTGTAAGTATAAGGTTTATATCATTGACGAAGTTCATATGATTACCCCTAACGCTTTTAACGCTTTTCTTAAGATTCTTGAAGAACCACCTGCACACGTTAAATTTATTTTTGCAACAACTGAGGACCATAAGGTGCTCCCGACAATTACATCACGTTGTCAGGGCTTTAAGTTCAATAGAATCCAGACCAACGATATCGTAAAAAGACTTGAATATATCGCTTCTCAGGAGAATATCAGACTTGATTCCAATGCTGCTGCACTTGTGGCTAAGCTGTCTGACGGCGGAATGAGAGATGCACTTTCGCTTCTCGACCAGTGTGCCGCATTTTCAGGGGATATTGATGTTGAAACTGTTTCTGCTGCTGCGGGAATTGCAAACAGAGATTACCTTTTTGAGCTTCTGGAATGTGTCAGGGATAATAACCCGACGGAAGCTATTACTATTGTTGATAAGCTTTATGAAATGTCAAAGGATATGCAACAGCTTTGTGTGGAGCTTCTGACACTTATAAGAGATATGATGCTTGTAAAGGCTGTGACCGGTAAGGACGAGCTTCTTTCCTGCCTGCCTGATGAAGCTTCAAGACTGAGAGAAATTTCCGATAAGATGGATTTGGGAACTATTCTTTCAAAGCTTGATATCATTAAGGAATGTAACGAAAGACTTCCGAGAGCTAATTCAAAACGTGTTGAAATCGAAATGTGTATCGTTAAGCTTTGTAGCGATATCAGTAGATTTTCTGCACCATCAAAATCGGCTTCTGTTGATAATGAAACGGTAAAACGTCTTGAAAACCGTATCTATAGGCTTGAAGAAATGCTCGCTAACGGCGTTTCTGTAAAGACAAAAGCTACTGTCGATGAACCTCTTGTTCCAAACCAGCAGGCACCTGTTGCGGAGCCGGTTGTGGATACTTCAAAAATTAAACAGGAACAGCTTCAACCGGTTACCGATTGGAGCGAAATTGTGGATAGAGTAATGGCTTCAAACCCTCAGGTGGGAGGATTTCTTGCAAAATCCACAGCATTCGAGTATGAGAATGTGTTCTTTATTATCGTTGATAATGACTTTTTCCTGAAACTCTTCAAGGAGTCTGATTCGGCAAGAATTATTCAGGAGGAGCTTAAGAATTATAACGGAAAGACTTACGCTATCAGAGTTAAATCTGCTAAGAATGTGTCACCTGAGGATAGTGAAAATCCTATAAATAAGCTGATGCAGAGAGCAAAAGATGCTGATATCGTGGTTGATATACATTAAGGAAATTAAATTTAAGGAGATTTTATTATGAAAGCAAGATTACCGGCAGGTATGGGAAAAGGCCCATCAAACATGAATCAGATGATTAAGCAGGCACAGAAGATGCAGGAGGATATCGCTGCTGTTCAGTCTGACCTCGAACAGAGAGAATTTACTGCTTCTGTTGGTGGAGGAGCTGTTGAAATTACAATCAACGGAAAGAGAAACGTTCTTGACCTTAAAATCAAGCCTGAGGTTGTTGACCCGGAGGATGTTGAAATGCTTCAGGACCTCATTATGAGCGCATTCAATGAAGCTGTTAAGAACCTTGACGAAACAAGCGAAGCTGAAATGTCAAAGGTTACAGGTGGGGTTTCATTCCCCGGACTTTTCTAAGCTATGGCTGAGTCAAATGCATTGCCACTTGTGGAGCTTGCGGAGCATTTTGCCAAGCTTCCGGGAATTGGTATGAAGACAGCACAGCGACTTGCATATTTTGTAATGTCAATGACAGAAGCTGACGCAAAGGCTTTTGCTGAGGCGATTGTCAAAGCACATACAACTGTGCATTGCTGTAAAATATGTCAGAACCTTACAGATAAAGAGCTTTGTCCTATCTGCAATGACGATAGACGTGATAGCGAAACTATCTGTGTTGTTGAAAATCCAAAAGATGTTTCTGCCTTTGAAAGAACAAGAGAGTATAAGGGCGTTTATCACGTTCTTCACGGACTTATTTCGCCTATTGATAATGTTACTCCCGATAAGCTTCGTATCAAGGAGCTTCTGCAGAGGGTGAATAATTCAGAAGTCAAGGAAGTTATTATGGCAACCAACCCGACAGTAGAAGGGGAGGCTACCGCAATGTATATTTCCAAGCTTTTGAAGCCTCTTGGAATAAAGGTTACAAGACTTGCCTTTGGTCTGCCAATCGGTGGAATTTTAGAATATGCCGACGAGGTTACACTCTTTAAGGCACTTGAAAACCGTAACGAAATATAATAAAAAAGACTATCCTTTTCGGGGTAGTCTTTTTTTTACAAACAAAAAGCACGACATAAGTCGTGCTTTGATTGTGAATTTAAATTACTTAGTTTCCTCTGTGAGTGTCTTAAGGCTTGTAGCAAGTCCTGCAAGTCCCTGAATTTCACTTGGAATGATAATCTTTGTAGCCTTACCGTCAGCAGCAGCCTGGAATGCTTCAAGACTCTTGAGCGCAATAACGTTCTGGTTTGGATTAGCTTCGTTGAGCTTTACGATGCTGTCAGCAAGTGCAGTCTGAACAAGTGTGATAGCTTCAGATTCACCCTTAGCCTCACGGATTTTCTGTTCTCTGACAGCGTCAGCTCTGAGAATCATAGCTTCACGTTCAGCTTCAGCACGGAGAATTTCTGCAGCCTTGTCAGCTTCAGCCTTGAGGATTTTAGATTCCTTTTCACCTTCAGCAACAAGAACCTGTGACTTCTTTTCAGCTTCAGCCTGAATAACCTTTTCTCTTCTTTCACGGTCAGCCTTCATCTGCTTTTCCATAGAATCCTGAATTTCACGTGGTGGAATGATGTTTTTGAGCTCTACTCTCTGAACCTTGATTCCCCAACGGTCAGTTGCTTCGTCAAGAATAGCAGTAATCTTTGTGTTAATGAAATCTCTTGAAGTAAGTGTTGCTTCAAGCTCGAGGTCACCAATGATGTTACGGAGTGTTGTAGCTGTAAGGTTTTCAATAGCTGAAAGCGGTCTTTCAACACCGTATGCAAACTGCTTAGCGTCAGTAATCTGGAAGAATACTACAGTGTCAATCTGCATTGTAACGTTGTCCTTTGTGATAACCGGCTGTGGCTTGAAGTCAACAACCTGTTCCTTGATTGAAACCTTCTTTGCAATAGAGTCAATGAAAGGCATCTTGAAGTGAAGACCTGTGCCCCATGCAGCGTTGAATGCACCAAGACGTTCAACAACGTAAACGTAAGCCTGTGGTACTACCTTGATACAGCTGATGATAACGATAATAAGAAAAATCAATATACCAATAACAACATATCCTACTGGTCCCATAATTTATTTACCTCCAAAAAATGATAGTTTTATTATAAGCTTATTTTAAAGCTTGTAACCGTTTTTAGTCCTTGTCGTTGTCAACTATGAGCTTAGCTCCGTCAATTTCCTTTACGATAACAATAGTTCCCTCAGGAATTATTTCATCGTCAACAGTTCTTGCAGCCCAGAATACACCATTAAGGTTAACTCTGCCTTTTCCTGCCTTGTTGTTGATTTCTTCAGTAACAGTTGCAGTTTTTCCGATGTCCAGCTCTGAATTGGTTGGCTTTACTTCCTTGAGAAGCTTCTTTACAATCGGTCTTGTAGCAATAATAAGTATTGTAGAAGCTACAATAAATACTAAAAGCTGTGACCATAAAGGAAGGTCAAAAATGCTCATAAACATAGCACCCAGTGAACCCACTGCAAGCCAGATTGAGACAAGGTCAAAGGTTGAAATCTCAACGATTACAAACACTACAAAAAATACAGCCCACATAATAGATAAAAACATTATATGTATCTCCTTTCAGAAATATATTAGGTTAAAAGCTGTCCGGTACCGAACTTGTTTTTTCCCTGTGATATTATATTATCACAGTTTTTTAAAAATTTCAACACCGAAATTTACTAAATTAGCTTCAAAAAACACCAAATTCGACTGATTTTTTAGTTTTTAACCCCCGATTTAACCAAATCACCCCCAATCGGGCTCTGTTGAGCTCAATTAAATAAACTGACAGCTTCAAAATACTCTGTTTTTCTCTCGAATACTCTCAAATCCTCGTTTTGTGAATATAATATTAATTAAATTACGGTGTTTTTACCTTAATCATAAAGCTTATGAATACTTGAAATTCAATGGGAAATATGTTATAATAATTATGTATTTATATTTTTGCTTAAAATAAAGTGATATACTATAAAAAGGATTTTTTTATGAGACGCTGGATAATAAATAAGCCTGATGAAAAGGCAGTTATGAATATTGTAAATAATACCGACCTTTCTATGCTTTGTGCTGAAATTATGTCCTCACGTGGGGTTAATGATATTGAGACCCTTGGGGAGTTTTTTAATGGCGGTGAGCTTTCTGACCCTTTTGAAATAAAGGATATGGATAAGGCAGTTAAAGCTATAAATAAGGCTATTGAAAGCTTTGAGCTTATATGTGTTTATGGTGACTATGACTGCGACGGTGTAACTTCTACTGTTGTTTTGTATAACTACCTTGAATCAATGGGTGCGAACGTAATGTACTATATTCCTGAGCGTGATGATGGCTATGGACTTAATAGAGAAGCTGTTAAAATGCTTTCAGAGCAGGGCGTTTCTCTCATTGTAACTGTTGATAACGGCGTTTCTGCAATAGACGAAGCAGAGTATATCTATGAGCTGGGAATGAAGCTTGTTGTTACCGACCACCACCAGCCGCCTGCAACCCTTCCAAGGGCTGAGGCAGTTGTTGACCCCCATAGAATTGACTGCCCGTCGCAGTTTAAGAATCTTGCCGGAGTCGGCGTTGCACTTAAGCTTTGTGCCGCTCTTGACGACGGAAACTATGATATGGTGCTTGAACAGTATGCCGACCTTGTTGCTATCGGAACGGTTGCGGATATTGTAAAATTGGACGGTGAAAACCGTATAATTGTTTCAGCAGGCCTTGAACTTATCAGGAACAGCGAAAATACAGGACTTAACTATATCCTCGATAAATGCGGAATTTCAAGAGATAGCATAAACTCTACTTCGATAGCTTTTGGAATCGCACCACGTATTAACGCAGCAGGACGCTTTGGCTCGCCTATCTGTGCTGTAAAGGCACTTCTTGAGGAGGGTGAGGATAGCGAGGTGCAGGTTGAAAGAATGTTTGAGCTGAATAATCAGCGTAAGGAAACAGAAAATCAGATTCTTGAAAGTATCATCGCATATATAAATGAAAATCCTCAGGAGCTTAACCAGAGAGTGCTTGTCATTTGTGGAAAAGGCTGGCATCACGGCGTTGTTGGTATAGTTTCTGCAAGACTTGTGGAGCTTTTCGGAAAGCCAAACGTTATTCTTTCAGTTGATGAAAAAGGCGAGGTGAGAGGCTCAGCAAGAAGTATTCCGGGATTTCATATACATAAATGCTTCACTTACTGTGAGGACCTTCTTATTAAATATGGTGGCCACGAGTGTGCAGGTGGACTTTCACTTGAAGAAAAGAATATCCCTGAATTTTGTAGACGTGTCCAGCAGTATGCGGCAATGAATAATCCGTCAATGCCGCCACTTTCCATTAGTGCTGATAAGGTGCTGAGGGGCAGGGATATGAATGTGAGAGCTATCGAGTCCCTTGACCTGCTTGAACCATTCGGTGAGGGAAATCCACGCCCTGTCTTTGCAATTTTAGGAGCAAGACTTTCAAAGATTATGCCTCTTTCAAAGGGTAAACATTCAAGACTTGAGCTTGAATATGACGGAGTCAGGTTTTCTGCACTTCTTTTCGGTACATCACCTGAAGACGTAATGGTAAGAACAGGTGAAAACTGTGATATGCTTGTTACAGCTGAAATAAATAATTATAATAATCAGAAAACTGTTTCTGTTAAGATTGTTGATTACAGACTTTCAGGAACAAAACAAGAACCTTATTTTGCTGCAAAGAATTGCTATGAAAGCTTTATGCTGGGCGAAAAAATTCCTGACAGTTTTGTTAGTAAAATAGTGCCTTCAAGAGAAGAACTTGTTTCACTCTATAAAATTCTTTCCCGGTATGTAAACACCACCTACGATAATCTTTTTATGCGTGTCGGAAATACTATGAATTACTGTAAGATGCGACTTTGTATTGATATATTTGATGAAATAGGACTTGTTTTGAATAATCCTGTTTCAAAGACCGTGTCTGTTGAAAAGGTAACGGAAAGAAAGGATATTAATGATTCTGAGCTTTTTATAAGACTTCAGAATATGCAGAAATAATAAAGGAGCAAGCGTTATGAATAATAACAATACCGTCTATACTATTGACGCTCTTATTCAGAAGATAATTGATAGCGAAAAACAGTATGACCTCAGTAAAATCGTGCTTGCCTACGAAAAGGCTGAAAAATGTCATCACGACCAGAAGAGAGAATCAGGTGAGCCGTATATTTCTCACCCTGTTTCTGTTGCGTTCATTCTTCTTGAACTTGGAATGGATACAGATGCTCTCTGTGCGGCACTACTCCACGACGTAGTAGAGGATACTGAATGTACAATTTCTGAAATCACTAAAGAATTCGGAAATGACGTTGCTATGCTGGTAAACGGTGTTACAAAGCTTAAAAATATCCCTACTGTTTCAAAGGAAGAACAGAAGGCGGAGAATATAAGAAAAATTATTCTCGCTATGGCAGAGGATATAAGAGTTATTATTATCAAGCTTTGCGACAGACTTCATAATATGCGTACAATAGGCTTTTGTAGTGATGCTAAAAAGCGTAATGTTTCTCTTGAAACTATGAATATCTATGCTCCTATTGCCCATAGACTTGGAATCAGCTCAATTAAAGAAGAGCTTGAAGACCTTTCATTCAAAAACCTTGACCCTTATGCTTATGATGAAATCGAACAGCAGATGAATATGCGTAAGGATGCAAGAGAAAAGTTTGTAGAAAGTATTAAGAAAAAAATACGTTTAAGACTTTCTGAGGACTTTGAAACCCTTCCGCTGGTTGAAGGACGAGTAAAGAGTACCTACGGAATTTATAAAAAGGTTTATTGCGACGGTAAGGAAATTGACCAGATATATGATAGATATGCAGTAAGAGTAATCGTTAATACTGTTACCGAATGCTATAATGTTCTTGGAATTATCCACGATATGTTCAGACCTATTCCGAATAGATTCAAGGACTATATTTCTACCCCTAAGGCAAATATGTATCAGTCGCTTCATACTACCGTTATCGGTAGAGAGGGACTTCCTTTTGAGGTGCAAATCAGAACATGGGAAATGCACCAGACCGCTGAATACGGTATCGCTGCCCACTGGAAGTATAAAGAAGGTATCAAAGGCAGAGATAAGGAAGATAACAGACTTGCGTGGATTAGACATATTATTGAAGCCCAGCTTGAATCTGACGACGCTGAGGAAATTGTAAGAACAATCAAGAGCGACCTTGCACCGGAAGATGTATTTGCATTTACACCAAAGGGCGATATGATTACTCTTCCTGTGGGTTCAACTGTTATCGACTTTGCATACGCAATCCATACTCAGGTAGGGCATAAAATGTGCGGTGCTAAGGTCGATAAAAAGATGGTTTCTTATGACTATCAGATTAAAACAGGCGAAATTATCGAAATCCTTACAACCTCTGTTGCGGGTCACGGACCAAGCCGTTCTTGGCTTAATATCTGTAAAACAAGTGAAGCTAAATCTAAAATCCGTTCATGGTTCAAAAAAGAAAGACGTGAAGAAAATATCTTTGAGGGTAAAAACGAGCTTGAAAGAGAGTTCCGTAGAAACCTTATCAGAGTGCCGGAAGAGGACCTTGAAAAATTCCTTGCGACCGATATGCGTAGACATAACTGCGATACCATTGATGACTTTTTTGCAGCTATCGGCTACGGTGGTATTGCACTTTCAAAAATTCTTCCAAGACTTAAAGATGAGTATACAAAGAAGTATATCAAGGATAAACAGGATAGCCAGCATACTGTAAAGCAGGTTAAAACCGAGTCGGGCGTTATCGTTGACGATGTAGGAAACTGTGCTGTTAAATTCTCACAGTGCTGTAATCCGCTTCCGGGTGATGATATTATCGGATTTATTACCAGAGGACACGGTGTTTCAATTCATAAAACCGACTGCCCGAACTACCTTAATTCTTCAAGAAACCCTGATGACGCTGCAAGATGGATAGGCGTTCACTGGGCAGAAGAAATAAAGACAAACTACTTCAAGGTTACGGTTGATATTGTTGCACATAACAGAATCGGGCTTCTTGCGGATATTTCTACAACCCTCGCAGAAATCCGTATTCCGACAAATGAAATGTCATTCCGTGAACTTAAAAACGGTAATGCAAATGTTATGCTTACTATAAGTATAGCAGGCGTTGACCAACTCAATGGCGTTATGAACCGCCTTAAAAAGATAAATTCGGTTATTTCAGTTGACCGAACAGGTAAGTAATGGAGATTGGTATGAAAGTTATTCCTATCGGACCTATAAGCGCTTTTGGAACAAAATGCTACCTTGTCATAAACGAAAAGAATAACGCGGTGCTTGTTGATGCACCTGATGAGGCAGAATATATTTTGAATATTGCAAGGAAAAATAATTGTACTATCAAAAAAATTCTGCTGACTCACGGCCATTGTGACCATATTGGCGCAGCAGCACAGCTTCAGCGAATGACAGACTGCGAGATTTATATTCACGAAAATGACGCTAAGAAGCTTTCAGATTCTATGGGTAATCTCTCTGCATTTTTCGGACTTATGACAGTGGAGAGAGTGTCTGACTTTAAAACTGTAAAAGACGGAGATAAGATTATACTTGACGAGCTTGAGTTTGAGGTTATCCATACTCCGGGGCATACCTCGGGTAGCGTTTGTTATACTGTAGAAGATACTATGTTTTCAGGGGATACGCTGTTTAATCTGTCAATAGGTAGAACAGATATGCCTGACGGCAGTATGTCAACCCTTTCCCAATCGCTGAAAAAACTGCGTGAAATAAATAAGAATTATATCGTCTATCCGGGTCATATGGATAAGACAACTCTCGATTTTGAAAGGGAAAATAACCCTTATCTCTATTAGAAACGGTGTTTTGTAATGACTTTGATTTTTAACGGACAAGATTTCAAGTATGAAATAGAATCAGTAGTAAAGCTGTTTTTGCCTGTTGTGCATTTTGATTTTCTGTATGAAAATTCTGCTGATAGTGTTATTGGTGATTATTGCCTCTGTGAAAGAGAAATTTCTGATAATACCGCTAAGCTTCATTCTGAATGTAGACTTAACGGCGAAACAGCAAGCTTTTATAATGAAATTTCTGTTGATACTTTGAATTTTGACGGCGAGTGTGAAATTTCACTTTGCTCAATGCTCTTCAAGTGCCTTGAAAAGCTGACGGGTAAAAAAGTCGGCTGGGGAACACTTACAGGAGTACGTCCTGTGAAACGTGTAAATAAAATGATTTCTCAGGGTATGACTAAAAACCAAATCAAAGACGAGCTTAAAAACCGCTTTCTGCTTTCCGATGAGAAGTGTGAAATCGCATATAAAACTGCAAAAACCCAGCAGAATATCGTAAATAGAATTGATGATAAGGCATTTGCACTTTATGTTTCAATTCCTTTTTGTCCATCAAGATGTTCGTATTGTTCTTTTGTTTCGCAGGAAGTAGAAAAATCTCTTGACCTTATACCAAAGTATGTTTATTGCCTTTGCCGTGAAATCGAAAAAACAGGCGAAATTGCCACTTCTCTCGGACTTAAACTGCAGTCTGTGTATTTCGGTGGCGGAACTCCTACCTCGCTTGAAGCTCCATATTTAAAGACTATTATGGAAGCAGTAAAGAATTCCTTTGATATGTCAGGCGTGCTCGAATATACAGTTGAGGCAGGCCGTGCTGATACAATTACAGAGGACAAGCTTCTCACAATTAAGGAAATGGGTGCTGACAGAGTTTCAATTAACCCACAGACGCTTAATAACGACGTTTTAAAAGAAATCGGCAGAAAGCACACTGTTGAGGACTTTTTTGATAAGTATAACCTTGCAAGAAAAATCGGATTTAAAACTATAAATACCGACCTTATAGCAGGACTTCCTACCGATACGACAGATAGCTTTAAAAATACAATAGACGGGATAGTTTCACTAAGCCCTGAAAATGTAACGGTGCATACGCTTTCTGTTAAGAGGACTTCAAATATAAACGTAAACGGTGAATATCAGGTGCTTGATAACCCTGCCTGCGAAATGGTAGACTACGCTACAAAAATACTTTCTGAAAGTGGTTATAATCCATATTATCTTTATAAGCAGAAGAATATGCTTGATAATCTTGAAAATATCGGCTGGTCCATACCAGGGCACGAAAGCCTGTATAATGTTTATATTATGGAGGAAATCCAGACGATTTTAGCTGTGGGGGCAGGGGCTTCAACAAAGCTTGTTGATAATAAAAATTCACGCCTTGAAAGAATTTTTAATTATAAGCTCCCACTTGAATATATCAAGAATTTTGACTTGATGCTCGAAAAGAAAGACGATATAGAAAGGTTTTATAATTTTGAAAAAGAATGAAATCTGTGAAATTACCATAACAGGCGTTACCAATGAGGGTAACGGTGTCGGCAGATATGAGAATATGGCTGTGTTTGTACCCTTTACTGCTGTTGGTGATATTATTGAATGTAAAATAGTTAAGGTTAAAAAAAGCTATGCCTATGGTATTGTAAATAAGATACTTAAACCGTCAGATAAACGCTGTGAAAGTAATTGCGACGTGTTTAAGAAATGCGGTGGCTGTGCTTTCTGTCACTTTGATTATGAAGAAGAATTAAGAGTGAAGCAGGATTTTGTCAAGGCTTCCTTTGAAAGAATAGGAAAGCTTCAGGTAGATTGGGAAGAAATTCTTGGTGCTGAAAAGCTGACAGGTTATAGAAATAAAGCTATGTATCCCGTGGGCACAAACGAAAAAGGCGAGCTTGTCTGTGGATTTTATTCAAGACGCTCACACAGAGTTGTGGAATACCTTGATTGTAATCTTCAGCCTGCTGTTTTCAAGAAAATACTTGAAAGAATTCTGTTCTGGTGTAATGAAAATAAAATCACAGCCTATGACGAAATCACTCGGAAAGGACTTCTCAGACATATCTACCTGAGAAAAGGAGAGTATAGCGGTGAAATAATGGTTTGCCTCGTTGTGACAGAAACGACTTGCGATTTTTCACAGCTTGTGAAACTTCTGGCTGAGGAGTTTTCAGATGTTAAAAACGTAGTGCTTAACCTTAATAAAGAGAATACAAATGTAATTCTCGGTAATGAATTTAAAACTATATACGGTGAGGATTTCATCACTGATAATATGTGCGGTAAGACCTTCAGGATTTCGCCACTTTCTTTCTATCAGGTAAATACAAAACAAGCAGAAAAACTCTATGAAATTGCCAAAGACTATGCCGACCTTAAGGAAGACGAAAGCCTTCTTGACCTTTATTGTGGCGTAGGTACAATCGGACTGAGCGTATGCGGTAATAATAAACTTGTGGGTGTTGAAATTATCCCTCAGGCTATTGAAAATGCAAAAACCAACGCAAAACTCAATAATAAGGAAAATGCTGAATTTATCTGTGGCGACGCAGGTGAAATTGCAGATATGCTCCTGAAAAGAGGGGAAAGCCCCGATGTAATAATTGCTGACCCTGCGAGAAAGGGCTGCGATAATCTCAGTCTTGAAAGTATGGTCAGAATGTCGCCTGAGAGAATAGTTATGATATCCTGTAATCACGCAACAGCAGCACGTGACTGTGCTTATCTGTGTGAAAATGGCTATAAGATAATAAAGGGAAGAGCAGTAGACCTTTTCCCGAGGACAACCCATGTTGAATGCGTGGTGCTGCTTGAAAAATAATATAAAGAGGATTTTTATGATTAAAATTATTGGAATCTTTGTTTTCTGGTATCCTGCGATAATGTCGCTGGCGTGGATTGTAGGCGGAGTGATTTTTTATCTTTCAAACGAAAGAAAAAAAACTCTCCCTCTTAATGAAACACCAATGGTTTCTGTACTTGTTCCGTGCTATAACGAGGAAAATACTATCGCTGATACCGTAGAACAGCTTTCTAAAATTGAATATCCAAGCTATGAGATAATTGTAATCAATGACGGAAGTAGTGATAATACTTCAGAAGTTGTCAAGGGCCTGCTTGAAAAGTATGATAAACTTAGATTTATCGACCTTAAGGATAATAAGGGTAAGGCAAATGCGCTTTATCTAGGTCTTATTGCGTCCAAAGGCGAAATTCTTATGGGAGTTGACTCTGACTCATATATTATGCCTGATGCTTTGAATTATATCGTTCCTCATTTTACTAATCCTAATAACGGCGAAAGAGTAGGCGCTGTTACCGGAAATCCAAGAGTGAGAAACCGTAGCTCATTGCTTGCAAAGCTTCAGCTCTGTGAGTATTCCACAATAATCAGCCTTATTAAACGTACCCAGAGAATATGGGGAAAGGTTATGACTGTTTCAGGCGTGTGCGTGGCATTCAGAAAAAGAGCGCTCCTCGACTGTAAACTGTGGGACAGAGATATGATTACCGAGGATATCGGTGTTACATGGAAGCTTGAAAAGCATTTCTGGGACGTAAGATATGAACCTAAAGCTCTGTCTATGATGCTTGTTCCGGAAACTATAAAGGGGATTTATAAACAGAGAAAACGCTGGGCACAGGGCGGAATGGAGATTTTAAGACGTCATAAGGGAATCTTTACAAGCTGGAAAACAAGACGAATGACTCCTGTTTATATGGAGCAGATTTTGTCTATTATCTGGGCAATCTGCTGGATATTTACAACGGTGTTTTCAGTATTTGATATAGTGGCTGGAAAGGGCTTTTTCTGGCAGAATTTTATGGTAAGAAATATGTTTCTCACATCAATCTGCCTTGTTCAGTTTGCTCTTGGAATGAGCCTTGACAGAAAATATGATAAAAATCTTTTCAGAAATGTTTTTATAGTTGTTTGGTACCCGTTTTTGTACTGGCATCTTAATGCTTTTGTAACTCTTGTTTCAATTCCGTCACTTTTCAAAAGCAGAAAGAAAACAGCTACATGGGATAGTCCTGATAGGGGGTTGTAATATGAACGAAAATAAAAATATGCCCCTTAATCAGAAATCTGAATATAACTTTGAAGAACATCTTATTTACGGCAGACAAAAGAGATGGAAAAAGATTATTGAATTGCTGTTCACAGTAATAGGCTGGCTGTTTATTGTTTCTTTTGTTGCCTATTATGTGTATGGAAATATTACACTTAAGTCGGGTAAAGAGCCTTTTGAATTCCTCTTTTTCAATAAGGGAATGTTAAAGGATTTGAATAATTATTACTTTATTGCATTTGTAGCACTTCTGATTCTTACTGTTCTTCTTATTGTATGGAAAAACTATAATTATTATCGTTTCGGAAGACTTCGCAGAAGAAAGTTCAGACCTGCAGTCAATAATGACGAGATTTGTGAAATGTTTGAGCTTGATAAGACTTTTGTTGAAAAAATGCAGAATGACCGATATGTTCTTCTTGAAAATAATATAATTCCGGAGGATATGGGTATAATTATAAGTGATAAGGATAAAGAAAAGGAAAGCAAAAAAGAAATCGTAAAGGTGTAAATCAGGCGGAGAAATCTATGAAAAATACTAATAATGTTTACATAATCAGAATAGGTGAAGATAAAGGAGAAGAAAGCCGTTATCTCTATTCAAAAAGGGTTTGTGTTCATTTTCCTGAGTATGCAACAAAGTATTCATGCTGGGAAAGTGCATATCATGGCTATATAAACAGCGATTATTTTGCTGACGGTGAAGAAGCCACTTATCTGATATATAATAAATCAACAGGTGAAATCACCGAGGTTAAAAAGAGAAAAATACAAGCGTAATTAAGGAGGAAAAATGAACGATAAGGATTTTGAACTTGAAGATATAATTTCTGAGGTTATGGAAAAGAAGAAAAACGGTACGCTTTCACAGCAGGATTTTGATGAAAAAACTGAGGTGATTGAAAAGCCGACCTCTGAAACAGTAGAAAAAAAGCCTGAGGTTGTAGCTCCTGTTAAAATGCCGGAAAGCAAGCCACCAAGAAACCAGACTAAAAAGAAAACCAAAAAGAAAATGAAAAAAGGCGTTAAAATTGCATTGATAGTGTTGATAGTTTTTCTGTCAATAGTTATACTTCTTTCGGGAATTTTTGTTGCAATCGTTTTTCATTATATATATAAAATTGATATAGTTCCACCTAAGGACGACTATGAAATAGTTGACACAATTCCTCCTGATGATGACGTAACAGACGAGCCTGATTCACCGCCTGAAATTATTGATGAGGTTGAACAGGAAATTGAAGAAAACCTGAATAATGATGATACAAAGGTTTTGGATGATAAGGACGTATATAATGTGCTTCTTATCGGTACTGATTCAAGGGACAATAAATCAAGAGGCAGAAGTGACTCAATGATTCTTATGTCTATCAATAAGAAAACAGAAGAAATTCATATGACTTCCTTTATGCGTGACTCTTATGTTTCGATTCCGGGGAAGAATAATAACAGAATCAATGCAGCCTATGCTTACGGCGGTGCTGAACTTCTTATGGATACCATTGAACAGAATTTCAAGATTAAAGTAGATAAGTATGTTCGTGTTAATTTCTTCTCGTTTATGGAAGTTATCGACGCTGTTGGCGGTGTAACTATCACCGTTTCTGATGCTGAAGTAAACGTTATGAACGTATATATCAGAGAACTTAACATTCTTCTCGGTAAGAATACAAACGATGGTATGCTCTCAGGAGGCGGAACCTATAACCTTACAGGAAAGCAGGCGCTTGGCTATTGCCGTGTAAGATATGTGGGAAATGCTGACTTCCAGAGAACACAGAGACAGCGTGATGTTCTTATGAAGGTTTTTGAAAAAGCAAAAGGTCTTAGTTTGACTGAACTTGACAATTTCCTTGATGTTCTTCTTCCAAAGCTCACCACAAATATTCAGAGCGATGAGATTTTCTCATTGATTATGAGCTCTCCTAAGTACTTTGGCTATGATGTATATCAGCATCGTGTACCTGCCGATAAAACCTATAAGGGTATGACAATAAGCGGTATGTCAGTGCTTGGTATTGATTTTGACAAGAATATCGAAATGCTCAGAAAAGAAGTTTATAACAAATAAAACTATCGGGTGTTCCTGTTATGGACACCCGATTTTTGTTTCAAAAATTTATATATAAATATCTGTTCATAAAAAATTCAGAGAAAATAACGACTATAATTTTCAAAAGGCTCTGGAAAAGAGAAAAATCCTCTTGCAAAAAACGAAATAATGCTGTAAAATGTAGGTACAATCCATTTTTGGAAAATTGAAAGTGAAATTTCACTGTGTAATATTTTTATAAGTTGCGGAGGGAATTAAAATGATATTTGCTGACGGATTCTGGCTTAATCAGAGAGGCTATGAAGTAAACTATGCAAATCAGGCTTTTGAAATCACACCTGTTGAAAATGGTTTTCTTGTTCTTGCAACCCCTTTTACTGTTTATAACAGAGCTATGATGCTCGGAAGTGCAAACCTTGAAATTGCGTATACTTCAACTCAGGAAAACTGTATTAAAGTAAATATAACTCACCATAAAGGTTATGTTGATAACGGACCACACTTTGTACTCAATGAAGGAAACTATAAGCCTCAGGTTACAATTACAGATGACGAGGCTGTGCTTGTTTCCGGCGATACAAAGCTTGTTGTTTCAAAAAAGACTTGGAGCGTTCAGTATTATTATAAGAATAAAAAGCTGACAGGTGGTGCTTGGCGTTCAACAGGCGTTATTTTTGAAAACAACTTCAAAAAGCAGGCAAGACTCCAGACACAGCTTGATGATAGATTCTGGACATATCAGAACGATAAAACTACATATATCAGAGAACAGTTTGACACTTCTGTCGGTGAGTATTTCTACGGCTTTGGTGAAAAATTCACAACTTTTGCTAAAAACGGTCAGAATGTAGAAATCTGGAATGCTGACGGAGGTACCTGCTCAGACCAGTCGTATAAATCAATTCCTTTCTATGTTTCATCAAGAGGCTATGGTGTATTCGTAAATACTCCTGATAATGTTTCTTATGAGGTTTGCTCTGATACTGTTTCTAAGGTATCTATGACTGTTGCAGGGGAGAATATGGAGTATTTCATCTTCGGTGGTGAAAATATCACTGACGTTCTCGAAGGCTATACTGACCTTACAGGTAAACCGGCACTTCCACCTGCATTTTCATTCGGTCTCTGGCTTACATCTTCATTTACAACAAGCTACGACGAAGAAACAGTTAACTCATTTATCGACGGAATGGCTGAAAGAGAAATTCCACTTCAGGTATTCCACTTTGACTGCTTCTGGATGAAGGGCTTTGAATGGTGTAACTTTGAATGGGATAAGGAACAGTTCCCTGACCCTGAGGGAATGCTCAAAAGACTTCATGAACAGAAGGGACTCAAGACCTGTGTATGGATTAACCCATATGTTGGCCAGCGTTCAAGACTCTTTGACGAGGGTATGAAGAACGGCTACTTTATTAAAAAGACAGACGGCTCGGTTTTCCAGTGTGACGAGTGGCAGCCGGGTATGGCTATCGTTGACTTTACAAACCCTGACGCTTGCAAGTGGTATGCATCATACCTGAGAAAGCTCTGCGAAATGGGTGTTGATACATTCAAGACAGACTTCGGCGAGAGAATTCCTACTAAGGATATAGTTTACTTTGACGGCTCCGACCCAATCAAGATGCACAACTACTATACACACCTCTATAACCAGTGCGTATTCAATGTTCTTAAGGAATACTACGGCGAAAATAAGGCTTGCCTCTTTGCACGTTCTGCAACAGCAGGTGGACAGCAATTCCCTGTACACTGGGGTGGTGACTGCTCAGGTAATTACAACTCAATGGCTGAGGTTATCAGAGGCTGTATTTCACTTTGTATTTCAGGCTTCGGCTTTACTTCACACGATATGGCAGGCTTTGAGGCTACTGCTACACCTGACATCTATAAGAGATGGGCTGCATTCGGTATGTTCTCATCACACAGCCGTCTCCACGGAAACCAGTCTTACAGAGTGCCATGGCTCTTTGATGAGGAATCCTGCGACGTTCTGAGATTTTTCACTAATCTTAAAGGAAAGCTTATGCCTTACATCTGGGCACAGGCTATCAAGACACACAATGTAGGTGTTCCTGTAATGAGAGCTATGGTTATCGACTTCGCTGATGACCCTACATGTCTTACACTTGACAGACAGTATATGTTTGGTGACAATATCCTTGTTGCACCTATCCTCAACGACGAAGGTATCGCTGAATACTACGTTCCTGAAGGAAAGTGGACAGATATCATCACAGGTAAGGTTGTTGAAGGTGGTAAGTGGTTCAGGCATAAGTGTAGTTATTTTGAAATTCCTGCACTTGCTAAGCCAAACTCAATTATCCCTTATGGTAACTTTGTTCGTGATATTGAATACGACTATCTCAATGGTACTGAATTCAGAATTTATGAGCTTGAAGACGGCAAGTCAGCTACATGCCCTGTATACGATAAGGAAGCTGACAAGATTTTTGAACTTACAGCTACAAGAAACGGTAAAAGGATTGAGTGCTCTTATACCGAAACAAAGGCTACATTCAGGATTACTGTTGCAAATACTGATAAGTCAATCGAAATCACACCAACATATAGCGGTAAGGTAATTATCGAACTTTAATAAAAAGAATCCGAAAGCTTTAAGGTGAGCGGTCATAAAGAAGTATTATACGGACTTATTGAGGAAAACCCTTTTGAAAAAGGTTTATTCCTCAAACTCCTTTCCTAAAACTTCAGTATTTAAAATAACTATCCCCCGCTGTGCGGGGGATAGTTATTTTAATATTAAAGTCTTTGGAAGGGGGCTTGGGGGACAACCTTTCTTCAGAAAGGTTTCGCCCCGATAAATTCATATAATATACTTCTATATAACTATCCACCTTAAAGCCTTCGGATTTTTTGTTAGTCATTTTTAAGTGTTCCCTGTGAAAGTCCCTTGAGATATGCGTTTATAAAACCGTCAATGTCACCGTCCATAACAGCAGAAACATTGCCTTGTTCATAGCCTGTTCTGTGGTCCTTGACAAGTGTGTAAGGCATAAATACATAAGAACGTATCTGTGAGCCCCACGCAATTTCCTTGTGAACGCCCTTGATGTCGTCTATTTTTTCAAGATGCTCACGCTCTTTGATTTCAATAAGCTTTGATTTGAGCATCTTCATAGCGTAGTCCTTGTTCTGGAACTGTGAACGCTGTGTCTGACAGGCACATACAATTCCTGTCGGCAGGTGAGTAATTCTTACAGCTGATGAAGTTTTGTTGATGTGCTGACCACCAGCACCACTTGCACGGTATGTGTCAACCTGCAAATCTTCAGGACGGATTTCAATGTCAACGTCAGCTGAAATTTCAGGTGTTACGTCAACGGCAGAGAATGATGTATGTCTGCTTCCTGAACTGTCAAAAGGCGAAATTCTTACAAGTCGGTGAATACCTGCCTCACTCTTTAAATATCCGTAAGCGTTTTCACCCTCAAACATAACAACGGCATTCTTAAATCCTGCGTCATTACCTTCAAGAATGTCCATTACGCTGACCTTGAGACCTTTCTTTTCGCCCCAGCGAGTGTACATTCTGAAAAGCATTTCTGTCCAGTCCTGCGCTTCTGTGCCACCAGCCCCGGCGTGAAATGTAACAATAGCGTTTAAATTGTCGTATTCACCGCTTAAAAGGGTAGTGAGAGTGAGATTGTCGATTTCGCTTTTGATACGCTCTGTTTCGGATTTGATTTCTTCAATCATATCAGCGTCATTTTCTTCCTCGGCAAGCTCAATCATAACCAGAGTGTCCTCAAGAGAAGAAACAAGCTTTTCATATTTATCAACTGTATTTTCAAGACTTCTCATTTTCTGAGTAACCTTCTGTGAGTTTTCGGCGTCATTCCAGAAATCAGGTAAAGCTGACATCTGATGAAGCTCCTCAACCTCTTCTTTAACGTGTTTAATGTTTAAAACGTTGTATAATTCCTCAATCTGTGGTCTTAAATTTTCAAGCTCAATTCTAAAATCATCAAGTATTACCATACTAAATAACAACTTCTCCTTATTTTTATACTGATATTATACTATTTTTTCTTTATTTTGTAAAGAAATTTCATAAAAGTATTTTACTTTTTAGAAAATATGTGCTATAATATATATTATATATATGATTTTTTGATAAGAAAGGATGAAAAAATCAGTAATGTCAGATTTTACAGGTGCTAAATGTGAGTATTGCAAAAAAATATTTACCTCAACAGATGATGTTGTAGTGTGTCCTGAATGTGGAACACCTTATCATAGAGATTGCTACTTTGAAGCCGGCGAATGTATTAACTACGAGCTTCACGAAAAGGGAGGCGACTGGGAACAGTTTTACGGCGACAGGGTTGATTTCAGTAGTAATAACAGTGAAGAAACTGCTTCTGAAACAAGATGTCCTCGCTGTGGAACATCAAACCCTTCAAGCGGACTTTTCTGCGTGAAATGTGGAATGCCTCTTAACCTTAATCAGGAGGCAAGACCTTTTAATAATACCCCGTACGGAAATAATCAAAATACCAATGACGGCGGAATGCCTGGTCAACAGCCTTTTATTATTCCTCAGACAATCGACCTTAAGCAGGTGGATATCGACGGGCATAAGGGCGAAAAGTATGGTAAATTTGCAAAGAAGAATTTTCTTTATTATGTAGCAACCTTCTTTAACTTCTCAAAAAATAAGATAAAGACATCTTTTAATATTCCTGCAGTATTATTCCCTGAATATTTTTTCTTTTACAGAAAAATGTACCTTATCGGAACTCTGCTTCTGATATTTTCATCAATAGTATCAGTGCCGGTAATGATTATGTATATTCTTGATGGAATGTTTGAGGGAATAATTCTTCCACAGATTTTCTATGATAATCAGGAAATAATTACAGAAATCGCCAGCGTGTGTTCATTTGCAAGAACAGCTGTGTGCATAATCTGCGGACTTTTTGCAAACTACTGGTACTTCCTCAAGTCTAAGAAAACTCTTACTGAGATTGAGAATATGGATATAACTGACCAAGAGAAAAACGAGCTTATAGATAAAAAGGGCGGAACTTCAGGGCTTGCTCTTGCAATAAGTGTTACAGCTAATCTGATACTTGTTATGCTTGCACTTATCGGACTTGTATCGTACTTTAAATAAATACAAAAGACAGGAGAATTTTTATGAAAATCAGAAAAGCGATTATTCCGGCAGCAGGCCTCGGAACAAGAGTGCTTCCTGCGACAAAAGCAATGCCTAAGGAAATGATTCCTATTGTGGACAAGCCTGCTATCCAGTTTAACGTGGAAGAGGCTGTCAGAAGCGGTATTGAAGAAATCTGTATCATTACAAGCAGAGGTAAGACTATTGTTGAAGACCACTTTGACAGAGCGCCTGAGCTTGAAATGCGTCTTGCTGAAGGCGGTAAGGATAAGGAAAAGCTCCTTGATGATGTTATCTATGCTGCTAAGTGTGCAAGAATTACTTATGTAAGACAGCAGGAAACTTTAGGTCTCGGACACGCTGTTATGCAGGCAAGAAATTTCGTTGGAAATGAACCTTTTGCTGTGCTTTATGGTGACGATATTATTATCGGAGAGGACCCTTGCTGTCGCCAGGTTTGTCAGGCATTTGATGATTATGGAATGGGCGCTGTGGCAATTAAAGAGGTTTCTGACGAATTTATTGTCAAGTATTCTTCTATGAAGGTTGAAACACTTAAAGATAATCTTTTTAAGATTACAGATATGATTGAGAAGCCAACTCTTGAAACAAGATTTTCAAACTATTCAATTCTCGGAAGATGTGCTCTTCCAGCAGAAATTTTTGATATTCTTGATAAGCTTCCAAAGGGTGCAGGCGGCGAATATCAGCTTACAGACGCTATGAAACAGCTTGCTGTCAGAGACGGAATGGTGGGCGTTGACTTTACAGGAAAGCGTTATGATATGGGAAATAAGCTTGGAATTCTTATGGCAAATATCGACGTTGGACTCAAGCATCCTGAAACAGCTGAGGGCTTAAAGGAATATATAAGAGAAATTTCAAAATTTTTGTAAATAACTCTTGACAAATGTCACGGGAGTTGTTATAATAATTGAGTTATCCTTGCTTGTATTTGTAAGGTACAGGCGAAATCCAGAAGGAGGTGTCATTGAAATGGCAAAACTTACAGGCAACTATGAAGCTATGATTGTTTTCAGCGTAAAGAACGGTGAAGAGGCTGCTAAGGCTCTTATCGCAAAGTTCGGTGAGATGATTGAAGCAAACGGCTCAGACGTAACAGTTAATGAGTGGGGAAAGCGTAAGCTTGCTTATGCAATCAACTACGAAACAGAGGGCTACTATGTACTCTGGAACTTTACAGCAAAGCCTGACTTCCCAGCTGAGCTTGAGAGAGTTCTCAAGATTAACGAAGGAGTTATGCGTTTCCTGGTTACAACAAAGTAATAAGGACAATCTGAGTAGAAAGGAATGTAAATTATGCTGAACAGAGTTATTTTGATGGGAAGAATTTCTCAGGACCTCGAACTTAGACAGACACCAACAGGTGTTTCAACACTTACATTTAATGTTGCAGTTGAACGTTCATATGCAAAACAGGGTGAAGAAAGACAGGCTGACTTTATCACATGCGTAGCATGGAGACAGCAGGCTGAATTTATCAGCAGATATTTTGCAAAAGGTAGAATGATTGCTATTGAGGGTAACCTCAGAACAAGAAACTATGAAGACAAGAACGGCACAAGACATTATGTAACAGAGGTTTTTGTTGATAGTGTTTCATTTACAGGAGAACCAAAGCAGGGCGGAAGCTCTTATGGTGCATCAAATAACTATTCTCAGCCACAGCAGACAGCTTATAATGCTGAACCTGCTAAGGAATCAATCGCTATCGGTGATTTTTCAGATTTTGAAGAAGTGCTCAGCGATGATGGCGTACCTTTCTAAAAAGTTTAATTCAAAAATCTTAAAAGGAGGACTTTACAATGGAAAAGGAAAGAAATGCAAGACCTAACAGAAGAACACGTAAAAAGGTTTGTATGTTCTGCGTAGATAGAGCTGAAACTATCGATTATAAGGATATTGCTAAGCTTAAGAAGTGTATGACTGAAAGAGCTAAGATTCTCCCAAGACGTGTTACAGGCACATGTGCTTACCACCAGAGAGAACTCACAAAGGCAATCAAGAGAGCAAGACATTGCGCACTTATTCCTTACGTAGCAGACTAATTTATGCAAATATAAGACCGCACTTTGTGTGGTCTTTTTTGTTTGTATAAATTCAAGTTTTATCCTCTTGCCAAAATAACTGATATCTGTTATAATGTAACAAAGAAGACCCTGCCTCTTTGTCGGATTTGCTGACATAGACGATGGAGTATAATTAAGTTATGATGTGATTGTTATTTTTACATATAAGATTGGAGTTATTGATGAAAGAAAGAATTTCAGTAAAAAGTAGTAGAAGCTCAATTATTCTTCCTTGCGTTGCAATGAGGGATATAATGCTTTTTCCTAATATGGTAATGCACTTTGACGTGTCAAGAGAACGCTCTGTCAAGGCGCTTAAAATGGCACTTAAGGGCGACGGAAAGATTTTTCTTACTGCTCAGAAAGACGTTAATGTAAATGAGCCTGCTTTTGACGATGTTTATAATATCGGTGTTATCGCCGATATCAAGCAGATTGTCAAGGGCGCAGAGGGCGTATCAAGAGTGCTTGTTGAAGGCCTTTATAAAGCGAAACTTCTGAGACTTGAAGAGTCAGAAGGCGGTTTTCTTGAAGCCGAAATCAAAAGACTTCCTAATTATAGTAAGGAACAGTTTTCCGACGCTGAGGTTGAGGCTCTTTGTAGAGAAGTAAAACACGCTTTTGAAGAATACGCTAACGTTGTTCCAAGAATGCCTAACGAACTTTATGGCGCTGTGCTTGGCTGTTCTTCACCTAAGACTATCTTTGAAACAGCAGCATTTAATATTACTCTCGCACTTGATGATAAACAGGCTATGCTTGAATGTAATACAGTTGGCGAAAAGCTTGTTGCACTTCTTACTTCACTTACTAAGGAAGTTGAAATTATCGCTATTGAAAAGGAAATCCACGCTAAAGTCAATGAACAGATTGATAAGGGACAGAGGGATTATTACCTCCGTGAACAGATGCGTGTGCTTTCGAGAGAGCTTGGCGAAGATGACGAAGAAAGCGATACCGATGAGTATCTGAAGAAAATCGAGGCTCTTTCTGTTTCTGATGAAGTAAAGGAAAAGCTTACAACAGAGGCTAAACGTCTTAATAAGATGTCGGCTTCATCTCAGGAGGCAGTTGTAATAAGAACATATCTTGATACCTGCCTTGAGCTTCCTTGGAACGAAACAACAAAGGATAATACAGATATTAAAAAGGCTAAGAAAATTCTTGACAGAGACCACTATGGTATGAAAAAGGTCAAGGAAAGAATTCTTGAAACCCTTTCAGTTAAAGCACTTTCACCTGATGTTAAGGGTCAGATTATATGCCTTTACGGGCCTCCCGGTGTTGGTAAAACCTCAATCGGTCGCTCTGTTGCGGAGGCTCTCGGAAGAAAATATGTGAGAGTTTCTCTCGGCGGCGTTAAGGACGAATCTGATATCAGAGGCCATAGAAAAACCTATGTGGGAGCTATGCCGGGAAGAATTATCAACGCTATGAAGCTTGCAGGAACAAAAAATCCTGTTCTTCTCCTTGATGAAATTGATAAAATGAGTAATGATTTCAGAGGGGACCCTTCATCAGCAATGCTTGAGGTCCTTGACAGCGAACAGAATAAGGAATTCCGTGACCACTATGTGGAAATGCCTTTTGATTTGAGCGAGGTTATGTTTATTACAACTGCAAATAACCTTGATACAATTCAGCCACCACTTCTTGACAGAATGGAGGTTATTGAGCTTTCTTCGTATACAAGAGAAGAAAAGTTTGAAATTGCAAAGCGTCACCTTATTCCAAAACAGATTGAAAAGAATGGTCTTAAAAAGAGCCAGATTAAAATCAACGACGACGCAATTTATAGCCTCATCGATAGCTATACTAAGGAAGCAGGCGTAAGAAAGCTTGAAAGAGTTATCGCAAAGCTTTGTAGAAAAACTGCTAAGGAAATAGTTGAAAACGAAGTTAAAAAGGTGACTTTCAGAGCTTCAAACCTTGAAAAACACCTTGGTGCTAAAAAGTATAAGCCTGATATTGTTCTTGATAAAACCGAAATCGGCTGTGTAAATGGTCTTGCGTGGACTTCTGTTGGTGGAGTAATTATGCCACTTGAAGTGCTTGTGCTTGACGGTAAGGGCAAGGTTGAGCTTACAGGTTCTCTTGGCGATGTTATGAAGGAAAGTGCCAAGATTGCTGTAAGCTTTGCAAGAAGCGTTGCCGATAAGTATGATATTTCACCTGATTTCTTTGAGAAAAAGGATATACATATCCACGCACCTGAGGGCGCTGTTCCGAAGGACGGCCCGTCAGCAGGTGTTACTCTTGCTACTGCACTTGTGTCTGCACTTTCGGGAATTCCTGTTAAGTGTGATGTGGCAATGACAGGAGAAATCACACTTCGTGGTAAGGTGCTTGCTATCGGTGGACTCAGAGAAAAAACAATGGCTGCTTATAAGGCAGGAGTTAAAACCGTTGTTGTTCCTGAAGCTAACAGAGGAGATATGGACGAGGTTGAAGACATCGTTAAGGAAAACTTAAACTTTGTTTTTGCTGAAAATATTTCCGATGTTCTTGATGTGGCACTTGCAAAGAAAAATAACGGAAAACCTGTTTTGCCTGTGGGTGCTGTTTCAAAATCAAAAAAGAATAAAACTCTCACTGTGGGAAACTAAAAAAGGACAGATTTGATGAACTATAATAAAGCTGAATTTTTTGCGTCATACGGTAAAGCGTCTCAGATACCACCTGCCGACAGAATTGAAATTGCTTTTGCAGGACGCTCAAACGTGGGGAAGTCCTCACTGATAAATAAAATTCTCAACAGAAAAAAGCTGGCGAGAGTCAGCGCTGTCCCTGGAAAAACAGCAACTATAAACTTTTTCACTCTCGAGAATGTCTATGTAGTTGACCTTCCGGGGTATGGCTACGCTAAGGTTGCAAAAAGCGAAAAAGAACGCTGGGCTGACCTTATCGAAGGCTATCTTAACGATACCTCAAGACAGCTTGAACTTGTTTTTTCACTTATCGATATGCGTCACGCACCTACCAAAGATGACGTGCATATGATAAACTTCCTTGTGGAAAACGAAATTCCTTTTGTGGTTGTGCTTACAAAATCTGATAAGCTCAAACCTACCGAAAGAAAAAAACGCCTTGAAGCCTTTAAATCGGAAATCCCTTATTTTGAGGATATAACAGTTATTCCTTTTTCGGCTGAAACAGGCGAAGGTGTTGAAGATATAAGAGCAATTATCGAGGATGTTGCTCTTGGAGATGAAGAATAATAGTATGAGAACGTGCTGTTTTTACCGACAGCACGTTTTTTTGTAAAAAAATTTCAAAAACCTCTTTACTTTCACATTTTAATGTGCTAAAATATCAGTATATGATGTGAAAATCGAAAGGAGTTATTTTTTATGAATAATAAACTTAAGGATAAAAATCTTGACGATTTGTTTGAAGCAGTACTTTGCCTTGAAAATATCGAGGAATGCTATGACTTTTTTGAGGACCTTTGCACAATTCTGGAGCTGAAATCACTTTCACAGCGTTTTCAGGTAGCAAAGCTTCTTAATGAACATAAGGTTTATAGCGATATAGTTAACGAAACAGGTGCGTCTACTGCAACAATCAGCCGTGTAAACAGAAGTATCAATTACGGTAGCGACGGCTATAAGGTTGTTTTTGAAAGAATGAAGAAGAAAAATGAACAGTAATAACGGATACGGAAGATTTGCTCTGTTTTATGACTCTCTGATGCAGGCTGACTATGATAAGATTTCAAATAGAATAGACAGCCTTGTAATGGAAAATTATAAAAAGAGAGGAATACTTCTTGACCTTGCTTGTGGGACAGGCACTCTTTGCGAAAAGATGGCTGAAATGGGCTATGACGTTATTGGGGTTGATACCTCACAGGAAATGTTGTCTGTTGCACTTGATAAGAAGTATGATAGCGGTCTGTCTATTCAGTATCTTTGTCAGGATATGCGAAATATAGATATGTACGGAACAATCGATGTTACCGTTTGTACTCTTGACAGTATAAATCACCTTGCTTGTAAAGAAGATGTTTTAGAAACCTTTAAAAAGGTTTCTCTTTTTGCAGAACCTGATGGACTTTTTATATTCGACGTGAATACTCCCTATAAGCATAAATTTGTTCTTGCTGATAATACCTTTGTCTTTGAAAACGACGAGGTTTACTGCGTGTGGCAGAATTTCCTTAATGATGACGATTCTGTGGATATTTCCCTTGACCTTTTTGAAAAGGACGGGGAAAGCTATTTCAGAGCGTCAGAAAGCTTTTCGGAAATTGCAATACCACTTGACGAAATTAAAAATATGCTTTGTGAAAGTGGCTTTGAGGTGCTTGGAGTGTATGACGGGTATGGAAACAGGGAAGTTTCCGGTAACAGCGAAAGAGCTGTTTTTGTTGCAAGAAAAATCAAATAGATGAAAGGTTATATAAATGGGAAGAATTGTAAGAGCTATTTCTGCTGATGCTTCTGTTGTTTGCAGTGCTATCGACGGAAAGGATATTATAGCTGAAATTGAAAAAATTCATAAGACATCTGCTGTTGTTACTGCTGCTCTTGGAAGACTTACAATGGCTGCATCACTTATGGGCTTCGGACTTAAAGGCGAAAAGGATACTGTTACTGTGAGAATGAATGGTCAGGGCCCTTGTGGAAGCCTTATTGCTGTTTCCGATAGCTTTGGAAATGTCAAGTCTTATGTTCAGAATCCTGTTGTGGAAATTCCACTTAATAAGTATGGCAAACTTGATGTAAGAGGTGCTGTTGGTACTGACGGCATTTTAAGCGTTGTCAAGGATTTGGGACTTAAAGAGCCTTATGTGGGACAGGTTCCTATTGTTTCAGGTGAAATTGCAGAGGATATCACAAACTACCTTGCAACAAGTGAACAGGTGCCAAGCGTTTGTGCACTGGGAGTGCTTGTAAACCCTGACCTTACAGTCAAGCAGGCTGGTGGCTATCTTATTGAACTTCTGCCTTTTGCTAAGGATGAGGTTATTGATACAATCGAAAAGAATATCAATTCTATGCAGAGCGTTACTACTCTTATGGAGCAGGGAATGACCTGTGAGGAAATTGCTCTGAAGGCACTTGAAGGCCTTGAGCCTAACGTTCTCGACGATTTTCAGGTGAATTATAAGTGCGACTGCTCAAAGGAAAGAGTTGAAAAGGCACTTGTAAGTATCGGTGAAAATGATTTGAGAGAAATGGCTGAGGATGAAATTACAGAGGTGAATTGCCACTTCTGTGGAAAGAATTATAAATTTACTTCTGAAGAAATCATCGGACTTATTAAAAAGTAATTTCAAAACTCTCGCCCAGGCGGGAGTTTTTCTCTACTATAAGTCGGTTGATAGTTATAAGGAGCAGTTTTATAATGGTATAAAGGAGTGATAGTATGAATAATAAAGAAACGGGAAAACTTATTAAGTCCCTCAGAATTTCAAAAAAACTTACACAGCTTCAGCTTGCACAAATGCTCTGCGTATCCGATAAGACGGTTTCAAAATGGGAAAGAGGCCTCGGAATGCCCGATGTGTCACTGATAAGTAAAATAGCTGATATTTTTGACACAACAGCAGAAAGAATTCTCAACGGAAAATTAGAAAAGAATAAGTATAATGGCGCAAACCCTGACAGACTTCAGTTTTTCTATTGTAATAATTGTGGAAACCTTGTTACTACAACTGCTAAAATTGAGGGGAGCTGTTGTGGAAGTAAGATGACAATTCTCCAAAAGATAAAAAGCGATGATATAATTAAAGATGTGGAAGTTGTAGAAGATGAATATTTCGTAACCCTTGATAGCCCGATGACTAAAGAGAATTTCGTTACTTTTGTTTCCGTTAAGTCTTTTGACAAATATCTTGTTATAAGACTTTATCCGGAACAGAATCCTCAGATACGGGTTCCGATTACCATAAAAGGTGAGTTTTTAGCTGGGGAAAATAATGGTAAAATGTATAGCTGTGAGCTGGATAAAATTTTTCTCAAAAAATCAGAAAAAAGTACTTGACAAATCATTTCTGATATAGTATAATAAATTTCGTCGCTGAAAGGCGACATGGGAGCATAGCTCAGCTGGGAGAGCATCTGCCTTACAAGCAGAGGGTCATAGGTTCGAGCCCTATTGTTCCCACCATATGGCCTGGTAGTTCAGCTGGTTAGAACGCTAGCCTGTCACGCTAGAGGTCGTGGGTTCGAGTCCCATCCAGGTCGCCAATTTGAAACTTTAAAATTTATATATCACATTCTCGGAAAATCACGCATATCATAAAATATGCGCATTACATAATGCGGATTTAGCTCATCTGGTAGAGCGCCACCTTGCCAAGGTGGAGGTAGCGAGTTCGAGCCTCGTAATCCGCTCCATTTCAGATTTTCTGAAAATAAGGCGCTATAGCCAAGCGGTAAGGCGTGGGTCTGCAACACCCTGATCCCCGGTTCAAATCCGGGTGGCGCCTCCAAGCTGTTTTAAACAGCTCATAACGAGAATCCGTACGTAAGTGCGGATTTTTTATGCCCTTTTCTGAAAACGTTTTTGTTCACAAATCGTTTACAACAAAAACTGTTGACAAAACGTATGAAATGTGGTATTATTAATAAGCTGTCCACAGGGAAGCACAGCACTTTGAAAATTGAACAAAGACGAAGAATAACCAACCCTTGGAAATTACTTTTGAGTAATTCTAAAGAAGGTCAAGCAAAAGACCAAAAAATAATGCACAGTCAGTGAAAACTGAAACAG
>SVNV01000026.1 GCA_015066705.1 Ruminococcus sp.
GTTGTGGCAGGCTATCTGCTCACTTGGCGTTCGCCTTAAAAAGAACAAAAGGCAGATTTGACATATTGCTGGCGGTGTCGCCACACCCTCCTCTGCCACACAAAAGCAGATGAAACCATATATTTTAATTTAAGAGGTAAACTATGGCAAAAATTTATAAAAGCGTTACCGAGCTTATCGGAAACACACCACTTGTAGAGCTTAATAATTTCTCGGAAGGCAAGAATTTAAAAGCTAAGATTTTAGCAAAGCTGGAGTTTAAAAATCCTGCAGGAAGTGTCAAGGACAGAGTTGCTCTGAAAATGGTTATTGATGCTGAGGAAAAGGGACTTCTGAAAAAAGGCGCAACAATCATTGAACCTACCAGCGGAAACACCGGAATAGGACTTTCTTCGGTGGCTGTTGCAAGAGGCTACAAGGCAATTCTTACAATGCCTGACACTATGAGCGTTGAAAGACGAAATCTTCTCAAGGCTTACGGGGCTGAAATCGTTCTCACCGAGGGCGCAAAAGGAATGAGCGGAGCTATTGCCAAAGCTGAAGAGCTTAAAAACGCTATCGAAGGAAGTGTTATTTTAGGGCAGTTTACAAACCCTGCAAACCCTCAGGCTCATTACGAAACCACCGGCGTTGAAATCTGGAATGACACAGCCGGAGATGTTGATATTTTTGTAGGTGGAATCGGTACAGGGGGAACTGTAACGGGAACTGCAAGATATCTCAAAGAAAAAAGACCTGACATAAAGATTGTCGGAATGGAGCCTGCTTCGTCGCCGTTTCTTACACAAAACAGAGCAGGTGCTCACAAGATTCAGGGAATTGGTGCCGGTTTTGCACCTGAAATCCTTGATATGTCGGTGATTGATGAAATTGTGACTGTTACTGACGAGGAGGCTTATCAGACTGCAAAGGAAGTCGCCAAGACAGAGGGATTTCTTGTGGGGATTTCTTCAGGCGGAGCTCTTTGTGCCGCAACAAAACTGGCTGAGCTTTCAGAAAATAAGGGAAAGACAATAGTAGTACTTCTCCCTGACACAGGCGAGAGATATCTCTCGACGGGAGTATTCTTTTAATTCACAATATATAATTAAACACGGCAAAAGCCGTGTTTTTTGTTTACCCAAAAGGCTTGTCTTAAAACTTTTGCTTTATATTGACTTGATGACAAAGCGTGGTATAATATTATTAAAGATGTAAAACGAGGTGAGGGCATGTATTTTTACGAGATGCATCTGCACACAAGCGAAGGCTCTGAGTGTGGCGGGTCAGGTGGAGCAGAGCAGGCTTTATATTACAAAAGTCTGGGGTATGACGGAATTTTCGTCACCGACCACTTTTTCAATGGCAACAGCAGGATAAACTTCACTATGCCCGACGAAAGCTGGGGAAACAAGATTGAGGCTTTCTGCAAGGGCTATGAAAACGCCAAGAAAAAAGGCGACGAAATCGGACTTTCGGTTTTCTTTGGCTTTGAATACGCTTTTCACGGTACAGAATGGCTGATTTACGGACTTTCAAAGGAATGGCTTCTTGAAAATCCTCATATTATGGAAATGTCGCCGAGAGAGTTTTTGGAATATGTAAAAAAATGCGGTGGGTTTGTAATTCAGGCACACCCTTTCAGAGAGGCGTCATACATTGACACCATAAGAATTCTGCCTCACCACATTGACGGAATGGAAATTTTAAACACTAAAAACACCGACCGTGCAAACGCTGTGGCGGAGCTTTTCACAAGCCTTAATGAAATTCCCGTAACCTGTGGTTCGGACTGTCATCACGACAAGGACGGCAATCTGTGCGCGATGGGCTGTGAGCATAAAATCAACAGCGTTTCTGAGTTTTTTGAAAGGCTTGAAAATGGCGAGCTTTCACTTTTCAGAATTGACGAAAGGGGAAGCTTTAAAAAATATAATAAGTAAAAAATAACCTCTGCTGAAAAGCTTACGCTACATCAGGAGAGGTTTCTTTTTTTAGTTGTCACATGAACTGTGACTGATAGAGAGAGCAGTAAAAACCGCCTTGATTTATAAGTTGCTGGTGATTTCCTTGCTCGATAATACTACCGCCCTTTACCACGAGAATAGTATCCGCATTCTGAATGGTTGAAAGTCTGTGGGCGATAATAAAGCAGGTTTTGTTTTTCATCAGCTCGGTCATTGCATTCTGTATCTGTATTTCGGTGCGTGAGTCGACGTTCGAGGTTGCCTCGTCGAGAATAAGTATCGGTGCTTTTGAAAGAAAAGCCCGGGCGATAGTTATAAGCTGCTTCTGACCTTTGGAAATATTTACGCCGTCATCTGACAGCACTGTGTTGTATCCGTCAGGAAGACTTTCGATATAGGAAGCAATTTTTGCGGATTTTGCTGCCGCATAGACCTCTTCGGGAGTAGAATCCTTTCTGCCATAAACGATGTTGTCGTATATAGTTCCGCAGAAAAGCCATGTGTCCTGAAGTACCATATTGAATGCAAGTCTGAGGTCGGTACGCTTAAGGTTTACTGACGGGATTCCGTCTATGAGAATTTCTCCGCTCTGATAATCGTAAAAACGCATAAGCAGATTGATTATAGTGGTTTTTCCTGCTCCCGTAGGTCCGACTATTGCAACCGTCTGCCCTTTTTTTGCATTTACGGAAACATTTTTGAGTATTGTTTTATCTTCTGTATAGCCGAAGGTTACGTTACTGAGGCAAACATCACCGCTGACGTTCTTTAATTCCTTAGCGTCAGGAGAATCTTCTTTTTCGGGTTCTTCGTCAAGAATTGCAAAAACACGTTCTGCCGCAGAAAAAGCAGATTGAATTTCGTGAAGTATATTTGAAAACTCGTTTATCGGCCCTGCAAACTTTCTCGAATACTGAACAAACTGTGCGACCCCGCCGAGAGTGATAAAGAATACAGATGTAGCAAGCACAGTTCCATTCTGAGAGTACATATAAAGTATTCCGCCTATGATAGCTACAAGAGTCAGGGAAATATTATTGATTAGGTTTATGGTAGGGAAAAGCAGAGCACTGTTGTATTCAGCCTTATAGAAAGCGTCCATCGCCTCGTTATTTATCTTATTGAAGCGTGAGGAAATAACCTTCTGCATTCCATAAGCTGATATAGTACGTGAGCCTGTAAGCATTTCTTCTGCAAAGCCGTTAAGCTCGCCGTATTTCTTTGCTCTTGCGCTGAAAAGCGGACGGACAATTTTAGAACGATATCGGGTAAAAAATATTGATACCGGAACGGTTAATGCAAAAATAAGTATCATCGGCTTTGAAATCTGCCACATAAATGCCAGCGAACCCACAACAGTATAAATGCTGGTCATAACCTGTATAAGGTCATGGGAAAGAGTGCTGTTTATGGTGTCAATATCGTATGACAGATGGCTTATGATATCGCCTGTTGCGTGGGTGTCAAAATAGCTTACAGGAAGTGTTGTCAGTTTTTCAAAAACCTGTTTTCGCATTCTATATATGATTCTCTGGCTAAGATGTAGCATAACTACCGAAAGAACATATGAAAGCAATGCAGAGATAACATAACAACCAATCATAAAGGCTATGTTTCTCCATACGGAATCAAAATCCACACCGCCTTTTGCTTCAATAGCATCAATAGCCGCACCCGAATATCTCGGACCGAGAAGCGAAAGCTGATTTGACACAAGGGTAAGAATCAGCGCAACAATAAACAGAGGCCACTGCTTAAGAACATATTTGCTGAGTCTTATGAATATGTCTTTTGTTGTCTTTTTTCTTTCAGGCTTGATGTTTTTATCAGTCAAGAAAAGCACCTCCCATCTGAGAGTCGCTTATTTCTTTATACTGGGAACATTTTTCCATAAGCTCTTTGTGTTTTCCGCAACCGATTATTCTGCCATCTTCGATAACAAGAATAAGGTCACAGTTTTTAACTGAGCTTACTCTTTGTGCAACGGTTATAACGGTAGACTGTGGAAGTGCTTGTGAAAGCGCCTGGCGAAGATTTGCATCAGTTTTGTAGTCGAGAGCTGAGGACGAGTCGTCAAGAATAAGTATTTGGGGACGACCTGCTATTGCACGGGATATAAGTAAACGCTGACGCTGACCACCTGATAGATTAGTTCCTCCGGTAGATACGCTGTGAGTATAGCCCTCTGAAAAAGAGGTTATGAAATTGTGTGCCTGAGCAGTTTTTGCAGCACTTACAATATCCTCACTGCTTATATCACGACCGAAGCGTATATTTTCCTCAATGGAATCCGCATAAAGAAAATCATTCTGGAATACCACACCAAACATCGCAGTAAGCTCTTCACGATTATATGAACGCACGTCTTTTCCGTTAATACGGATTACACCTGAATCAACGTCGTAAAAACGCATAAGAAGTCGTAGAATAGTTGATTTTCCGCTTCCTGTCGTACCGATAATTCCTAGTGTTTCGCCTTTTTTCAATGAGAAGGATATATTCTTCAGGTTGTTACTTTTGCCGAGATAAGAGAAGGTTACATCTTCAAAGGAAATATGAAGTGATTTATCCCCCTTACCGTCGTCAGCAATTTCTTCAAGCTCGCTGACCTGCCCCATAACCTGAGAAATACGTTTCGCCGAGGCGGCACATTTTGTATACATAACGAACATTCTGGAAAGCGACATCATTGCCATTGATATAAGTGTAAAGTATTGCATAAAGGCAATAACGGTTGTTACTGAGGATTGATTGGTTGATACAAAATACGCACTGACACCGATAACGGCAACAATACCCATATTCATAAGCAGAGTCATAATAGGGTTTACAACCCCCATAATTATTCCTGCTTTGGTTTCATTTCGCTTGAGAGCGAGGTTTGCCTGCTCATAACGGTCATTTTCATAATCAACCTTTGAAAGTGCCTTGATAACACGGATTCCCTGAGCGTCCTCACGGACAACTCTGACCATTCCGTCAACCGACTGCTGAACGGTAGAATAAAGAGGAACACCCATTCGGGAAATACCATATACTACAATAAAAATCAAAGGAAGCGTAGCAATCATTACAAGTGCAAGCTTTTTATCCATAGCAAGAGTGATGATAGTTCCGCCAAGGAGAAGAATAGGTGCACGGATACCCATTCTCTGCATCATTCCGATAAAATTCTGAACGTTATATGTGTCTGAGGTTATTCTTGATTCAAGAGAAGGAATTGTGAATCTGTCGGTGCTTCTTGCTGAAAGGTAAAGCGTTTTTGAAAAAAGGTCCTTTCTCATACGAGTAGAGAAAATCATTGTGGTCTTTGCCGCCATTCGGTTGGCAATTATATTTCCAAGACAAGCGATAATCGCAAATACTGCCATAAGAGCACCAAACAGCAGAATTCTGTTTATGTCGTTGGTGTCTATTACGTTTTCAAGTATATAGCTCAGCAAAAAAGGTATTATCAGTTCCGCTACTGTACCGACAATCTTTACTGTTATTCCGACCGTTATTCTCAAAAGTAACGGCTTTAAGTATGTAAAAATCCACTTCATTAGTTTTCCTCTTGTTTCTATATTATTTCATTTGGTGTTTTATTTGGTTAATCAGAACTTTTGCAAAAATATTGTAGCATAAAAAGGTAAGTAATACAAGTCGTTTTGTGGCTGTAATATCCATATAGGAACAGATTCATCTGTTCCTATGCCGGTTAAATTGAGCACAAAAAGGAAAAAGCTATGAAATCATAGATTTCATAGCTTTTGTGGTCGGGGCGACAGGACTTGAACCTGCGGCATCTTGGTCCCAAACCAAGCGCTCTACCAAACTGAGCCACGCCCCGATAACAAATATTAAATTTTAAAACTGACTATAGTCAGCCGAATTTCTCTAACCGAGCGCTACGCTTACTCTTGCGGTGCCCGAAATTATTCGTTCGCTTAAGCTCACATAATTTCGACCGCTGCGCCATTTTGTTGTTCGCTTTTTCTGCCACTGGCAGCGCTCCAACAAAATGCTACCAAACTGAGCCACGCCCCGATTTATATAAAGCTGTATCAGACAGCTTTATTATTATATAATAGTTTCTTGGGTTTGTCAACACTTTTTTGAAAAATTGTCTTTTTGCACAAAAAATATTTTTTAAAACCTGCTGATTTGGTTTTATGGGCATTTTTTACCCCTTGACAAAAGGTTTTTAATGCTTTATACTAATAGTAACTTGAAGATAATAAATGCAGTGACAGGAAAAAAAGCAGAAATTTCAAGCACAGAGAGTCTGTGGCCGGTGTAAACAGACGTTGGGATTCTGTAATAACTCGTCCTTGAGCAGCTTGACCGAAACAAGTAGGTCAGGTCGGGTTCTCCCGTTACAGAGAAGCACATTGATAGATGTGGCTAAGGCTTGAAGGTGTGAGCTTTCAGGCGAAAAAGAGTGGTACCACGAGTTTATGCTCGTCTCTTTATCAGAGACGGGCTTTTTTTATTGTAAAGATTTCGTACTCTGCAAATTTTTAAAAAATCTGGAGGGATATTATGAAAAACACCGGTAAATATGCAAGAGGCTATTTTATGCCACCTGTAAAAAGTCTTAAATGGACTGAAAGAGAATATATTGACAAGGCACCAATGTGGTGTAGCGTTGACCTTCGTGACGGAAATCAGGCGCTTATTGTTCCTATGAGCTTAGATGAAAAGCTGGAATTTTTCAGCTATCTTGTAAAGGTTGGCTTTAAGGAAATCGAAGTAGGTTTTCCTGCTGCTTCTGACACCGAATACGAATTTTGCAGAGCACTTATCGAGAGAGACCTTATCCCTGACGACGTAACAATTCAGGTGCTGACACAGTCGAGAGAACACATTATCGAAAAAACCTTTGAAGCACTCAAGGGCTGTAAGAATGCCATCGTTCACCTTTATAACTCCACGTCTGTTTCACAGAGAGAGCAGGTTTTTAAAAAGTCCAAGGAAGAAATTGTAGAAATTGCGGTTGCGGGGGCTAAAATGCTCAAGGAATACCGTGAAAAAACAGAGGGCAATTTCAGATTTGAATATTCTCCTGAAAGCTTTACCGGAACCGAAATGGATTTTGCAGTAGAAATCTGCAACAAGGTAATTGATATCTGGGAGCCTACACCTGACAACAAGGTTATTATAAATCTTCCTGTTACTGTGGAAATGTCAATGCCACACGTTTATGCAAGTCAGGTTGAGTATATGTGCGACAACCTTAATAACCGTGAGAATGTTATTGTTTCTCTCCACCCTCATAACGACAGAGGCTGTGGTGTTGCAGACAGTGAAATGGGACTTCTTGCCGGTGCTGACAGAATAGAGGGAACGCTTTTTGGAAACGGCGAAAGAACAGGAAATGTTGACATAATCACACTTGCTCTTAATATGTATACTCACGGAGTTGACCCTGAGCTTGATTTTTCAAATCTTCCTGAGCTTATTGAGGTTTACGAAAGAGTAACAAGAATGAGAGTTTACGAGAGAAGCCCTTATTCGGGACAGCTTGTTTTTGCAGCCTTCTCAGGCTCCCATCAGGACGCTATTGCAAAGGGTATGAATTTCAGAGAAGAGAAAAACTGCGAAAGATGGACAGTTCCGTATCTTCCAATCGACCCTAAGGATTTGGGCAGAGAATACGAGGGCGACGTTATCCGTATCAATTCCCAGTCGGGCAAGGGCGGAATCGGTTATCTGTTACAGCAGCAGTATGGCTTCAATCTGCCTGCTAAAATGCGTGAGGACTTCGGCTACGTTGTCAAGGGGATTTCAGACAGAGCACACAAAGAGCTTATGGCAGAGGAGGTTTACGGAATTTTCGCAGAAACCTACCTCAACAAGACAGACAAATTTTCAGTCGAGCAGGCACACTACACTCAGAAAAAGGGTGGCGTGATTGCAGCTGACGTAACTATAATCAGAGATGGTAAGGTTGTTATGATAAACGCTGAGGGTAACGGTCGTCTTGACGCTGTTTCAAATGCACTCAAGAGTGCTATGGGAATCACCTATAATCTGGATTCATACGAAGAACACGCTCTGGAAAGCGGTTCGCAGTCTGTGGCTTGCTCTTATGTGGGAATCGTTAAGGCCGGAAAGAAATACTGGGGCGCAGGTACCGACAACGACATTATTGTTTCGTCAATTAACGCACTTGTCTCCGCTATAAACCGTATGATGGAAGAATAACAAAACAAAAAGAGTACCACCCTTAAGGTAGGTAGTTATATAGAAGTATATTATATGAATTTATCGGGGCGAAACCTTTCTGAAGAAAGGTTGTCCCCCGAACCCCCTTCCAAAGACTTTAATATTAAAATACCTATCCCCCGCTGTGCGGGGGATAGGTATTTTAAATACTGAAGTTTTAGGAAAGGAGTTTGAGGAATAACCCTTTTTCAAAAGGGTTTTCCTCAATAAGTCCGTATAATACTTCTTTATGACCACTCACCTTAAAACGGTACTCTTTTATTTTTATTACCAGCCCATTACTCTTGTGATTTCGTCAGCCATAGCCTGTGCGGCGATTTCGTGATTCTTTTCTGTCGGGTGCCAGTCAGCGGCATAGCCGTTAGCCCAATCCTGTACAGGAAGCTTAAAGGGATGAATTTTCTGGTCACCTGTTTCTGCAGAATATTCAGAAACCATACCTTCGATTGCCGAATAAAGCTCTGCACCCATAATACCGAGAACGCAGAAGATTTCCGCATCAGGATTTTTTTCTCTTACTGTCTTTAAAAATGCGAGATAGCCGTCAACGTACTCCTGTTTTTTCTCGCTGTTCCCCTTAACGTAGCTGTTGTCGTTTGTTCCCAGATTGATAATTATAACCTCAGGCCTGAAGCTTTCAAAATCCCATTCCACATTCTGTGGAGAGGTTGTATTTGCAAACTTGTTATAGGAAAAGCCCATCTTGTCGTAATACTGTGGAAGTGCCTGTGAAGGGACTTTATTTCCGTTACTTGAATATCCGGAAATGATTCCGTAACCGCTTATGGAAACCATACTGTAATCAGCATTTAATTTCTCAGCGGTTTTGTAAGCATAAGCTTTTGTAACGTCCTCTGTGGAGGTTGAGAAATGGTGTTCCTTAACCTCGTCGTCAACTCCGTAGCCGCAGGTGATTGAGTCGCCTACAAATTCTATTTTGTGAGCCTTGTCATCGGCAGGAGTGATTTTTTCTCCGTCAGCAAGCGTGATAGGCTTGACACCTACGGTTGACATAGCTGTTTCAGAAAGCTTTACAATCTGAACATTCACCTTTTTGCTTTCGGAATTTTCAAAAGCAGTAACTGTCATTTCAGGCTGGTCAATCATCTCGTCAACAGTTCTTTCGCCGTCAACATAAACAGCAACCCTTGCCTGATTGTCAATTCCGCCATTTACAGAATTGTCGCCCACAAAAGTGATGTCCAGCTTTTTGCCTTCGTAAACAAATTCAGCACCAGCACCCGAAAAAGCAAGCCACAGAACATCATCCATAAGATGTGTTCTGCCCACAATTTTAACCTTTTCACTTGTGAGTACAACAGGTCCCATATTTTCTATTCCTTCCGTTGATGAGTTGTTGCCATTGTTGGTGTTTGTGTTGCTGTTACTATTGCCGTTGTCCTCTTTGCCACAAGCAGTAAGACAGCCAAGTCCTAAAGTCATACAGCAGACAACAGCGAGAATTTTTCTGAAATTCATAAAAATCCCTCCCGATATTATTCTAACGACATTTTAGCACAAACCTCCACACAAATTCAAGTGTTTTTAATAAAAAAATACTCTCTGCACCGGCAGAAAGTAAGTTTTGATACAAATACAATTCATTTGTCAATATCACCTTTAATTTTCTTGCAAAATATATATTTCCTTCCCATTGACTGCGAAAAAAAATAATATCTCAAAGTATAATTGATTAGTCGAAGCTATTCTCTGTTTCTTCACCGTATAAATAAATTCCTCCCCGCCAACAGCGGAGAGGAAAGGATATCTTAAAGTATAATTGATTCGTCGATGTCGTCCTCGATTTCCTCACCGTTAAGAAGCTTTCTCAGTATCTCAACCTCTTCATCAGTGAGAGTAACGCCCTTACCCATTCTTGTATGGTCAGGATTCCATTCTCTGATGTCATACTTAGGTTCTCTGTCATTCCAGCTGATTTTGTTGAGCTCCTTTGTCCAGCCCTTTGCGTTTTCACTTAAAACACCAAGGTATTCTGTGATTTCGTACTTGAGTTCTGCCATAATATTTCCTCCACGTCAAATAAGTTTATTTATTACAGGTATCTTTTTCAAAAATCTTTCCGGAACAAACGCCTTTGCAAGCTGAAGCATACATCTGAGGTTTATCACAAGGATAACCGCGAAAAGAACAAACAGCAAAGCGTAGGATTTTATTCCTCGGATATAGTTTGAAAGTACCATTAAAATCAGTAAAATGTTGTTTATTACCATTTTAGGCAACGAAAAGCTGAAATTTATAAGTCTTTTGGCATCTATAAGTCTTATGATAAAAACCACAAGATAACTTGCAAGAGTTGAAATTGCAGCAGCGTAAATTCCTATTTTAGGAATGAAAACAAGATTTATTCCTACGTTTATAACGCCGGAAACAAGACTTGTCATAAGTGAACGCACTGTGTTTTTTGTTGCGATATAAGCTGTTCCCATAAAGGTTGCAAAGCAGGTGAAAACCGTTGCGTAAACAAGAATCGGTGCATAGCTTAAGGATTCTCTGAAAGCAGGGCCAATCCAGACCATAGTAACAGGCTTTACTATAAGGAGAATTCCTCCCGCAACAAGATACATCAGCGATTGATTAAGGTCAAAAACCTTTGTGTAGAATCTGCTTCTGTCGTCGCTTTCGTTTTCGGAAATAGCGGACATATTCCACGCCTGACCGAACATAAGGTATATTGTAGAAACAATATTCGGGATTTTATAAGCGGCGGCAAGTATCCCGTTTGATTCAGCACCGAGGAAATATTTCACCATAAAGGAGTCGGAGCTGTTGGTGATAAGCCACAGAAGCTGTGTCGGGATAAGTGGCAGTGAATAGGTTAGCATTGCCTTTAAAAGCGTTCCGTTAAACTTTCTTGCACTCAGGTATCTCCACAGCTTAGCTGTAAACAGCAGAAAAACAATCGAACAGAAGTCCGCAAGAATTATTGCTAAAAGGTATCCGGTAACGCCCCATCTTGCCACAGCAATAAATGCTATTGTAAACGCAAGGGTTAAAAAGGTTGTCAGAATACCGTTTATCGCAAAAAGCTTTACTTTTTCAAGTGCTCTTACAAAGGTCGAATATAAAAGCTTCAGGCTTGAAGTAAGAACATAAACGAATAATAACAGCTCATAATCGCCTACGAACTCCTTTACGATAGGGATTCTTGTAGCGACAGGCAATATCACACCTAATATGATGATGCCCGTCAGCACGATGACGTTTCCGATAGTAAAAACGGATTTTTTATCGTGTGCCTTGTCAAGTCCGAATCGTATAACCGCCTCGGCAATGGTCAGGGTGACCACAGGCAAAAGCCAGTTTGCCAGCTGAACAATCACGTCGTTCATACCAAGCTCGGCTTCTGTCATATAATATGTGTAAATCGGCACAAGTATCAGAACAAGTATTTTTGAGCTGAAAGAGCCGATTGCAAAAATCAGTGTATTTGAAAACAGATTTTTGTATTTGTTGGGTTTCTTTTCCGCCATTTTGCACTCCCTTAAATTCAATATCAGCAAAATTTCTATATAGTATAGTATAACACATAAATCTGAATTTTCAAGTGTCGAGTATAAATTTTATCAAAGTTGTGTCAGCTATTGATTTTTTGTGAAAATCTGTTATACTATATTATATAAGAAAATTATTTTAATAATCATAAATCAAAGGACATTAAGACATTTAAACAGGAGGAATTATTATGAAAGGCTTTTTTGGTTTTTTAGCAACAGTTTTTGCTTGTCTTTTTGCAATTTGTGCAACAAAGCTCGCTTTTGAAATTGCAGATTCTTCTGCAAAGAAATATTATTCGGTTGACAGAGGATTTTAATGGCGTATCTGTTAAAACCAAAGGATATGCAGACAGCACCTCTTGACGATTTGAGATATTCAAAAAAACGCTGTGACAAGCTGAGAGGCTTTGTATGTGGGTTGGCTTTCTTTCCTGTTGCGATTTCTGTTTTTACGGTTATTGTACAACAGGTTCTTTTAGGTGGTGCGATATTAACTCTGTTTACAGGGACAGCGTATCAGATATTGACGTATTTTTTTCTGATACTTTCAGGAGTAGTGGCTTCGATACTGATTGTGTTATTAAAAGAGGAAAAGAAATATTTCATTCCTGCAATAATAATGTTAGCTGTTCATGCGTCGCTTTATGCAATGGCAGGAATATTAGACGGCTTTGTTTTAGTGACAATAGCAACGGTGCTTATGCCTTTTCTTAAAAGTCTTGCGGTGTACAACGACCACCTCAAAGAGGTCGAAGGCTATCCTTTGTTTAATCGCCATAAGGAATTCAGAAGCTTCGAGGGCACTTCCAGAGTACAGCTTCTTGAAAGCCTAAAAACAGGTGGGGGTGTTGACGCTGAGCAATTTTTTGGCACAGATATAAAATCCCTCAGACAAAATGAACAGGAAAAGGATATTCCTGATAAGACGGAATGGCTTGGTAGTTAGCTATGCGAATAATCAGAAACTTATTAAACGACCTTATTTTCTGGGGATACGATAAAAGCGAATATGCTAAAAAAGGCCAGGTAGAATTAAGAGGCATAAGAAATGCTTTTGAAACTCAGATAAAGACTGCGACAATTTTTTCTTTTATAATAATTGCCATTGACATTGTGGCTCTTGCAATGACTGTTTTACAGATGCCGTGGAATGAATTCTTGAAGGCGACCTCGATACATATTGAAATGCTTTTTGTTCTCGTTGCTCTGGGGCTGACGATAGCAAGCATTTTTTCTAAGATAACAAGCGGTATACTTTCTGCCGTTTATTTTGCGGCAAGTGTACTGCTTTTGATTTTTGGAAATGCAGGCTCACTTTTTCTTTGTGTGCTGTGTGCTTTTGGCTATCTGAGAATAGTCTTTTCTCACATTCATCTTGAGTACGTTAAAAAATATCTTGATTCTGATGACTATGCAGAAATTCGTCAGGTTATCAAGGGCGTGGGTCATATGCGCGATGATGTAAAAAAGGCTTTCAGGGATTATCAGAAGGGTGGAGTAAACCCTCTTAACAACCAGATGAATCACGAGGCGGTTTTTGAAAAGCCTTTTGAAATTGACGACGATGAAAATAACGATGAAATACATACCGAATTCAGCGCCGAGGACCTTGACGCATTGCTTGGACAATGTGAAAACCCGAGAATGAAATTTGAAATCGAAGGTGTGAATGATTCTGTTGTGACGGAGGTTGAAGATTGAGAAGATTGAGTTTATCCGACCTCAGGGAATTGTTTTTTACAGGTTATTCAAAAGAGGAATATGAAACTCTTGAGGTGGGACTTATAAGGGGTGCGAAGAAATCCTTTAACCTCCAGAGGAGTTTTATAATTATATTTTCTTTGATAGTTGCAGGGTTTGAGTTTATTTCCGAGATGTACTGGCATTTACTTTTCTCTTCTTCGTATCACCCTGCCAACATACCTCATATGGCAGGAGGCGGAATTATACTTCTGTTTTCGCTTCTGAGTATGAAGTTCAAGACCACTTGTATAATCACCTCAATTATGTATCTTGGCTCAACCGTTTATCTGCTTTTTGAAGATGGCGAAACGGTTTTGGCTGTGCTTTGTTTAATTGGTGCTGCCTTGTATGTGAGGCTGTTTATTGTGCATTCTCATCTCAGGCACATCAAAAAGAGAGGCGATGTCGACAGCTTTGGCGCAATGGTTGCCATCGCCGCACAAGCAGATAATGTAGACGCAAGCCTCAGAATGATGTTTGAAACTCATAATCAGAGTGACGAAATGTCAAACGAAGAAAGACTCAGATTTGAAAAAGTTTTCGGAGTTGATGTGGGCGGAGATGAAAACTTGAAGAAGGTTGACGTCGCTGAAATTCTGAAAACCGATGTTTCGGATATCAATGTAGGTTTTTCTATGCCGAGTATTGATATTGATGTTGCCGACATCAAGGAGAAGGTTGACGACCTGACGGATAAGCTGGCAGGTGTCGAAAAGGAAGAAAAAAGCCGTCTTGAATGGTATACGTATATGCCGAAGGATGAATAAAATCAGGGTACTGAGTTTTTCAGTACCCTTTTTATATTATATATAGTATGCTACGAGCAGAAACGGTGTCCGCCGATTACTGTTATGACAGGTCGGGAATGCATAAAGGCGTTTGAGGTTTTTGCCGGGTTGTAATAGTAGATTGCACCGCCTGTCGGGTCCCAGCCGTTCAAAGCATCTCGTGCGGCGTTGTATGCCGATGAAGCAACAGGCTCGTTGAACTGTCCGTCAACTATTGCAGTAAAGGCTCCGTTCTGATAGATTACACCTGACAGCGTATCTGGAAATGACGGGTGTTCGATTCGGTTCAGAATTACTGCGCCTACTGCAACCTGTCCCTTGTAAGGCTCGCCTCTTGCCTCGGCAGAAATGATTCTTGCAAGAAGATTGATGTTGGCTTCCGTTGCGCTTGGAACAGAGCCAATGGAAATTCCCAGAGCCTTTAATGTCTGAGGTCCTGCAACTCCTGTCTGGGAAATTCCTTGCTGTTTCTGAAAACGCTTGACGGCAGCCTGTGTCTGTTCGCCGTAATAACCGGTTACGTTTGTGTTGAAAAGTCCTCTGTCCTTGAGAGCCTGCTGGATTGCTTTTACTTCAGCTCCGCTTGAGCCGTATTGGGATATGGCGGTCGAAGCTTCCGGAGCGGTGATTTTTGAAATTGCAAATAGAATTGTGAAAACCATCAGCAAGCAAAGGAAAGACTTTAATAAGTTAGTGGTATTTCTTGACATTGTGAAACCTCCTTTTTGTTTGTAGTATCTGAAAAAACCAGAAAAATATGCATGGATTTGCGGATTTTCAAAACAAAAATATCCAGATTTATTCGACAGATGTGCATTTTTTACAGTTTGCCGTCAAATCAGTTAAAGTCAATGTGCATTTTTTACAAAGCTGAAAAAATTCGAAAAAAAGTGTTGACAAGGCGGTGTGTTTATGTTAATATAATAAAGTCGCCTGAGGCGAGAGTAAAAAATACCGATAAAAGGTAATAAAAAACTCTTGACAAAGGTGAAAATAAGTGATATAATAGATAAGCACTCTCGAG
>SVNV01000008.1 GCA_015066705.1 Ruminococcus sp.
TGGTCGTCTTGGTAAGGTACTTGGTCCTCGTGGACTTATGCCAAACCCAAAGGCTGGTACAGTTACTCCAGACGTAGCTAAGGCTGTTGCTGAAGCTAAGGCTGGTAAGATTGAATACCGTCTTGATAAGACAAACATCATCCACTGTCCAATCGGTAAGGCTTCTTTTGGAGCTGAAAAGCTTGAAGAAAACTTCAACACACTCATTGACGCAGTTGTTAAGGCTAAGCCAGCTGCTGCTAAGGGTCAGTACCTCAAGAGCGTTGTTGTTGCTTCAACAATGGGCGTTGGTATCAAGGTTAACACAGCTAAGTACGGTGTATAAACAAACCCTAACGGTTTGACCGACCTACCCTCGCATTTCATTTGAGAGGATTTTCTCGTTTTGAGTGCTCGGGTGTTATCGGTTCGCTTGAAGCTCACCTTAAAGAGCTTTGGCAAAATATTTTTAAGTTTAAATGTGTAAAAAAAGCGTACGGATTTTCCGTACGCTTTTTTGCAACCCTGACGGTTGCACCGACCTCCCTCGCGACTAATTTGAGGTAACTCGAATTATCGCGTGCTCGGGGCTATCGGCTCACTAAGGCTCGCCTTATAAAATAAAAATACCCACTATCCGTAAAAAGATAGTGGGATTATTTTATCCGAAAGTTTTCGGTCAAGGCTTTTTCAAAAGGCTTGCGGTTTCCAAAGGCGAAACCCAAGCTCTGACGGTTGCACCGACCTCGCTGGAGTTCACAAAATATCCATATGATGAATTAGTTAAAAACGCCAAGGTTTTCAGATATATTTTGTGCAAGCATACGAAATCTTTGTAGACGACATAAACCTTGTTGACAATTATTAGTATAAAATGTATAATAATTATTAACGAAGGAAGGTTAAAAAATAAAGAGAAATGACAACATCGTAAATACGTTCAAAATTAATTTTAAGTTCTTATTTCAGAAAGGAAAATGGTGCGTTATGAGTGATGTTGAGAACCAGAAGATGAATAGAACTCTGGAGTATTACAAGAAGTGTGACGAGTATGACAACGCTATCAGAGTTTGCAAGGGGAATCGTGAATATCTTAAGAAGTATATTATTCCGGCTGAAAAGGTCGAGGAAAATTTTAAATACGCAAAGAAAAGAAATATTGTTTTAGGAATTTCTGTTATGGCAGGATTTGTGGTGTTTGTTCTGAGTATGATGCTTTTGGACAGCAAATCGGTTGTTACTGCTGTAGCAGGTGGCGTGATTGCATTTCTGATGTGTGCGGTGGTTATGCTTATGATGCTTTCAAAGAAAATTCATAAGCTTGTTGCTGAGCAGGATAAGGTTAACGCGGGAATCAAACAGCAGATGATTGCCTGTGACAACAGAGTACTTGACCTTAAGGCAGAAAAGGAACAGTATCTTGTTACTCTCGAAAGCAATAATCTCGTAATTATTCCGACAAAGTATGCTAAGGTTGCTGAAAAGATTGCTGAATATATCAGAGAAAGCAAGGTTGAATCAGTTCAGGAAGCTATTGAACAGCTTGAAATTCAGGTCAGAATGATGAGAAGAATGAGAAAAAGATAAACCAAAAGCTCCGTGAAAGCGGGGCTTTTTAATGTAGGTGACAGTTATATGAAAAGTAAAACTCTTAAATTTACAAAAAGTTAATAAAACAAGTTTAAAACCCCTTGACAAATGTCACGGGGTTTGTTATAATATATAAGCATTCGTATCTAAAGACAGTTGGTAGCGGTAACGTGTAAATCCAGCCGAGGAAGGAATTGCAGAGTTATATGATGACTTTGTGCCTTTTTCGGATTATGTTTCGAAAAAGGCTTTCTTATTGATACGACTGGCAAATTTATTTCAAAGAGGTGAAATTAAAAAATGCCAAGTGAAAAGATTTTGCTCGCAAAACAGCAGAGAGTCGCTGAACTCACAGAAAAGCTCAAGGGTGCTGCTGCTGGTGTACTCGTTGATTACAAGGGTATCACTGTTGAAGAAGACACCAAGCTCAGAAGAGAGCTCAGAGAGGCTGGCGTTGAGTACTTTGTAGAAAAGAACACAATGCTCCGTTTTGCAATGAAGGAATGCGGTCTTGACGGACTCACAAACGTACTCGAAGGTACAACTGCTATCGCTCTTTCAACAGACGACCAGACAGCACCTGCAAGAGTACTCGGAAAGTTCTCAGAGGCTTGCAACGGTGAGAAGTTCAACCTTAAGGCTGGATTCATCGGTGAAGAAATTTACGATGAAGCAGGCGTTAAGAAGCTTTCAAAGATTCCATCAAGAGATGTACTTCTTGCTCAGCTCGTTGGTTCACTTCAGGGACCTATGCAGAAGCTTGCTGCAACAATTCAGGCTATCATCGACAAGGGCGAAGTTGCTTAATAACTGTCGTCACAACATTAAACTGGCGGTTTAAACCGCAAATCTATAATTATTAAAGGAGAAAAATTATCATGGCTTCAGAAAAGATTATGAATTTTATTGAAGAAATCAAGGCTCTCAGCGTACTCGAACTCGCTGAACTCGTAGACGCAATCCAGGAAGAATTTGGTGTAACAGCTGCTGTTGCTGCTGCTCCAGCTGCAGGTGCAGGCGCTGCTGCTGCAGAAGAAAAGACAGAATTTGACGTAATCCTCGCTTCATTCGGCGATTCAAAGATGGGCGTTATCAAGGCTGTTAAGGATATCTGCGGTCTCGGACTTAAGGAAGCTAAGGAACTCGTTGAAGCAGCTCCTAAGGCTCTTAAGGAAGGCGTTGCTAAGGCAGAAGCTGAAGAAATCAAGGCTAAGCTCGAAGAAGCTGGCGCTACAATCGAACTCAAGTAATTTTAAGCTTGATACATTTAAAAAGCACGGATTTTTTCCGTGCTTTTTTGTTTTTATAATAAAAAATCAGTAAGCCTGCATAAAAACAAGGGCCGTTATTTGTTTTTTCAATCAATAGACACGGAAGAACTTGCGTGATATACTTTAATAGAGGTGGGTTTTATGAAAAGAAAATTATTGATTGCTGTGGCTGTGGTTGCGATGATGCTGACTACCGCTTGTGAATATACTTTCAAAGGGACAGAGAAAAAAGAAAAAGCCTCAACTATTGTGGATACATCAGTTGTTGATGTGGTTACATACGAAAAGCTTGAGGATTTGAGTAAACATTCGGATATTATCGTTGTGGGTGAATACCTTGACGACGGAGAGCCGATTATGATTTCAAACGCTAACGGCGAAAGCTATCACAGCGGTAAAATGAAAGGAATACTGAAAATTTCCCGTGTTTTACAGGGTGAAGTCAGTGTAGGCGACGAAATCGCAATAATACAGAGATATTCCATAAAGGAAGAGGACGGAGTTACTTACATCGAGGATAAAAGCGGACTTACTCCTATGAAAAAGGGTGATAAGTGGGTTTGCTTTCTGGCGTACGACGATAGAGATGATGTTTACTGGACTGTAAGCTCTTACCTCGGACGCTTTCACGTGCCGGAAAATAAAGAGGATTTGGCTCAGCACCTCTCTGCAGAAGAAATGGGGCTTTATGTAAAGAACGATTACAACAGTATGCTCTACAATCAGCTTGTAAAGGCTTATGATTGGGGAACTGAACCCGAAACAGAAAAAAAGATGAAATAACAGAGACCGTTGAAACGGTTGAATAGATAAAAAAAGAGTGCATTAATGCACTCTTTTTTTTATTCTTCAAGCAATTTTTCAACTGCTGCGAGCTTTGTGCTTATACAGAAAAGCTCAGCGGCAAGCTTAAGTTCCTCGACAGGTGGATAAGTAGGTGCAATTCTGAGATTCTTGTCGTCAGGGTCTTTTCCGTACGGATAAGTAGCACCTGCTCCTGTGAGAACAACTCCGCCTTCCTTACAAAGCTGTGCAATTCTCTTTGCGCAACCCTTTGGTGCCATAAAGCTGATAAAATATCCGCCCTTTGGCTTGTGCCAGCTTCCGATACCAAGAGGTGAAAGTTCCTTTTCAAGAGCGTCAAGAACAGTTTCAAACTTTGGATTTATAAGCTCAGCCAGAGTTTTCATCTGTGCTTCAAGTCCTTCAAAATCCTTGAAGAAACGCACGTGGCGAAGCATATTTATCTTGTCGTAGCCGATTGTCTGAATGTTCATCAGCTTCTTGTAGTATGCGATATTCTTTTCCGAAGCACCCATAACAGCAACGCCTGCGCCCGCAAAGCTTACCTTTGAAGTTGAGCCGAAGATGTAAATCATATCCTCGTTGCCGTGTTTCTTAGCTTCTTCAAGAATAGGGAGTAGATAATCCCTGTCATCTGAAAGGTGGTGAACACAGTAAGCGTTGTCCCAGAAAATTCTGAAGTCAGAAGCCTTTGGCTGGAGAGAAGCAAATCTCTTTACCACCTCGTCAGAGAATGTAATTCCCGTTGGATTTGAATACATAGGAACGCACCAGATACCCTTGATTGATGCATCCTCAGAAACAAGCTTTTCAATCATATCCATATCAGGGCCGTCGCTGTTCATAGGAATATTTATCATTTCAATTCCGAAGCCCTCTGTGATTGCGAAGTGTCTGTCGTATCCCGGACAAGGACAAAGCCACTTAAGGTTTCCCTGCTTACCCCAAGGAGTAGCCTCCTCGTTTACGCCGAAAAACATATTCTTCATAATTGTATCGTACATAAGGTTAAGGCTTGAGTTTCCTGCAACAATGACTTCCTTTTCGGAAACGCCAATCATCTGTGAAAACAGCTTCTTAGCTTCGCCTATACCATCAAGTCCGCCATAGTTTCTGCAATCAACCCCGTTACCGTCACTAAGACAGCTTGTTGAGTTTACAGCGTCAAGAAGTCCCATTGCTGTATCAAGCTGATTAGCAGCAGGCTTTCCTCTTGACATATCAAGGCTGAGGCCTCTTGATTTAAAAGCCTCATACTCTTTTTTTACTTCATTTTTAAAAGCGACAAGCTCTTCTTTTGTCATTTCGCAAAGTTTCATAAAATTCATACCTTTCACAAATACTTCAAGTTATAATACATTGTATACCACAACGTGAATTTTTGCAAGAGGTTTTAATAAATCCTGCAAAATTTTCTATGTTTACCACAAATAACCTTTGTTTTTATGTGAATAATGGGCATTTATGCCGAAGAAAATTCGTAAAAAAGAAATCTGATTAAAAAACTCCTTCAATATCAGGAATTTCTGCTTCTAAAAGGTAAAGGATTCTGGTTCTTAATTTTATACAGCTTTCAAAATAGCTTTCCGGAGAAGCGTAGAGTTGAAACTCCAGCTGTGAAACCAAATCTGAAATATCCTTCAAATCGGAATTGACACACACAAAGGAAACCTTCTTTTTGAAAGCTTCCCAGTCGTGGGTAAATTCATCAAGATGACGCTCTGCACTTGCAAGGTCCTGCTGAAGAACAAGGCTTTCGCTTTTTGAAATAAGGTCGTCAAAATCTTTTCTCAGAGAGCTTATCTCAAAAATCCCCCACAATGAAACAATTATTATTAAACTCATTATTCCGATACAGATTATTACTCGTTTCACTATGTCGGCTCCTTTCTTATGAGAATATTTTTGTTTTTTCCGTCAGTAGAAAAGAGATAAACCTCCTTTGGGGCAATGTTATTTCTTGAGAGATAAAGGTCAAGCTGTTTTTGAGTCATATTTATAGAATCCATTGACGAGGTAATGATTTCGCCGTCGTCTATTATGGTTACAGGTGGGTTTGAAGTAGGAATTGTGTGTTTCTGGCTTTCGGGGGTAAGAGGCTGAAATGGTGCTTTGAGATAAAAGCTCAGCTTTCCGTTTGTTTCAACTATTGCATACTGAACCTCGGAAATATCAAAAATTCCTTGGTTTCGCATTGATTCCATCAGGTCGTCGGTGGTGTAGCGAATGTTTTTAAGCTCTTTCTGAATGACTTTTCCGTCGGAAATAATAACTTTTGGACTTCCCGAAACAAGTCGGCGGATTTTTCTTGATTTAAATGCGAGAGTAGAAACAATTACATCAAGACATACAAGAGTCAAAACGGGAACAATTCCTCTTATAAGTGGGATTTCCGAGTTTTCTGCAGGGAGGGTTGCGATATTTGAAATGAGAATTGTTATAACAAGCTCGTTTGGCGAAAGCTCTCCAAGCTGGTGCTTTCCCATAAGACGTATTGAAAAGACAATCACAACATAAAGAATTATTGAACGTATAAAAACTATAAGCATCTTTTTTCTCCTTTTTTAAAACTATTCTGTCCCTGAGATTTAAAATAATACCGTATAAACAGCGGAATTTTTCAAATACTTTTTATAGCCAATTATTGAAATAACAAGGAAGGAAAAACTATGCTTTCTTATGAAAATTATGAAAACGAACCTATAAAAAAGGGACTTTACGATAAAATCACAGACATTCGTACTATATGCTCAAATACTGCCGACCTTAACATTATGGAGGTGGAAATTTCAGGAGTAAAGTGTGCGGTTGTAACTATTGAGGCAATGCTTCTGACACTGAGTATTTCTCAGGAAATGTTTGGTTATCTTATGAATTTCAATGTCAGAAACTGCGACGCTGACGGAGTTTTCAAATTTCTGACCGAGCAAAGCCTTTTGTCAACAGAACGAAAAACGGTTTACACCTACGGTGAGCTTTTAAGACTTGCCTTTTCCGGCTTTGGCGTGGTGCTTGTTGACGGAATTGAAAAAGGAGTTGCTTTTGGTGTTCAGGGGTATGACAAGCGTTCGGTTACCGAGCCGACAAACGACATCAATGTCAAGGGCTCAAAGGAAGGCTTTATCGAGGTTGTAAGAACCAATATCTCTCTTGTCAGACGAAAGCTCAAAACCGCCGCACTGAGATTTGAAATGCTTCAGGTGGGAGAAAAATCAAAAACAGACGTGGTTATTGCTTATATTGCGGGACGAGCAAGACAGGATTACGTTGACGAGGTGAGAAAAAAACTAAAAGGCATAAAGCTTGATACTGTGCTTACAAGCGGTTATATTTCTGCGTTTTTAGAGCAGGACAAAAAGAGCATTTTTTCCTCGGTTTTTCAGACGGAAAGACCTGACGTTTTTTGTGCAAAGCTCAACGAAGGCAGAGTGGGGATTTTAATTGAAGGCACACCCTTCGCACTTTTATGTCCGTCGATTTTTACTGAAAATTTTGCAACCATTGACGACTATGTTTCAAAGCCCTTTTATGCAACCTACATCAGACTTCTGAAATACCTATGCTTTTTTGTGACCATAGCAATTCCGGGAATTTACGTTGCTCTAGCAACCTATCACCCCGAAACCTTCAGTCACAATCTGCTTTTGAATCTTGTAGCTTCCGAGGAGGCAACCCCCTATCCTCTTTATGTAGAAGTCTTTATTATGATGATTTTTTACGAAATAATGCGTGAGGCGGGAATACGACTTCCCCGTGCGGTGGGAGGTGCGGTTTCTATTGTAGGAGGACTTATCATCGGCGATGCGGCAGTAAAAAGCGGTCTTGTTTCGGGAGCAATTCTTATTGTAATCGGAATCACAGCAACAGCTTCCTTTGTTGTTCCGTCGATAAATGAACAGACAACAATCCTCCGACTTGCTTTTATTCTTGCGGGAGGGATTTCAGGACTTTTCGGAATAGGTCTTGCTACAACCTTTGTAATCTTCAACGTATGCTCAATGGACGATTTCGGAGTGCCTTACACCGCACCTATTTCGCCTTTCACCAAAAGAGCTTTTTTCCACTCAATGGGACGTGCAGACTTTAAAAAGCTTGAAAAGGAGACTTCGGATATTTCCCGACTAAACGGCGCAGGACGCTGAGAAGGAGGCTTATATGAAGAAAATTTCACCAATACAGCTGATAACTCTTTTGTTTGTGACAAGAGCTTTTTTAACAACCACCTACGGCGTTTCGCAGTACAAGCTAAATGTAGTGCTTTCTCTTCTTTCGGCAATGGTGGCCATAGCCTTACAGCTTTTGCTGATAATTCCACCATTGGTTTTAACGACAAATCACCCTGACAAGGGCTTTATGCGTGTGGTTTTTGAAAGGTCAAAAACAGCAGGAACTATAGTTTCTGTAGTTTATTCTGCATTCTTTTTCTTTGAAACAGTCAGGCTTTTAGGGATTTTTTCTTACTTTCTGAAAAATCAGTTTCTTGACTATCTTCCGGCACCGGTGCTTATTATAGCTCTCAGCGGTGTGGGATTGTATGGTGTAAAATGCGGTATTCAGGGACTTGCAAGAACAGCGGGTGTGGCCGTGTTTTTATTTGTGGCAATGTTTTTTGTAATCATTTTTTCGGTTACGGGACAGATGGATATTTTCAACATTCAGATTGCGACTCCCGCTCCTCAAAATACGGCAAAAGCCTTTTTTGGTGATATTATGCTTAAAACAGCAGGTTCAGACGAGCTTGTTGCGTTGGTATTTTTTCTTCCTCATGTGAGAAAAAATAAGGCAAAAGCAACTTTTTCCTACATGGGAATCAAGCTTTTTGTCACGGAAACGATGATTCTCTATTCTGCGCTTATTCTGGGAGACTACGCTACAGGACTTTCACAGCCCTTTTACACCCTTTCAACCTACGCAAAGACTTCGGTAATCGAGCGTTATGACTCTATTTATATGTGTATCTGGACAATCGGAACTGTTGTAAAGGTTGCGGTTTTAATGTTTCTCTTATCAAAAACCCTTTCCTGCATAAGGGTTAAAAAGCCTGATTTGGTGGCGTGTGCTTTACCTACGCTTACGGCTATAATTCTGGCTATGCTGGGAATGTACGATTCGCCGATGTTCAGAGTACCGTCTGTTGTTTTTGCAATCGGATTAGGCGGTGCAATTCCTTTGATATTTGCTTTCCGTTCAAGAAAAAAGGAGGAGGTTTCTGTTGGGTAGGTTTAGATTAGTTATTCTGGCGGTTTTATTTTCGCTGACCCTGAGTGGTTGCGGCTCGACAACGGAAATAGACCAGAGGGCCATTGTTCACGCAGTAGGAATTGACAAGAGTGACGAGGGTGGTTTTGAGGTTTCCTTACAGATTTTTTCGCCATCGGGAAGCGGTTCGGACACGCCGGTTGACGTCAGCAAATCAAACACAAAGGTGATTTCGGCAGTAGGAAAAACCATTTACGACGGAATGAAAAACTGCGAAAAGCTCATTGGTGGCGAAGCCTTTATGGGACATAATAAGTTTGTTGTTTTTGGAAAATCCCTTTACGACGAGGATATGCACAAGCTTTTAGGGTGGTTTCGGAAAGAAAACGAGAATTACCTCGGTGTAACTGTGGGATATTGCGAAGGCACCGCAAAGGAGATTCTTGATGTCAAGCTGACCGAGGGTGTTTCGGCGGTGGAAAACATGCAGCTAATTCACGAGTATGCTGTAAAAAACGGCAGTACAGCAAACGGCGACCTGCTTATTCTCTTTAACGATTTGGCATTGACAACAAAAAGCGGATTTTTACCTGTTTTTTCGGTAAAAGACAAAGAAAAGTCCGACGAGGGTGACAACAAGGAAAAGGAACAATATCTTGAAATCAAGCACACGGCAGTATTAAAAGACGGAAAGGTTGCCGGTTTTCTTACTGCTGACGAGGTTGCGGGAGTTTTATGGCTTTCGGGTGAAATGGACAAAAACAACATCTCGGTAGAGCACAATGGAAAGAAAATGGACGTTGAGCTTGAAAAAAAGATGGTTATTCCGAGAGTTTTTGAGGAGAACGGAAAGCTGATTATAAATTATTCCATAACCGCTGAGGTAAGAGCTGTAGAGGAGCTTTCCTCTGATGCAAAGCGTCATATATGCGAGCTGTCTCAGAAAAAAATCCTCAGCGACTGCGAAAAGGCAATAAAAAAGACGGTTGACTATTACGTCACCGATGTTTTAAGGATAGAACAGCTTGTGAAATTCTACAAACCGTCAATTTACAAGAAATATTCAGAGGATTTCATCAAAGTAATAAACGGAATCGAATACCGTGCCGACGTTGTCTGCAAGCTGTCAAACTGAGATGTTTTACGGAAAAACCTCAAAATAAAAAGCCTCCCTTTTATTGGGAGGCTTGAATTTTAATTACTTGGTATTCTTAAGATTCCAACGGAATGTAGCAATTCTCTGTGCCTTTGTGTTGTCGATATTCCAGTTGTTACCAATCATCGACGGGTCAAAGAAACGATAGTCCATCTTCTGTCTGTTCTTTCCGAGAGGAACAAGGTTCTTGAGTGTATCACCTGTCATATTCTTCTGGATAACAGCTCCGATTCTGTGGTGTTCTCTTTCGTGCTCAAGAATTTCTCTCGCTGTAATCATTCTTGTATCAGCAACGTTATAGATACCTTCATATCTTCCCTGTGGAATAGCGACTATACCATTTATAAAGTCAACAAGATTAAATACACAGCAGAATGAGAAGCCGTATTCACCATCTCTGTATACAAACGCAACGTCTTCCTTAGGGTCATAAACTTTATCTCTGAGATTCTGTGTATATTCAGAAGTGTATACCGGAGCAACTCTTGCAATTACCGGTACGATAGCTGTCTTTCTGATGTCCTTCATCAGCATCTTTTCAGCATTAAGCTTCATATCTACATAGTTTGAAGCACCCTTGAGCTCTGCTGTTTCACGGATTGGTTCACGTCCCTTAGGTACGCCGTATACGTGTGTCGTGCTGAGAAGAATTATGTTTTTGACTCTTGCGTTGATAGCAGCTTCGTATATAAACTTGTCCGCAACTTTACTCTTTTTAACTTCTTCATCAGTTACATAAGAGTCGATGTCGTTGTCAACTGAACAAGCAAGGTGTACAAATGTCTGAATATCATTTGCGTTCTTATTAAGTAAATCAGTGATTGCATTCTTATCAGTTATATCACACTGAAGAAATACGTAATTAGGGTTCTTTCCCACAAAGTCATTAGGCTTTGAGTCAACAGCTATGACCTTGTGCTTTTTTGCAAGCAGGCTGGACGCCAGATACATACCAAGCATACCACTGGCACCTGTAATGAAAATTCCTGCCATGATGTCACCTCTTTCTTTCTCAATAGCAAAACCGTTTATAGATAAGTGAGGACACTTTTCTACCATAACGATTTATCTTAATTTATATTATACCACAACTGAAAAAATTTTCAATCAATTTTTCTCTTTTCGCACAAAATTCAATTAATTTCATAATTTCTCTTGCACTTTTTTGTGAAATGTGATAAAATATTGTTGCTAAAAGTAATTGAAATTTTAACAAATAATAGAAATTTTTGAATATCAGCAGAAGAAAATTATAATGTGAGGAGAATAATTTTGTTATATACAGACCTTTTATTTGTGTTTGTTTTTATGCCGCTTACTGTTATCGTAAGTCTTTTTGACAGAAGCGCCGAATACAAGAATCTGATTCTGGTAATTTCCTCGGTGATTTTTTTCACCTGGGGACGTCCTGCAATCATACTTCTTTTGTTTGTAACTGTCATTGCGGATTATCTGCTGGGACTTGGCGCGGATTGCAAAAAACGTCCTGTTGGCGTGATATGTCTTATCGCAAGCATAATTATGAACGGTGGATTTTTTGTTGTTTTTGCAAGAAACTTTCTTTTTGACAAAGGCGGTTTACTGGGAAGATTTTCGCAGTTATCCTTTGCAGAAAAGCTTATTCCTTTAGGCATTGCTTATTATACTCTCAGGGGTGTCGGATACGTTTTTGACGTATTCAGAAAGAACACTGAGGTTGAAAAAAACCCATTCTGTCTGCTTACATATATGCTTTCATATCATTTTATGTTTGTAGGACCTGTTGTGAGGTATAACGACATAAGAAAAGAGTTAAGAGAGAGAAAAGTCGGCTTTTCTGAAATAAACGACGGGCTTACAAGATTTGTCTACGGACTTGGAAAAGCAGTTGTTGTAGCACCTGTTTTCAAAAAGCTGATGGAAGCAGGTCTTGTATTTGAAAATCTCACCACAGCAGGTGCGGTTTTTGGAATGATTGGCTTTCTGGGATATTATTTCTGGAGCTTCTGGGGATACACCGATATGGCGTTGGGGCTGGGGCTTATGAATGGTTTCCACTATACAGAAAATATGTTGCCGTTTAATTTCACAAAGGGACTTTCTGATACGGCATACGCTTTTAACGGCACTGTAACAAAGCGTTTCTGTGACCTTCTGGTTTACAGAGGCGAAAAGAAAATTCTTTATGTGATTACAGGAATTATTTCTGCTTTGTTTGTGGGATTGTGGTACGGTTTTTATAAAGGTGCTGTGGCAGGAGCTTTGTTTATCGGAATTTTTGTGATTTCAGAAAAGCTGTTTTTAAAAGACCGCTTTGACAAGATTCCAAAGGCGGTTGTGGGCTTGTATACAGCTGTTATCACCCTTGGCGGAGCTTGTATGTTTTGTTTTGACGCCTTCTGGAAGGGCAGAAAATGGCTTTTTGCTCTTATCGGAAAGGCTGATGGTATCCGCTCGGCGGCTGTTACGGAAATTATCACAAGCAACTGGCTTTTGATTGCATTCGGAATAGTTTTCGCTTTGCCGATTGTCAGAGAATTCTTCAAGAGCATAGGCGAGGAAGTTTCAAAGAAAGGCGGTTACGCCGCTATCAGAATTTTACAGACAGTATTTGTGGCTGTTGTTTTTGCAATGTACACGGTTTTAAGCTATCACGGTGTTAAATAGGAGTAGTTATGGGCGATTTGGATATCAGGTTTTCGGGCGAAAACGATAATAAAGATTTGAATAGTTCTCTTAACCTCAGGCTTAACAACGGTCAGTTTGAAGAGGTTTTACCTGAAGAGCCTAAGCCGTCGGTTAATGAGATTTTAAACGAGGAATACTATGAAAATCTTCTTGATATAAAACCTGTTGAGGCTTACGAAGAAGCCGAAGAAGACTTGGAAATTTCCGGAGAAAATATTGGCGATGCCGAGGATGATGAAATTCTTTATGAAGAGGATACCGCAGAGGGCTTTGAAGAATATTCTGAGGAAATTCCGCAGGAAGAAGATTTTTATGAATTTGAAGAGGACGACGGAGCAGACGACCTTGTAGAAGTTACCTCACAGCTCAAAGAGGAATTCTTTGAGGAAATCGAGGCGGAGAATACCGATTTTGATGAGGATATAACTGAAGAGGTCGGAGCTTCAGAAGATTTCACTGAAGAAGTGGAAGAAGTCACAGAAGGGATTTCTGAGAAATCTTCAGAGGAAGAAGAAATTCCAGAAACCGAGGAAGAGATTTCAGAAGTAACTGATGCTTCAGAGGAAACAGAAGCGGAGGTTTCTGCACAGGAGGAGCCTGTCGATTGGTACGAAAAGGCACTGGTTTCGGGAGCTAACGAGGTTGATGACAACCCTAATCCGACAGATGAAAAGCTGGGCGAGCTTTCTTTTGATACACAAAAAGGAAAATTTGATTTTGTGAATCTGTGCGTGCTTGCGCTTATGATTATTTTTGTTTCGCTGACTTTCATACTTATGAAGCAGACACTTGTCAATGACAAAAAAGCAGAGCTTTCGCTGGAAACCATCAAAACCGGCGAATACACCAAGGAGTTTTCTGAAAATTACGAAAAAAATCTCCCGCTTCAGAAGCTAATGGCTCAGGCAGAGGTGCTTGTTAAGAAGATTTTTGGCGACAGAGATGTGAAATTTATAAAGTTCAATGACAGTGAGCCACCTGATGGTCCTGTTGACAACGACAACATCGGCGGAATGACTGTTGACGACGAGGAGGGTGTCGTGACTACTGCTTCTGGCGGTACAACTCAGGTTACAACCACGGCGAAGCTACCACAGGATTTTGAAATCACCACTTCATCGGTTAAGACAGATAAGGCGCCGGTATTTACAGGTCGTCCGATAAAGACAACCACAACAAAGGTTACCACAACCCTTGACCTGCCAAAAACCACAAAAGACACAACCACAGGTAAGGTAAATCTGATTTTTCCCTGATAACAAACAAAAAGCGTACGGAAATCCGTACGCTTAGTTTTTTGATTATTTTTTAAGTCCCTGCATAAATCCGTCGATTTCAATACAGGAAACGTCGCCTCCTATCAGTTCACCCTCATAAATCATAAGGTTTGCAACAATGTTTTTTTCGTGGTCAGGATAGTTCTTTACCTCGTAGGTGTAGATTTCAACAGTCTTTCCTTTGAATTTTTCCAAATCAAAGCCCTGTTTTTTCTGGAGCTTGTTGTATTTTTCATATACCTTGTTGAATTTCTCCGGAATAATAACAACCTTACATTCGGTGTATTCCGGCGAAACCTCCCAGCCCATTTCCTTTAAGAAGCTCTGACGCTGTTTTTCGTTTTTGAGCTGATATGTAACCCCGTCCTGTGCACCTGCCACCACAGCCATTATAACTGCAATAATGATTATTAAAACTGCCGCAACAAGTACTGTGAATGACGATTTTTTGATTTTAATTGCTTTGACAAACATAATTTTCCCCGCCTTTTTAGTTTTTAATAATGTATATGCGTTGGTTTTTGTGAAAATTACAACTCGTCTGAAAATATTTTTTACTAAGTTTTGTGTTTCCTCTTGAAATCGGACACAAAATGTGCTATATTTATTGTAGTTTGATATAAAAGGAGACAAAATTATGAGATGTCCTTTCTGTAATTACGAGGATACCAAGGTTGTGGATTCACGTCCGAGCGAAGAAAAAAAGCGTCGTCGTCGTGAATGCAATATGTGTGGAAAGCGTTTTACTACATATGAAGTTGTTGAAAAGCCTCTTCTTATGGTTTACAAGCGTGACGGAAGCTTTGAGCCCTTTGATAAGGTGAAGCTTTTAAAGGGTATTCAGACAGCAATCAAGAAGCGTCCTGTAAGTGTTGAAGATGTAATGACGATGGTTGACGACATTGAAAACACCTACGCAAATGCTATGCAGACAGAAACAACCACAAGCGAAATCGGTGACAAGGTGCTTTTCGGTCTCAAGAAGCTTGACCACGTAGCCTATGTAAGATTTGCGTCGGTATACAAGGACTTTAACGACGTTGAAAGCTTTGTAAAAATCATTTCTGAACTTAACGACTAGCAAACGTGACGTTTGCATCTTCCTCCGCCTATTTTTTCTGTGGCGAATAAGGGAAGTTGTGCGTGACGGCGGTTGTCGTTTCGCTTAATGCTAGCCTTAAAGAGATAAAACAAACAACCCACTATCCATAAAAAGATAGTGGGTTTTATTTATATTTTTACTGTTATCAGTGCCTTTAAAACATCTTGCACAGATTTGGATTCTGCCTCAATGAAATTTTCCGGCTCGTTTATATATTCAAGATAGTGTGCGTCGCTGTCGTGGATTATATTGCAGTTTTTGAGATAGGGGTGTTTCTCAAGAATGTCCTCTAAAAAGCCCTTGTGTTTTATTTCCGCACAGGTAAATCTACTGTCATCAGGAATAAAACCGAGGTTTGCTATAAGACTGGTTGTACTCTTGTCAATGTGGGCAGGTATCATTATCCCGTCGAATTTCGTTACGCAATCGTAAACCTCCTCAAAGCTTATAGATGTGGCATTTATCAACAGATATGGCTCGCTTCCTATTACATTATCGTCCTCGTCAACCACAAGCTGTTTTCCAAAAACCTCCTCGTTATTTGGAAAAGGCATCAGTCTTTCGTGGACAAACTCATCAAATTCCATAGCCTTTGAAAGCTCAGGAAACAAGCACAAAACGTGAACCTCTTCCTCGGTGGTAAGCTCCATTCCGGGAATAGCCACAATCCCGTAAGCCTCTGCAAGCTTCATAACAGCAGGACAATTCTTACAGGAATTATGGTCAGTGACCGCAATAACGTCAAGTTCCTTCAGTGCCGCCATACCAACTATGTTTGAAGGAAGCATATCGTCGTCACCGCAAGGGGACAAACAGGAGTGAATATGTAAATCATAGCTCAGCTTTATGGCAGACACCTCCCTTAAGTTTTCCGGATTTTAATTATGAAATCAGGTAATGAGCTTCAAGAGCAGCCTTAAAGACAGACTTATCTGTTTTTAAGATACAAACTCCCTGCATTCTTGCTTTACCGATGGCGTTTTCGTCAACCTCAGCACCCTCGGCAACCACAATACATCCACCTTCGGTAAGTACTGCAACGGCAACAGTATTAACGTTACCCATAACGGTAACCCACACTGAGCCTGCCGGGTTTTTAGTCATTGCAAAAGAAAGCAAATCACAGCAGAAAACCTCTGACAGCTCTCCTTCCATATCGCCTTCCGTAACCAGTTCAAATCCGCTTTTTTCAATAAATTCATTAAGTTTCATTTAAAATTCCTCTTCATAATCAATTTTTGAATAATCACTATAAACACCATTGTCATCGCTAAGAGAATCAAGGCTGCTGAACTGTCTTGAAATCCTGTGTATGTAATCCCTCAGCAGGTAAATACAATCACGCTCGTGAGCACGACCACAGACTATATCCTCTGCAAGAGCCTTGCAGGTAGGTGCTCCGCAGGAGCCACAGTCAAGTCCCGGAAATTTTTCGCAGAGAGCGTTTACCTTTGCCATGGCAGCGATACTGTCCTTAAGGCTTTTTCCCAGTCTGAAAACGGGGACATAGGGGATTTCTTTATCAAAATATGCATTTTCCGGAGTTTTATCACCAAGATGATTTTTGGAAACAGGAAGATATTTTCTCAGTCGGTTAAGTTTCGCTTTACCGACATAGGCATTTTCTACGGTAAGAGTACCGCCTACGCAACCACCTGAACAGGCATTAAGCTCAATAAAGTCAAGATTTGAAAACTTCTGGTCCTCCAAATCCTCAAGAACCTTTATTACGTTTTCAATTCCATCGGCAGCAAGATAGCTGTCATTTAAAAGACCACCTGCTTCTCCGCCACTTCTTCCCCAGCTTACGCCGATTTTTCCCGAGGTGAGCATTTCCTCCTCGTCGTCGATTGAATTCTTCATATGATTCAAAAGCACAGGGTAAACGTCCTTGATAGCCACAACCGCATCAACGTCGCTTTTTTCAAAGCCCATAGGATAGCGTGAAGCAGTAACCTTTGCAGGACAAGGTGAAATGAATATTACCCCGATATCCTCCGACGGGAGCCCTGTCTTTTCTATTGCGATTCTTCTTGCTTCCTTAGCGGCAATATCCATAGGTGCGTTGATAGGAAGGATATGCTCGATAAGGTTTGGAAAACGCACGCTTATCAGTCTTACCACCGACGGGCAGGCTGATGAAATAAACGGACGCTTATCCATATTTTCTTCTATGTATTTTCTTGAAAGCTCGCTTACAAGCTCTGCTGCCGCCGAAACCTCATAAACAGCGTCAAAACCCATTTTGAGAAGTGCCCTCAGAACAATATTTATGTCGTCGAGATTGTTAAACTGTGCATACAAAGACGGTGCAGGCAGGGCAATTTTGTATTTGTAATCGTCCATAACAGAAAGCGGGTCATATGTAGCCAGCTTTGCGTGGTGAGGGCAGATTCTTATGCATTCACCACAGTCAATACAGAATTCGGGGATTATTGTGGCTTTGCCATTTCTGACTCTTATCGCCTGAGTAGGACATCTTTTTATGCAGTTGATACATCCCATACACTTGTCTTTATCAAGGTGTACAGAGTGTGTGAAATTCATTTAAAACGCCTCCCGTGTGATGGAATTTATAAGTGTTTGAAATTATTGTTTAGAAAAAATCAATATAATGGTAGCTATCGTGCCACAAAATCGGGTAAATATAAAAGTGTGGTGCGATATATCTCAAAGGGACACCTCTTTTACATATTAACCTTCATAGTAACTGTTGTGCCGACACCGATTTTTGTGTCAATATCCATATAGTCGGAATATTTCTTCATATTAGGGAGCCCCATTCCTGCACCGAAACCAAGCGAACGGATATTGTCAGGAGCGGTTGACCAGCCTGCCTGCATTGCCTGTTCTATATCGGCAATACCGGGACCCATATCAACCAATATCATTGTAATATCCTCCTCGGAGATTATTACGTCGATATATCCGCCTTCGGCGTGAATTACCATATTTATTTCACCCTCGTACATAGCGATAGCAACTTTTCTTACCGCCTCAGGTGAAACTCCCATTTTCTTGAGTTTACTCTTTACGTCGCCTGAAGCCTCTCCTGCACGGGTAAAGTCGTCAGGCGAAACGTTATAATGAAGCTTTATTGTATCACTCAATTATCTACGCCTCCTCGCAATCCGCTTTCGTAAAGGATTCCGCAGGCAGGGAACATTCTCATAGGGGTTGACATAATTACGATTTCACGTTCCTCAGCAAGGGCAAGCATTGACTGGTCAGGCTGTTTTCCTCTGACAAAAACAATACATACTATATCCATCATTTCTGCTGTTCTTATTGTCTGAGCGTTGCAAAGCCCGGTAAGAAGCACAGACTGGTCTTTTACAAATGCCAGAACATCGCTCATCATATCACTTCCGCAGGCTGTATGAACCTCACGGTCTGAAAATTTTTCTCCGCATAAAATTTCTGCGTTAAGCAGCTTTTTAATATCATTTACTGTCACGGGTATTCCTCCTTGTTTTTTAGTAGGATTGTTAATAAATCCTTACAAAACATACCATATTTTTATTTTAACATATTTTAAGTAAAAGTTATATAGGCATTTCCTATAATATTTTAACCCGATATCTATCAAACCTGTCGAAAAACCGTCCTCGTGACCGTGTTTTTTTGATGCTTTTCAGTGGTTTGTCGAAAATGCACAAAAAATGTAATATAGCTATGTTATAATTAGTTGTTGATATTTTTTTGACAATGTGCTATAATTGATATTGTATGAATAATAACATGGGAGTCTGTCGTTAAACGAACGGCGACGGGTTTTTCCGGAATTATTATTTGCTCGATTTTACCACGTCAGAAAAGTGGTTTATTATTAAACAGGAGGTTTAGAAATGGGCAAAAAAACATCAACTATTCCGTTTAACGGAACTCCGGAACAGGAAGCTGAGCTGAGAAAGATTATTGCGGCTCATAAGGATGACAAGGGTGCTCTTATGCCGGTTCTCCAGCAGGCTCAGGGCGTTTATGGCTATCTTCCTATTGAAGTTCAGGAAATTATTGCAACAGAAATGGATATTCCACTTGAAAAGGTGTACGGAGTAGTAACTTTCTATTCACAGTTCTCACTTAATCCAAAGGGTAAGTACACAATTTCTGTATGTCTTGGTACAGCTTGTTACGTTAAGGGTTCAGGAGATATTTTCAACAAGCTCAGCGAAGTTCTTGGTATCAAGGGCGGCGAAACAACACCTGACGGAAAGTTTTCACTTGTTGACTGCCGTTGTATCGGTGCTTGCGGTCTGGCACCTGTACTTACAGTAAACGACGACGTTTACGGAAGACTTACAGTTGACGACGTTGCAGATATCCTTGCAAAGTATAACGACTAATGATGACGGAAATTTCCCTGAATATCCTCGATGTGGCACAGAATTCTGTACGTGCTGAGGCAGGTCTTATTGAAATATCGGTTGTTGCCGATACAAAAAAGGACAGACTTGCGGTTACGATTAAGGACGACGGCTGCGGAATGAGCGAGGAGCAGGTAAGAAATGTCACGGACCCGTTTTTTACAACCCGTACAACAAGAAAGATTGGTCTTGGAATACCTTTTTTCAAGCAGTCGGCGGAGATTACGGGAGGAAGCTTTGAAATTAAAAGCGAACTCGGTAAAGGAACGGTTACAGAAGCAGTTTATGTGCTTTCTTCCATTGACAGAATGCCTGTTGGGGATATGACTCAGACAATACACTCCCTCGTTACTATGAATACCCATATTGATTTTGTGTATACATATGAGGTTGACGACAAGAGCTTTACACTTGACACAAGAGAATTCAAGGAAATTCTCGGAAGCTCGGATTTTGATAATCCTGAGGTGTCAGGCTTTATTATGGATTTTCTCAGAGAAAATCATAGTGAGGTTTCGCCTCTTGCAAAGTAATATTTTGGGAGTAACTTACTATTTACATTAAATTTTAGGAGGAAAAGACATGAAATCTTTGGCAGAACTCAAGGCTATCCGTGACAGAATGAAGGGTCAGGTAGATGTCCGTGAGGAAAATTCTGATGCTACAAGAATCGTAGTAGGTATGGCTACATGCGGTATCGCAGCAGGTGCTCGTCCTGTACTTTCTGCATTTTCAACTGCTGTTCAGGAAAGAGCACTTGAAAACGTTGCAGTAGTTCAGACAGGTTGTGTCGGACTTTGTCAGTACGAACCGATTGTAGAAGTATATAAGGCTAACGGCGAAAAGACAACTTACGTTAAGGTTAAGCCGGAAATGGTTGATGAAATCATTGACCAGCATATCATTAAGGGTAATGTTGTTACAAAATACACAATCGAGACTTCAAAGCTCGTTTAATTCCTGAGGAGGTAAAGTAAATGTATCGTTCACATGTATTGGTTTGCGGTGGTACAGGTTGTACTTCTTCGGGAAGTGCCAAGATTATCGAAAGACTGCAGGCAGAAATTGACGCAAACGGACTTCACGACGAAGTTCAGGTAGTAAAGACCGGTTGTTTTGGTCTTTGTGCATTGGGCCCGATTATGATTGTATATCCGGAAGGCTCATTCTATTCAATGGTTAAGGAAGAAGATATTCCTGAGATTGTTTCTGAACATCTCCTTAAGGGCCGTATCGTTTCAAGACTTCTTTACCAGGAAACAGTAACAGACAATGGTATCAAGGCTCTTAACGACACAGCTTTCTATAAGAAGCAGAGCAGAATCGCTCTCAGAAACTGTGGTGTTATCAACCCGGAAAATATCGACGAATATATCGGTACAGACGGATATCAGGCTCTCGGTAAGGTTCTTACAGAAATGACTCCTGATGACGTTATCAAGGAAATCCTTGACTCAGGTCTCCGTGGAAGAGGCGGCGGCGGATTCCCGACAGGTAGAAAGTGGCAGCTCGCTAAGGACCTCGTTAAGGGTGGTCAGAAGTATGTTGCTTGTAACGCCGACGAAGGTGACCCGGGTGCATTTATGGACCGTTCAGTTCTTGAAGGTGACCCACACGTTGTTCTCGAAGCTATGGCTATCGCAGGTTACGCTATCGGCGCATCACAGGGTTATATCTATGTTCGTGCTGAATACCCAATCGCTATCGCTCGTCTTGAAATTGCTATCAAGCAGGCTCGTGAATACGGTCTCCTTGGTAAGAATATCTTTGATTCAGGCTTTGACTTTGACATCGACCTCAGACTTGGTGCCGGTGCGTTCGTATGTGGTGAAGAAACAGCTCTTATGACTTCTATCGAGGGTAACAGAGGTGAACCACGTCCACGTCCACCATTCCCAGCTGAAAAGGGTCTTTTCGGAAAGCCAACTGTACTTAACAACGTAGAAACTTATGCTAATATCCCAAGAATTATCCTTAACGGTGCTGACTGGTTCAAGTCAATCGGTACAGAAAAGTCAAAGGGTACTAAGGTATTCGCTCTCGGTGGTAAGATTAACAACACCGGTCTCGTAGAAGTTCCTATGGGTACAACACTCAGAACTGTTATCGAAGAAATCGGTGGCGGTATTCCAAACGGAAAGAAGTTCAAGGCTGCTCAGACAGGTGGTCCTTCAGGCGGATGTATCCCAATGGAACACTATGACATCGAAATTGACTACGATAACCTCATTGCTATCGGCTCAATGATGGGTTCAGGCGGACTTATCGTTATGGACGAAGACAGCTGTATGGTTGACATCGCTAAGTTCTTCCTCGAATTTACAGTTGATGAATCATGTGGTAAGTGTACACCTTGCCGTATCGGTACAAAGAGACTTTATGAGCTCCTTGACAAGATTACAAAGGGTAAGGGAACTCTTGAAGATATCGACAAGATGGAAAAGCTCTGCTACTACATTAAGGAAAATTCACTCTGTGGTCTCGGACAGACAGCTCCAAACCCTGTTCTTTCAACACTTAAGTTCTTCAGAGACGAATATATCGCTCACGTTGTTGATAAGAAGTGTCCTGCCGGCGTATGTAAGGACCTCCTTTCATTCAGCATCGAAAAGGATAAGTGTATCGGTTGTGGTATGTGTGCTAAACAGTGTCCTGCTAACGCTATCACAAAGACAGACTATGTTGCACCTGGTAAGAAGCTTCCTGCACTTGAAATCGACACAGCTAAGTGTGTTAAGTGTGGAGCTTGTATCGAAAAATGTAAGTTCGGTGCAATCGTTAAGAAGTAAACAGGAGGAAAAAGAGAAATGGATATGGTTAATATTAAAATCAATGGCGTGGCTGTATCTGCTCCTAAGGGTTCAACAATCCTTGAAGCAGCAAGACTCGCTGCAATAGAAATTCCTACCCTTTGCTTCCTCAAGGAAATCAACGAAATCGGTGCTTGCCGTATTTGTGTTGTAGAAGTTAAGGGAGCAAGAAGCCTTGTTGCATCTTGCGTATACCCTATTTTTGAGGGTATGGAGGTTTTCACAAACACTCCTAAGGTTATCGAATCAAGAAAGCAGACTCTCCAGCTTATCCTTTCAAACCATGACAGAAAGTGTCTTTCATGCGTAAGAAGCGGTAACTGTGAACTCCAGAAGCTTTGTAACGACCTGGGTGTAGAAGATGAAAACTACTACGAAGGCACTAAGAATGAATATGAAATCGACACAACAGCTGCACATATGATTAGAGATAACAATAAGTGTATTCTTTGTAGAAGATGTTCAGCTATCTGTGAAAAGACACAGAAAATCGGTGTTATCGGCGCAAACGAAAGAGGATTCAGAACAAATATCGGTTCTGCATTTGATATGGGCCTTGGCGAAACTTCATGTGTAAGCTGTGGTCAGTGTATCGCTGTATGTCCTGTTGGCGCACTCACAGAAAAGGATAACACAACTGAAATCTTTGAAGCTATTGCTGACCCAACAAAGACAGTTATCGTTCAGACAGCTCCTGCTGTAAGAGCAGCTCTCGGCGAAGCATTTGGTATGCCAATCGGTACAAATGCAGAAGGCAAGATGGTTGCAGCTCTCAGAAGACTTGGCTTTGACAAGGTATTTGATACTGACTTTGCTGCTGACCTTACAATTATGGAAGAAGCTCACGAATTCCTCGACAGAGTTAAGAACGGCGGTAAGCTCCCACTTATCACATCTTGCTCACCTGGATGGATTAAGTACTGTGAACACTACTTCCCAGATATGACAGAAAACCTTTCAAGCTGTAAGTCACCAATGCAGATGTTTGGTGCTACTGCTAAGACATACTACGCTGAAAAGATGGGTATCGACCCTAAGGATATGGTAGTAGTTGCAGTTATGCCATGTACTGCTAAGAAGTTTGAAATCGGCAGAGATGATATGGATGCCGCAGGTGTAGCTGACGTTGACTTTGCTATCACAACAAGAGAACTTGCAAGAATGATTGACAGAGCTGGTATCAAGTACGACAGACTTCCAGAAGAAGAATTTGACGCTCCACTTGGAATTTCAACTGGTGCTGCTGTTATCTTCGGTGCTACCGGTGGTGTTATGGAAGCTGCTCTCAGAACAGCTGTTGAAACACTTACAGGCGAAACTCTTCCTAAGCTTGAATTTGAAGAGGTAAGAGGAACTGAGGGAATCAAGGAAGCTACTTACAACGTTGCTGGTATGGACGTTAAGGTTGCAGTTGTTTCAGGTCTCGGAAACGCAAGAGAGCTTCTTACAAAGGTTAAGAACGGCGAAGCAGATTACCACTTCATCGAAATCATGGGATGTCCTGGCGGTTGTGTAAATGGTGGTGGACAGCCACAGCAGCCTGCTTACGTTCGTAACACTGTTGACATCAAGGCACTCAGAGCTAAGGTTCTTTATGACCTCGACGCTTCAATGCCTGTAAGAAAGTCACACGAAAACGAAGGCATCAAGCAGCTTTACGCTGAATTCTTCGGTGAACCGGGTTCAGAAAAGGCTCATCACATCCTCCACACAACTTATGTTAAGAGAGGACTCTATAACAACTAACCGGCGAGTCGCCGGTGACACCTCTCCTTTTTTCTCATTTGTGAGGGCAAATGCCTTTGAGTGACGGAGGGGGGGAACGAAAATTCTTATTCAGAATTTTCTTAAAAAGTCAAAATTAAGAGCAGGATTTGATGTCCTGCTCTTTTTGTTTGACATTATATCTCTTCTCCCCTCGCCTAAGGCGAAGGGAGGCATCGACAGCTTTTGTTTGACAACGTATACGAAAGGTGTTATAATGAGTTAGTAAAAATTCAAAAAGGATTGATTTTATGGCTGAAAATATAACATACATTGTAGGAAACAAGCTTTATGTAAACCTTACAAACAAATGCCCTTGTAACTGTACATTCTGTATAAGAAACAATGGTGACGGGGTTTACGGCTCAGATTCCTTATGGCTTGACCACGACCCTGACAGTATTGAAGCGATTGAGGATTTGAAAAAGCGAGACCTCACAAGCTTTGAGGAAGTAATTTTCTGTGGTTACGGTGAGCCTACGGAAGCCCTTGACGTTATGCTTGAATGTTGCAGATACATCAAGTCTGTGGGAAACATTCCAACAAGGCTTAACACAAACGGACTTTCTGACCTTATAAACAAAAAAGAAACCGCACCACTTCTCAAAGGACTTGTGGATACGGTTTCGATAAGTCTTAATGCACCTACTGAGGCCGAATACAACGCAGTTACACGTCCATCTTTTGAGGGAGCCTTTGACGCTATGCAGAAGTTTGCTGTAAGCTGTCTTGAACACGTGCCAAACGTGATGATGACGGTTGTTGACGTAATCGGCGAGGAGCAGGTTGAAAGAGCAAAAGCATTATGCGAAAAACTCGGTGTGAAACTGAGAGTAAGACCTTACGAGGGTTAACTAAAAAAACAAGGGTACCGAGTTTGTCACTCGGTACCCTTTAGTCATATATTTGGTTTTATGTATGCGCAAGCTCCATTTTGATTTCGTCAAGCTGTCTGAGGTCACCCTGATAAACAAGCTTTGCGTTTTCAAGATATCTGAAATCGTCAGGTCTTACAAGGAGTAAATCCTTGTCAAACTTGGCAATTTCACACTCAGTGAGGATTTTTGCAACCCACTGTGAACAGATAAAATGATTTTTTCTATGTATCTGGATACCGAAGGCAAGTGCAAGAAGCCCCACCACATTATAGCCATACGTTTTTGAGGAATTTTTAAAATGAGCAATCAGTTCAAGATATTTTTCATACTGCTTTTCAGTAACGTCAAAGCTGTACACCTCGCAAGGCACGTTGTTGAACATTTCAAAAACCCCGACGTCAGATTCGTTTACAAAGCCCGCAGGAATAGGAGTTCTCTTGAACTTTCTGCAAAAGCTGTAGATTTCATAAAGTCCCTCGTCGCTTGTGATGGAAGTGTGATTGTACGGAGCTTTTGTTATAAACTTAATTATTTTTGCAGGCACAGTACCGGTCTGCGTTAAAATAACATAAATTTTCTTAGACATAACGATTTATCCTAACTTATATATTACGGAAACACCGCTTAATTACAAACTTACAAATATCATTATACACCTCTGTAGACTATTTGTCTACAAATAACAGAATTATTTATTTAATTTTTTCGACTCGTACACCATTTTGTAAAATTTAGCAATTTTCCGTCAAAAAAACTCACCATTTAAGAATGGTGAGTTTTTTGAATTATTCGTTATTAGTAGTTTTGATATAAAGCTCTTCGAGCTGTTTTTCGTCAACCACTGACGGGCAGGCACTCATAAGCTCGCTTGCATTCTGAACCTTAGGGAATGCCACAACGTCACGGAGAGAATCAGCGCCACACATAATCATTGAAATTCTGTCGAGGCCGATACCCATACCACCGTGAGGAGGTGCAGCGTACTTATATGCGTCAACAAGGAAGCCGAACTTCAAAGCGATTTCCTCTTCGGTAAGTCCCAGTGCTTCAAACATTTTCTGCTGAAGCTCGTAGTCTGTAATTCTCATTGAGCCACTTGAAAGCTCTGTTCCGTTAAGAACCAAGTCCCAAGCCTTAGCACGAACATTTCCAGGGTCAGAATCAAGGTATTCAAGACATTCTTCCATTGGCATTGTGAATGGGTGGTGCATAGCAACCCACTTTCCGCTGTCTTCGTCCCACTCAAAGAATGGCATTTCAGTAATCCATACGAAATTATATGTGTCCTCAGGAATGATTTCAAGACGCTTTGCAACGATAAGTCTTACAGCGCCCATAACAGGGAGTGCAACCTTATTCTTGTCAGCAGCGATAAGCACCAAATCGCCCGTTTCTGCACCGATTTCAGAGAGAAGCTTAGCTGTCTGTTCGTCCGTCATAAACTTTTTGAATGAGCAGTTTGCGCCTTCCTCTGTACATCTGATATAAGCAAGTCCCTTAGCGCCGATACCCTTAGCGTGTTCAATGAGCTTGTCGATTTCTTTTCTTGTATAAACCTTTGATGCGTCCTTGGCTACGATAGCACGGACACTTCCACCGTTAGCGATAGCATCAGCAAAAACAGGGAATTCGATGTCCTTAACCATTTCGGTGATGTCCATAATTTCCATTCCGAAACGTGTATCAGGCTTGTCTGAGCCGTACTTGTTCATAGAGTCAGCAAAAGTAAGCTTTGGAATAGGTGTAGCAATTTCCTTACCCATAACCTCTTTGAAAAGTCTTACAACATAGCCTTCGATACAGTTCTGGATATCTTCCGCATCAACAAAGGACATTTCAAGGTCAACCTGTGTGAATTCAGGCTGTCTGTCAGCTCTCAGGTCTTCGTCACGGAAGCATCTTGCAAGCTGAATATATCTGTCGTAGCCTGAAATCATAAGGAGCTGTTTGTAAATCTGTGGTGACTGTGGGAGAGCATAGAATTTTCCCGGGTGAACTCTTGACGGAACGAGATAGTCTCTTGCACCCTCTGGAGTAGATTTCATCATCATAGGAGTTTCAATCTCCAGAAATCCGTTTTCATAGAAATACTCTCTTGTAACCTGAGCAATTTTATGTCTTGTGATAATATTCTTCTGAAGTCTTGGATTTCTCAAATCGAGGTATCTGTATTTGAGCTTCAATTCCTCATTAACCTTATCGCTGTTTGTAACCTCAAAAGGAGGTGTCTGTGCCTTTGAAAGCACTCTCAAATCAGTTACAAAAATTTCTACCTGACCTGTTTTGAGCTTGTCGTTTACGCTTTCACGCTGCTTAACAACGCCCTTGGCCATAAGAACGTATTCGCTTTTGCAGGACTGTGCCTTTTCAAAAATATTCTTATCTGTAGTTTCGTCAAAGGTAAGCTGAACAACGCCTGTTCTGTCACGGAGAACAATAAACACAAGTCCGCCCTTGTCACGTACTCTGTCAACAAAGCCTCCTACTACAACCTCGCTACCCTCAACAAGAGGAATTTCCCCACAGTAATGGGTTCTGCGAAGTCCTTTCATTGTATCGTTTGCCATAAAAATCATTCCTTTTTATCTGAATTTTGATTATTTTCTTGGTTTTCACAAAGGGTTTCAAGAAAAGCCTTTAAGTATTTCACGTTTTTACTTCCCGAAAAAATCAGAATATTTCCGAGAATCACAAGTCCCAGTGTAGCAATACAGCCCACAGGGTTTTCCACAAGAAGGACAACTGTTATCATCAGCAAAAGCACTGTCCACACTGCAGAAAAAAGATAGGACACAATTCCGTGTCTGATATATCCGCCGACCTTACAGCCCTTATCTGTATCCACAACCACGCCGTTGAATCTTACTCCGCCACCGTCACGTTTAAAAGGGCGATGGTGAAAAAGCGTAAAAGCGTTTTGTCTGCGATTACCGTAATAGAGGTCTGTTGACCAGTTTTTTCTGACAATTTTATTTATCTTGAAAAGTCCTGTTTCCTGAGGGACATAGATATTATCGGTAAGTTTTCTTAAAAAATCCTTTGAAGTCAGTGTTGAGTCAAGCTCAACTCTTTTGGGGAAAAACACAGCCATAGCTTAGTCCTTATCAGGGTTAAAAACCTTATCGTTAACCTTAATCTGCCCCACTCCGGTTTCTACGTCGCAGAAAAGCCCATAAATTGTTCCGCAGTTTTTACATCTCACCTGATGGAGCATTTTTGGTGCATAAAACATTACGTTACCCTTTTCGTCGGCGAAAATTCTGTCAAAAGGGCAGGTTGCGTAGGTGATTTCAAGGTTGCCCTCTTTTGTCATTTCGTCAAGCATACGCACGATATCGGCATAAACCGTAACATCTCTGAAATAGTTATCGCTCACAGGAATTTTTCCGCAAATTTCACAGCTCATATCGTATCTCCTTAAACATTATCATTCATAGCTTCAACAAAAGCCTTGAAATTTTCGTCCTCGCCCATAAGAATATCGTAATACACAGCCCCGAAGCTTTCAAGCAGGTTTTCGTCAAGAGTAACGTCAATCTGGTCGCCTGTCTGCATATTCTTAAGTTTAGCTGAGTTGGTTTCGATTTCATTGTCGCCGATAACTATAACAAATCTTGCACCGATTTTGTCAGCGTACTTCATCTGTGGCTTGAGTCCTCTGCCAACAACGTCATATTCAACCTTAAAGCCTTCTTCTCTCATAAGAGTTGCAAGCTGTACTGCTTTTTTCTGAGCATTATCGCCCATTGACGCAAAATAAAGGTCGCATTTTCTTTCTTCCATAAACTCACAGCCCTGTTTTTCCATTGTGAGAATAAGTCTTTCAAGTCCCATTCCAAAGCCAAGTGCAGGTGTCTTAGGGCCGCCGAGGGTTTCGATAAGTCCGTCGTAGCGTCCGCCGCCACAAACAGTACCCTGTGCACCGATATCGGTTGTGATAAATTCAAAAACAGTTCTTGTATAATAGTCAAGACCTCTTACGATTTTAGGGTTGATTTTGAATTCAATTCCCATAAGTGTGAGGTTTTCCTGAAGCTTTTCAAAGTGGTCTTTACAGTCATCACAAAGAAAATCAAGGATAACCGGTGCGTTTTCAGCGATACCTGAACAAATAGGTGACTTACAGTCTAAAATTCTCATAGGGTTTCTGTCAAGTCTGTCGTTGCAGGTTTCACAAAGCTCGTCCTTTTTGCTTTCAAAGTATTCCTTCAGCGCCTTGTGGTAGTTGGCTCTGCACTCAGGGCAACCGATAGAATTGATATTGAGCTGGATATTTTTAAGGCCTACTCTATCGATAACGCTCTTTGCAAGTGCAATAACGTCAGCGTCTGCGCTTGGGTTTGCCGAGCCGACCATTTCACAGCCAAACTGGTGGAATTCTCTCAGTCTGCCTGCCTGTGGCTTTTCGTGACGGAAGCAGGAAAGAATATAGTATGCTCTCTGCGGGAATCCCTCGTTTAAAATTCCGTTTTCAAGCATAGCTCTGATTGTGCCTGCTGTACCTTCAGGACGGAGAGTAAAGGTTGAGTCGCCTGTTGCAGAAACTGTATACATTTCCTTCTGAACAACGTCGGTTGTATCGCCCACTGAACGGACAAAAAGTCCTGTTTCCTCAAAGGTAGGGATTCTGATTTCACGAAAACCGAACTGTTCAGCAGTATCAGCAACAATGCTTTCGACGGTGTGCCACTTATAGCTTTCCGACGGAACAACGTCCTGAGTACCCTTTGGTTTCTGAATATAGTTTGCCATATTTATCATTATCCTTTCGGTTAGTTTTCAAAAAACACTTAATCACCGTATATTATACTACAAAACCCCCTGAAGGTCAAGGATTTTCGCAATCTTTTACTATATTTTAACGGGCATTTGCGACAGCTTGACAGTGGTTGAAACTAATGGTAAAATTGCATTGAACGGGTGCTTCGCACCAAGCCGGACTAAAGTCCGACGTTTTGCCCTCAGGCAAACCCGTTCAATGCAACAAACTAGAGAGGTGAAACCGTGGCAAAATCAAGGACTGTGAAAATTACATATTGCGGACTTTTTACTGCGGTGCTTGCGGTTTGTGCGTGGATTAGTATTCCGTCGGCTGTGCCTTTTACACTTCAGACCTTCGGGATTTTTATGGCGTATTTCACGCTGGGTAATAAATACGGACTCGCTACCTATACGGCATATCTTCTGCTTGGAATAATGGGTGTGCCTGTTTTTTCGGGTTTCAGAGGCGGAGTAGCAGTAGTCTTTTCACAGACGGGAGGCTTTCTTGCAGGCTTTTTGCTTGGAGGAATTGTAGTGACTGTTGTTGAACTGCTGATACCTGAACTCAAGAACAAAAAGCTTGTGTCAGGAATAACCCTTTTGCTTGTGGGATATACAACAGCGGTTTTGTGGTATGGAGTTTTTTATACAAAAGGACAAAGTTTCAGTGAAATTATACATATCTGCGTAACGCCTTTTGTGATATTTGACCTGATTAAGCTTTTTGTGGCGATTTCTGTATCAAAAAGGGTTAAACTCATTGACTTGAAGGATTAAAATAATGTATAATTAGCGTAAGAAAATGAATTGAGGAGGTGTGACGGAAATTGGTTCTTGTAATTGATTTTATTGCATTTTTGCTTTCTTTGATAATGATGGCAAGCGTGTTTATCCGATATAAAAAGCTTGACACGGTGTTTTTGCTGTTTCTGTTGTCAATTACTATGAACTGCATCGGCAGATATATGACTACCGTTTCGCAAAACCTTGAGACTGCCATATTGTCTAATAAAATAATGTATGTCAGTGCCTGCTATGCACCTGTTATGTTAGTGTGGGTGCTTTTTAAGCTGAGCAATATGCGTTTTCCGAAAATCCTTGCAACCATTATGACCGTATATTCTTCCGTCGTGCTTTTCTTTGTGTTTACAAACGACTACACAAAGCTTTATTACAAAGAGGTAAAGCTTGTCAGGGCAAACGGATATAACTATCTTAGCAAGGTTTATGGACCACTGCACGCACTTTACCTGGGAGTAATGGTTTTTTACGTAGTTTTTATTTTGTTTTTTCTGGTGGGCATTTTTCTGAAACGCCGAAAGATTTCTCAGAAAACCGTCCTCGGAATGAGCCTTGTAGGACTTGAAGTAATCGTTCTTTATGTCGTTGAAAAAGTTTTTGACTTAAAAACCAGCGTTATTTCAATAGGTTATCTTGTAGCGATGGTTTACATAATCAGATACTTTGACAGAATCAATATGTATGATATGTCTGCAAACATAATCAATTCCATTGAAGAGCGAGGGGAATACGGATATATTGTTTTTGACAACAAAATGCGATATGTCAGTGCAAACGGTTATATCAAGGAGATTTTTCCGGAAATCAATCAGTGGAAGGTTGACCATTCTGTAACTCCTTCAGAAAGCAAGCTTTATAATGAAATTGTCGAGTACTTTTTACAAATGGAGTGGAAGAACAACAGCCAGAATAAAGTTGTTGAAGCAGACGACAGGTTTTACGAGGTGTCAATAAGAACTCTTTCTCACGGAAGAAAGAAAACGGGATACCTTATCGAGCTTATGGACAGAACAGTAGAGCAGAGCTACTACAAAAAGATTGAAAACTATAACGAAGCTCTTCAGCAGGAGGTTGAAGAACAGACTAAAAACATTCTTCACATCAAGGACATGATGGTGCTCGGTATGGCGGATATGGTCGAAAGCCGTGACAACAACACCGGCGGTCACATCAAGCGTACAAGTGCAATTGTAGATGTTTTTTCAAAAAGGCTTGCGGACTATTGCGACGAGCTTGAAATTGACGGAAGCTTTCTTAAGCTGGTTGCAAAAGCTGCGCCGATGCACGATTTGGGCAAGATTGCCATTGATGACGATATTCTGAGAAAACCGGGTAAGTTTACTGAGGAAGAGTACAACGAGATGAAACGCCACACCACAGAGGGCGCGAGAATAGTGTCAAGCATTCTTGAAGGCGTCGAGGACGATGAGTTTGTAGAGATTGCAAAAAATGTTGCGCTTTATCATCACGAAAAATACAACGGAAAGGGTTATCCGACGGGAGTTTCGGGGGAACAAATTCCGATTGAAGCGAGAATAATGGCACTTGCAGATGTTTTTGATGCGCTGGTAAGTGAAAGATGCTACAAAAAAGCGTTTACCTTTGACCAGGCGTTTGAAATCATCAGAAACGATTTGGGAGAGCACTTTGACCCGCATCTGGGAAAGATTTTTATTGAGTGTAGACAAGACCTCGAAAAGATATAAAAACCTCTCCACTTTTAGGGTAGTGCTCTTATAAAATATTGTACGTATTATTGTGGCATAACCCTTTTAAAAAAGGGTTATGCCACAAACTACTTTTCTAAAACTTTCAATTTAAAATCCCGTATAGGACATCTTGTCCTATACGGGATTTTATACAAAAAGTCTTTGGAAGGGTGCTCGAGGGGATAACCTTTCTTCGAAAAGGTTTCCCACGATAAATGCATATAATACTTTTATAAGAGCATTACCTTGAAGGCAAAGAGGTTTTCAGTGGTGGTGATGGTGGTGATGATGTCCGCCTGAGGATTTGTGCTCTACGTGGCAATGCTCCTCGTGGCATTTTGCGTCTTTGGTTTCAAGCTCCAAAGTGGCGTGAGAAATTCCGTGCTCAGAAAGCTCCTCCCGGATACTTTTTTTCACCTTGTCGGCGTCATCATCGGTAACAATATGCATAGTTGCGTAATTTGTCTGACCGTCCATACTCCAGATGTGAATGTGATGAACATCGATAACGCCGTCAATTTCGGAAATGTGCTCCTTGATTTCTTCGACGGAAATCCCTTCAGGAGTCTTTTCCAGGAACAAATCAAGAACGTCCTTGAGGTTTTTAAGGGAATTCACAAGAATAAATGCCGCAACGCCTATTGACATAATGGAATCCAGTATGGAAACATCGGTAAACCGCATTACAACAGCACCGATTAAAACTACTGCCCAGCCGAGGACGTCCTCCAGCATATGAAGGTTTACGGCCTTCTGATTCATCGAGTCGCCCTCACGGGTAATGTATGCCGCCAGGAAATTCAGCACGACTCCTACAACTGCAAAAACAATCATACCATTGTAATTGATTTCAACGGGGTTGAATATACGGCGAAAGGCGTTGTAAATCACCATCACAGAGCCAAAAAGCAGAATCACCGTTGTAATGACGCTTCCCAGAACAGAGTAGCGTGCGTAACCATAGGTATAGGTTTCGTCAGGTTGTTTTTTGCTCTTTTTCTCGAGAAAATAGGAAATACCAATGCTTGCGGCATCACCTACATCGTGCACTGCATCGGAAACAATAGCAACACTTCCCGTGATAATTCCTCCGAAAAATTCAAACACGGAAAAGGAAAGATTAAGTATAAATGCAATCAGGATATTCTTTTCTGTTTTCATAAGTCCTCCCGAATATAATCTGAAATTTATCTATAAGCCGATTATATCACATATATATGGATTTTTCAATAAAGAAAAAACCCTGACCTGTCATTTGACAAATCAGGGTTTGTGGAGCGGATTACGAGGCTCGAACTCGCTACCTCCACCTTGGCAAGGTGGCGCTCTACCAGATGAGCTAAATCCGCATTATACAGAACGTAATGTTCTGTATGGTGCCTCCGGTCGGAATCGAACCAACGACACGAGGATTTTCAGTCCTCTGCTCTACCAACTGAGCTACAGAGGCAAATGGCGACCTGGATGGGACTCGAACCCACGACCTCTAGCGTGACAGGCTAGCGTTCTAACCAGCTGAACTACCAGGCCATTATTTTCTAATGACTTAGAAAATAATGGTGGGAACAATAGGGCTCGAACCTATGACCCTCTGCTTGTAAGGCAGATGCTCTCCCAGCTGAGCTATGCTCCCACGCGACTTAATTATTATACAACAAAATCAAAGGTGTGTCAATAGGGGTACAGCGAAAAAATTATCTTTCGTTACTTTTTCACAAAAAGAAATTTCATCTCTCGGACAAGCTATAAGAAATGCACAAAATATTACAAACAAACCCTTACTTCTTCTCTTAAAGCCATACTTTCCGGTGTTACATCACAGTCAAAGCAGAGGACTTTTACGCCGTTTTTCTGAGCTTTTTCAAGAGCTTCGCCAAACTCCTTATGAGTTTTATAATTGGGCTCAAAGTGTGACACGTCTTTCATCTGCACCACAAAAATAACGTACGCTTCAAAGCCGGATTTTACGGCGTTTTCAAGCTCAGACAGGTGCTTTATACCACGCTCAGTCGGTGCGTCAGGAAATCTCACAACGCCCTTTTCTTCAAGTGTAACACCCTTCACTTCGGCGAAAAATTCCTTTCCGCCGTGTTTGCCGTAGAAATCAAAACGTGAATTTCCGAAGGTATATTCCGATTTAAGAAATTCAAGGTCGGAAAAGAGTTTTCCTTCACGTATAAATTCTCCCACAGCCACATTAGGCGCAAAGCTATCCATATTTATCAGTCTGTCGTTTTTTATTACAGAAATCAAATCATAGGCAGTTTTTCTGTTTGGATTTTTTGATTTTTCAAGAAAAACAGTTGCATTTTCGGTCAGAAGTTCACGGCAGCGTCCTGTATTTTTAACGTGGACGGTTTCCTCCTTACCATCAATCATAACCTTTGCAATAAATCTGTTGGGACGGCTTAAAAACCGTCCCTTTACTATATTTTCGTATTTCATACTATTTGTAAGTGAGCTTGTTTTTTGGAGCAAAGCCGATATAGGTCTTGCCCGGATTCACTTCAAGCTCGTTTCCTTTTTCGTCTGTAAATACAATCGGAGAAGTATCAGAAGCACGGCTCCACTTTATCGGAAGAATATTTCCCATTGAGATATAGTATCCCTTTCCGCCGTTGAGGTCAACGCTTATGAGGTTGTTTTTGGTATTGATAATCTGCGTCGTGGTTTCGAGATAAAAAACGTTTGTATATTCAAGCTGTTTTTTAGCCTTTGAATCCATATGGGCCTCGCCGTTATGGGATTTCAGATATGTACCGTTCTTTGCATTATATTTGAAGGTACTGTAATAGCTATAAGAAAATGAAATCTTGGCTTCTGTACATTTTGTCTGTGAAATCGCCGACTTTTTCTTTTTGAAATTAAAAGCAGGCTTGTTGTATTCGTCATTGAGGCTCGTACGTTTTCCGCTATTCTTGAGAAGCTTAGGGATTTTATCACCATCGAGGTAAATCGTATGCTCTCTTGAATACTTGCCCTGTCTGTTTTTGTCAACAGGGAAATACTGTGACCAATAGCCACCGTCAAAATGGTCGGTATTCAGCTTATCAAGTGTATCGGCAGCTACAGTTTTATCAAGCCCATAATGGAAATAGATTGCGTCGTGGCCCATTGCAAGCATAGGGTAGTAGTAGCGACAGCTTCTTATTGAGCAGACGTCAGGCACCTTGGTATAGTCGCTGTAAACGGCCATAAGACGTGTAATTCCGCCCTCTACGAGGCATTCGTACATAATATCTGCGTTATAAGTTCCGTACTGAGGAAGTGCGTTTACTATATTGTTCACCATTACAGCCACAGGACGTTTACCTACAGCTTCTTTTGAAAGAGTCATTTCACCAGTAAGGTTATTATATTGACCCACAGGGACAGGTGCGGGAGTTGTAGCAACCGTCGTAGTGGAAGGCGGTGCAGTTGTGGTTATTGTGGTTGTTCCTGTAATAATTTCAGCAAGAACGCCGGCGGTTGTTGTTTTTGATGTGATTTTTTCTAAAGGCTTCTCCTTACCGCAGGCTGTCCCGAAAACAGTCAAAAGGCAAAGAGCGTAGCAAAGTATTTTTCGTTTCATTATTGAGACCTCTTTTTGTGATTGAATATAAATAAATTATACCACATTTCGGCAAATTTTGCAACACGGAATAATCTGGTAGATATTGAAGAATATAGTAAAACAAAAACGTCACAAAACAATACAGGCAACAAACAAAAAACCTGCAATACTTTGCGGGCTGAAAAAAATCTGTATCCCACGCCAACGGCGTGGGATACAGACAAAGACAAAAACAAAAAGCCCGCAATATTTTGCAGGCTTTTAAGGCTGAAAACATTATCTGTTCTTGGTTGGATTAACAATATTTCTCCAGTCAAGGTCGCCACGCTCAAGAGCATGAATAAGAGCTTCGGCAGTAGCGATATTAGTAGCAAGAGGAATATTATGTACGTCGCACAATCTCAGAAGGTCGCTTTCCTTTGGTTCGTGTGGCTTTGGTGTAATCGGGTCTCTGAAAAACAGAAGAAGGTCGATTTCGTCACAAGCAATTCTTGCAGAAATCTGCTGGTCGCCACCCTGTGAACCGCTAAGGTAATTCTGTATCGGAAGTCCTGTTGCCTCGGCAACCAGTTTTCCGGTAGTACCTGTTGCACAAAGTGTATGTTTGCTCAGAATTCCGCAATAAGCAATACAGAACTGAACCATGAGCTCTTTTTTCTTGTCGTGTGCAATAAGTGCGATGTTCATTTATAATACCTCCGTCTATGATGTAGTCAAATATAAAGTCAGATAGTTTACTGTTTGAGAGAAAGCTGAATATGTTCGCCCTTGATTCTTCTTGAAATTGCAGAAAATGCAAGGAATCCCTGTGAGCTTGATGAAAGAGGTGCACCCTTACCTGTTGCAAGAGGAATAGCTGAGTCCTCAGGAATTACTCCGAGAAGCTGTACTCCTACTGTATCAATGATTGCATCGAGGTCGTCCATATCGTCGTATTCGAAAATTCTCTTATTAGCCTTGTTGATAACAAGTCTCTGCTTCTGGTTACCTCTCTTATAGAATTCGTCCGACATCATTCTTGCGTCACGTACACAAACAGGGTCTGGCGTTGTAACAATAAGAATAAGGTCTGAATTTGTAACGATATCAAATACACTGTTGTTGATACCTGCAGATGTGTCGATGATTATGTATTCAAAATACTTTCTCATTTCTGTTGTAATCTTCTGAATATCCTCAGCCTTAAGCTGTACAAACGGGTCAGAAGGAGCACAGAGAACGCTCAGGTTGTTAGCAAGCTTAACAGTTGTTGTTGCCTTATAAACGTCGCATGAACCGTCAATTACATCGCCGAGGTCATAAGGAATGTTTCCCTGCATACCAAGCATAATATCCATACATCTCAGACCGAAGTCAAGCTCGATAATAAGTGTACGGTTTCCCTGTTTTGCAAGTGCGTATCCGAGACAAGCACTGATAGAAGATTTACCTGTACCGCCTTTACCAGAAGTTACTGCAATAATTTTAGACATAGTTACGTCCCTTCCTTTCACACCGAAAAAGCTCGGTTTTGCTGTATATTTTCTAAAAAGATAGATTTTTTAGTTTATAGAGTAAGCACCTCTTGAATTTTTCAGACAGTTTCTGATAATAAAGACAGTGTTACATAATATATTTTATCACAATATTTGAAATTGTCAAAGAAAATTATCTTTAACAGCGTAAAATCGTTAAATGCAATAATCTTAAACCGCTTGTTTTGGTAACTTTGCACAACATACATAATCCCGGCAAGATGTCCCCTTCACGCCGTCAGCTCAGCTGACGGCAGAGGCGACATTACCCCTGAGAAAGAAGGGTGCTTCTTTTCTCAGGGGGTAGTGCGACGCAACGTCGCACCTTGCCGGGGCATATGACAACAAAAACCGCAGAAAACCGAAAGATTATCCAACAAGAGCTTCAATTTCCGAGGGAGAAATAGACGGGTGAAAAAGGCTGTTGAGTGCAGTATGAATGATGGTCGCACCGTTTTTTACAAGAAAGTCGATGTTTCGTGGAGTAACCATCATAGAGGCGAATTTTTCGTTTTGATTTTCTGCGTCTGAAATCTGATAAACTGCCGTCTGCATATCAATTACGGTAGGCATTCCGATAGCGATGACCTTGCAGCCCAGAGTGTTTTCTGAAAGCTCGGCACGGGCGTTTTTGACACCGCTTCCCGGGGAAATTCCTGTATCTGTAAGCTGGATTGTGCAACCCAAGTTAGAAATTTCAGCGCAGGCAAGAGCGTCTATTGCAAAAACCACGTCGGGAGTGATTTTTTCGCAGAGTGCTCTGACTATTTCGGCGGATTCAAGACCGGTGTTTCCGGTGACACCTGTTGCGATTACTGCGACTTCATTCATCTTGTCGGAATATAGTTCCGGAGCAAGCCGTCTGATGTGTCTTGTTGCAAAAATCTTGCGTGAAACAAGTACTCCGAGGCTGTCAGGGGTTATAGCCTCGTTTCCGAGACCGACAACAAGGGGATTTCTGAATTTTCCTGCAAGTCTGCGAAGCTCACAGCAAAGAGCCTCTGAATAGAGAGTTACCTTGTCGGGCATTGAGTCAAAGCCATTTTCACAGGTGACAGTAACATAGCGGCCTTGTGGCTTTTCAAGAAGCTCTGAGGCTTTTTCGGTTGTGACGTTAATTCTCGAAACGTGAAGATTTCCTTTGAAAAATTCGTCTTTTTCTATTCCCTCGGTGGATTTGCCACCTGTACGGAGCTGTTGTTCTTTTTCTGAAGCAAGGTCTGTTCTTATCATATCAAAACCCTTTCTTAGCGTGATTTTACGCTATTATTCCCGTTTTATGTGTAAACTAACCAAAGTAAAGGGCAAAAAAACTCAAAAATTTTTCGTCTGGGTACTTGAAATTTCAAAACAACTGTGATATTATAAGACTAATGCTTGTTTAATATCGCAAACTGCACTCACCTCTCAGTCGTGCAGTTGTTTTACGAAATAAGCGAAATATTTTTGAAACGGGAGGTGTCTTAAATGCCAAACATTAAATCTGCAAAGAAGAGAGTTAAGGTAATCGAGACAAAAACACTTAGAAACAAGGCTATCAAGTCTGACCTTAAGACTGCTATCAAGAAGGCTAACGCTGCTGTTGAAGCTAACGAAAACGTTGATGTAGCTGTTGCTACTGCAATCAAGAAGGTTGACAAGGCTTGCGCTAAGGGTGTTATGCACAAGAACAAGGCTGCAAGAAAGAAGTCACAGCTTGCTAAGCTTGCAAACACTGCTAAGTAATTAAGAAAAAGCAAAATTAAAGCACGACTAAATGTCGTGCTTTTTTATTTTTCTTAGCGTGAAATATATTTTTCTTCCGACTCGATTTGAAGAAGCTTTAATCTTTCAAGCACTGTTTCACAGGTGGCACCGTTTTTCAGGGTAACAATTATTTCGGTTATTCCGTTAAACAGAAAAAAGTACAGCTCCTTGTAATATGCAAGGTCAACATCTATCTGAAATTCTCTCATTTTTATCACCTCTTTCATATTGTAGGACTATTTGTCCAAAATGTCAATAGGACAATGTTTCCTAATATATAATAAACTCGGGTGATGAATATGAATCTCAGAATAAGAGATTTGCGTGAGGATAACGACCTCACTCAAAAGACAATCAGTCAGTATCTTTTATGTGACCAATCCCTTTATTCCAAATATGAAAGAGGCGAAAGGGAGATACCGTTAAATCTGATAATCAGGCTTGCAGATTATTACAAGGTAAGTCTTGATTATATTGTCGGAAGAAGCGACAAAAAATAAACTCACTAACGTTTTTCGATAGTGAGTTTTTTTATTTCTTAAAGGAAGGTATTCAGCTGGTCAGAATGAAGCAAAAAGCTGTGCCCAATAATAATGACCGTTATATTTTACATAGCCGAGTCCGATATAATCAAAATCGGAGTCGAGGATGTTTTCTTTGTGACTCTCTGAAGCCATCCAGTCGCCCACAACCATTTCAGGCGTGGTCTGACCAGCAGCAAGGTTTTCTCCGGCCACATCAGGAGAAAGTCCTGCCTCTGCAAAAACTGTATACCACTTATTTCCGTCAGGACGTGTATGTGAGAAATTCTTTTCGTTACCTTTAATTTCCTGAGCTCTGATGGTTGCGGCCTTGTCAAGAGCAATCATTCCTTTAAGAGGGTGAATTCCTGCTTTTTTTCGTTCTTCATTTACAAGTTTAATAACCTCAGAGATAAATTCGTCGTCGGTTTTATAAGCAGTAGCCGTTGTTGTCTGTGGTTTTTTGGTAGTTGTAACAGTAGTTGTCACAGGCTTTTTTGTGGTTGTCACAGAAGGAGTTGTGTTGATGGTTTCCTCTTTCGGAGGGGTTGTAGTTGTAGCTTCTGTAACAGTAGTTTCAGGCGGTGTGGTTGTAATCGTCGGAGTAGTACCAACACCGGTTGTGGTGGTAGTTGTTTCTTCAGAAAAGTCAATCTCACCAAAGGTTGCAAGCTTAAAGCCGTCAATTTCAACACTGCCTTCGGTAATTTTAAAATAATATCCGTCAAGAATAAATCCCATAACAGGCATTTCTGAAATAACAAAATCAACGCCGTTGCGAGATGAGGTTGCAACAATTCTGTCGCCGTCATCAGTAATAAAAACAACCTGATTTATTTTTTTGTTATTATCGTCAACAAGAACACTGGTGCCTTTACTGTCGGCAGTAAGATAAACCCCTGTAAAAAGCATATATTTTTCAACAATGGTCTCTCCCGACGGGTTTATGGCAAAAGTAAAATTATCCTCATTGGAACCGGCTTCGTAATAGCCTGTGTTTTCCCACTGGGTACTGGAAGTCCGGATTACAAACGAATCGAGCTCTGTCTTGGTTTTAATAATTAACGTAGTTATAAATCCCGCAAAAAGTGCAAGCCCGATTACAAGTGCTGTTCCGGCTATAAGGGATTCATATTTCTGGAGTCTTTCAAGAAGAGGTTTCTTCTGTCGTTTCTTAGGTGTCATAGTAATTCCTTTCGGAGATTATATCTAAACCGAAATCTCTTCCTTATTTTCCATTTCAGACTTAGGAGTAAGCTTATGGCTGTCGGTAGCCGCTGTATCGTTTGTAACTCCTTCTGTACTGTCCGGAACAAAAATCGTTTTGATTGTCAGCAAAAGAATTCTGATATCAAGGATAATTGATTGCTGTTCGATATACATAAGGTCAAGCTTGAGCTTGTCGTAAGGTGTGGTATTGTATTTTCCCATAACCTGTGCGTAGCCGGTAAGTCCTGCCTTAGCTTTCAGTCTGTAACGGAATTCAGGAATAGTTTCTTCATACTGTTTTGCGATTTCCGGTCTTTCAGGTCTCGGACCTACAAAAGACATATCGCCCTTCAAAATATTGATAAGCTGTGGAAGCTCGTCAAAACGGATTTTTCTGATAATTTTTCCCACAGGAGTAATTCTGCTGTCGTTGTCCTTGGCAAGTCTTGCAACGCCGTCTTTTTCAGCGTCAACAATCATACTTCTGAATTTATAAACCTTAAAAACCTTTCCGTCAAGGGTAAGTCTTTCCTGAGAATAGAGAACAGGGCCCTTGTCGTAAAGCTTGATTGCAAGTGCTGTAATGAGCATAAACGGTAAAGCAATAACAGAACAGATAACAGCCATCGCAAGGTCCATCAATCTTTTGATTACACGCTGTTCAAAGGTAAGCCCGAGGTTTCTGCTGAGAAGAAGCGGAGTATCAAAAAGGTGGATTTCCTCACTGCCTCTTAAAATAACGTCAGAAATTTTCGGCGTAATATATGTTCTTATGGATTTATCATATGTGAATTTCAAAAGCTGGTTTCTTAAGTTTGACGGAACGTCGCAGATGATTACTGCTTCAAAATCAAGAATCTTTTCCTTGATTGTTTCCAAATCCTCTGAAATTGAAACAGAAGAACAAATCATATATTTGTCTACACGCTCGCTCATTTTTGTAACAAGGTCACGGGCATTTGTGTTTCCGTAAACGATAATCATTTTTCTTGGTGGATAAATTTTAAGGTAAACATAGGTAGCACCCGTTACCCATATTGCCGCAAGAAGGAACTGATATGCTGTAAGCATAAGCAGAGGCACAGGGTCTACAAGGCTTCTGCCCATAAGTGAAATCAACAGGTAAGTAACGGCATTTGTAGAAATAATTCCCAGAATCTGTGAGCCGATAAGACCTGCCGTTTTGAGATATCCCACCCTGAAGCCGTTGAAGGACTTTGTAAATGCCATATACAAAAGCATATATATTACAAGCAGAAGGACGTTACCTCTCTGCCAGAAGAAATAATCCTCACCGATTTTTTCACCGAAATTTGTATTATAGAGATTGTGCCACACAAAAATAAAGCAAAAAGCCATACAGCAAACAATTACCAGCGTAGCAACAGTAACTATAAGTCTTTTAAACTGTTCTTTATTAACCATGGACTCAAGCTTTCCTTTCAAAAAATATAAAAAATCAAATACAAGGTTGCAGAGCAACACATACATTGTAGCAGTTTTTCTACATTTTTTCAAGTGAAAACAAAAGGATTTAAAAATTTCAACAATTTTCCTTAATTTTTTACATTGCTATTTTTGATTTATTTGCAAAATTATCATTTAATTATCACAATAAAGGTTATAATTGTATAAGTGAGAAATTATAAAAAATAAGATTTGGAACAATTATGAGGTGAAACAGATAATGTACAACGATTTCAACAACAATAACAACAATCATAAAGATTACAACGAGTTTTCTTTTTATCCGGAAAACAGCAGGGATAAAAATACCGGAAGAGTAGTCTTGATTCTGTTGGTTGTTTTTATGACCATGATAGCTATGGCGACTATTGCTGTAATGGCATATACACTTTTAAAAGGAAGCGGTAGCGCCGGTGGCAACAAGCCGACAGGACTTAATCAGACGGTTACACAGAATAGTGCGATTGATGACAACACCACTATAAGAAACGACATTCCGACAATCATTCAGCTTTCAACACCAAGCGATGCGCTGACAATTCCTGAGATTGTAAAGAAGGTTTCTCCGTCGGTTGTAGGAATTTCCTGCAGGACAACTCAGGGCAGCGTAACAGGAACAGGAATTATTCTCAGTGAAAACGGATATATCATTACAAACGCACACGTTGTCAACGGCGGAAGCGATTTCAAGGTTGTTCTTGACAAATCCCTTGAATCAGAAACATTCCCGGCTGAGCTTATCGGTGCAGATGTTCAGACAGACCTTGCTGTTTTGAAAATCGATAAGGAAGGACTTCCTGCTGCTGAATTCGGAACTTCAGGCGAAATGGTAGTGGGCGAGGCAGCTATTGTTATCGGAAACCCACTTGGCTTTGAGCTTGCAGGCTCTGTTACAGCAGGTATTGTATCAGCACTTGACAGAAAGCTTACTGTTGAGGACAGAGAAATGAACCTCATTCAGACTGACGCTTCTATAAACAGCGGAAACTCGGGCGGTCCTCTCATCAACGCATACGGTCAGGTTATAGGAATTACTTCTGTAAAAATCAATACAACCTACGGCGAAGGACTTGGCTTTGCAATTCCTATCGACGACGCAATGCCTATTTTCGAAGACCTTATGAAGTTCGGCTACGTAAAGGGCAGACCTCAGCTTGGAATTATGGGCGAAAACATCACTGAGATTTATTCTCAGTACTATAATATTCCTCAGGGCTTTATTGTGAGAGGAGTAAACGAAGGCTCTGCCGCTGACAGAGCAGGAATCAAGGTCAACGATATAGTTATCGGAATCAACGGAAAGCTTATTTCTTCAATCGAGGAATTCAACTCAATCAAGAAAGACTACAAGGCAGGAGAAGAAATCACTATTTCTGTTTACAGAAACGGAGAAATCACTGACCTGGAAGTTACTCTTGATGAGGCAAACGGATAAAAACAGCGTTCTATCAGTTTTTCATATTTTATAACTTCCGAAAAAAGAGCCGTTTTCAATAAAACGGCTCTTTTTCTGTATTGAATTATTTTCTCAGAAGCTTTTTGTAAATTGCCCCCGTAAAGCTTGTAGGAAGAATAAACATTACAAGCTGTGCCACAGTAGGAATCAGAAAATCAAAGAATGAGCAGAATCCTCGTCTGAAATTTCTGTATCTCACCTGAATAAAGGATTTTGTGTTTCTCCAGTTTTTGCGACGCTTGAGATTGTCGGGGCTTACACGATAGTCAAGAAGTATCTTGTCGGTGTTTTCCGACTTTGCGCCTGCGTGAAGCATACGGCAGACAAAATCATAGTCCTCACATCTTGCGTCAACGTCAAAACCGCCGATTTTTTCAGCAAAATCCTTTTTGATTCCGATAGTGGGATTATTTATAGGGTTTCGCTTTTTGGCATATTTCAGTATTTCTTTGTGGGAAAGAGGGACTTTTTTAATGGCGATTTCCTCGTCAGTCCCGTCGAGAAATTCTCTTATATATCCCCCTGTCAGAACAAGCTCAGGGTCTTTTTCGTACATTGCTACCTGAATTTCCGCTCTGTCACTACGGCATATATCGTCACTGTCGGTTTTTAAAATCAGGTTGTTACGGCAAGCTTTGATTCCCGCATTTGCAGCAGCACCCGTGCCTGCGTTTTCTTCAAGTCTTACAACATCAAGTGTGTCAGAAAAGCTCTTTTTGAAATTTCTGATTACCTCATCAAGCTCATCGGTGAGAGGCCCGTCACAAACAACAACAACCTGTTGCGGTGGATAGGTCTGTGAAAAAACACTTTCGAGGCACTGTGAAAAATGAGTCGGGTTTACTTTTTCATAAACCGACAGGAGCATACTGTATTCAGTTGTCAGATTCATAAAAAAGCACCATCTTTCTCATTCCGTGTTACAATAGAGCATACATCTTTTTACATTATACGACATATTTTTACATTTGTAAACAAAAACAGAGTGAAATTTTTTCACTCTGTAAAAATTACAAAAGCAGATACCCAAGCCCTAAGAGAAGTTTTGGGTCTGCATTATTTTTTGAAAGTATATAGATAATTATTCCGATAAGGGCTTTTTCTTCGTCGATTTTAAAATCCCACAGTCTTGACAAGGATGAAATCAGGTCATTTTCCATATGCTTGGGAGGCTGAGGTGAAAAGGGATTTCTGTGATTTTCCGTTGGTGGCGGTGCGGGTCGTGGAGGAGGTGCAGTAGGTGTGGGCTGAGGTTGAGGATTTACCATCTGCGAGGCACGCCTGTGCATTTCATTGACACGGTTTACTGCGTCACGTTGCATTTTTTCCATTTGCTGAGGGTTATAGTATGCCAGACAAATCACCTCCTATCAGACCGCTTTCCTTTAAAATAGGATAAACCGCCATCAGCTTGAAAATTTTTATAAGGCGGTCAGCTTTTTTCTGCGATTCCTCTTTGAGATGAGGCTTGAGAGCAAGAATAAGCTGAGTGTTTTTATCAGGCTTTGAAGCATGTTCGAAGATTTTTGAAAGCTGTAATATTTTGCTGAAATCAACGTTTCCTTCTGAATTTTCCTTCTCGGGCCGAGAAGAAAACAGCTTTGAAAAATCAAATTCCGGCTGAGGCTCGGTTTTTGGAGGTGGAGGAGAAACAGGCGTTTTTTCTTCCCCTGACAGCCCCAGCATCTGAGCCAGCTCGGAAATCTGTTTCATACTTTCGGGGTCATTCATTACCTTCTGAATGTTTTCCATCAGGTCGTCCACGCTGTAACCTCCTTTTTGTAATTATTTTGATAGCTTTTTATAAAGCTCCTGAAACTGCGGCGTATTCATCATTTTTTCTGCGATTTTAGGGTCTGTCAGTGCCGATTTGAAAACTGCACTCTGCTGTGGGGACATATGTGACATTGCACTGTCGAATTTTCCGCTCTGAAGCTGATTTTTCAAAACATCGGGAGGAGTTCCTAATTTTTTTGAAGCCATTTTTAAAAGAGCGTCAAGCTGTTTTTCGTTTAAATTCATAAAAATCAACCTTTCTGTTGTGAAATAAGAGATTTTGTGGTAAAATAGCTTTAGGAGTGATAAAAATGAGAGTAGTTGTGTTTTCTGATACCCACGGGAATGGAATTGCAATAGATAAAATTGTTGAAAAAAATAAGGACGTCACACACTTTATTTTTCTCGGTGACGGAATGAGGGAGATTGAAAGCGCTGTCAAAAAATATCCTGACAAGGAGTTTCATATAGTCTGCGGAAACTGTGACAGTGATTCTTTATATCCTGACACAGGATTTTTAGAGCTTTGTGGAAAGAAAATTATGTTTACCCATGGTCATCGCTATTATGTAAACTTCAGCCTTGACAAGCTTATTACAAATGCACTTTACAACAACGCTCACATTGTCTGCTTCGGGCATCTCCACGAAAGAGTCAACAACTATTTCAACGGTATTTACATTCTCAACCCCTCCAGTGCCAGCTGTCCGAGAGACGGTAAAAAGCCTGCCTACGCATACATTGACATTGAAGAATCGGGGATTTTTATTGCTCACGTGGATTTATAATAGTACATTGTATGCAAAAACCGAAAAAACAGTTACACAGAAATCTTTTTTACTAAAGGTTTCTGTTTTTTTGTATATTTTAAGGTGGATTTTCAGAAAATACTATAAATTACGGAGGTGTATTATGGTTTCAAAAAAAGAATACGAAAAAATGTATAAAAAAGCGTCACCCCATACAAAGTCCTTAAAAAACTGTACCTACGCATTTTTTGTGGGAGGAACAATCTGTACACTCGGAGAATTTATAAAACAGCTTTATATCACCCTGGGAATTGCTGAAAAAAGCAGTGCTATTCTGACTTCTGTAACCCTGATTTTCATTTCGGCGGTGCTGACAGGCTTTGGAATCTATCACAGTATTGCCAAATATGCAGGGGCAGGAACTCTTGTTCCTATTACCGGCTTTGCAAACTCGGTGGTTTCCCCTGCTATTGAATTCAAAACAGAAGGCTTTGTTACAGGACTTGGTGCAAAAATTTTTATCATATGTGGTCCTGTAATTCTTTACGGTACTCTCGCAAGCGTGGTTTACGGGTTAATCTACTGGCTCACTAAGGTTTTTTAGTGCATCTGAAATGGACTTTCCTACAAGCCTGCCTGACAGCTTTGCCTCGGAAAGTGAATTTCCGTGAGAGCCTATTTCTATTAAGAGAGAGCCGACAGAAAGGTCCTGATTGTAAAATCGGCTGTCGAATAAAACAGGTCGGGTAATTCCCGCATAATCGGTTTCAAGCTGACTCTGAAAAAGTGATGCCAGCTTGAAATTTTCTTTATAAAGGGGAATATTCCCGCTTCCGTCGTCACAACAGGAAATTATCATAACCTGAGCTGCTTTTTCTCCGTCAACCTCCACCACAGGAGCAATTCTTGTTCCGTCCTCACGCTCGATTCCGTCACGGTGGATATCCAGAACAACTTTGATGCTCGGATACTGTTCAAGTATTTCGATGACTGATTTTCTGCTGGAATTATAGGCGTCGTTGTAGCTGGGATAATCGTGGATTGACTTGTCGTGAAGAGTACATATGCCTGCTTCTTCGAGCTGTGAAACTATTTCTTCTCCCACAGCTATCATATTTTTTGTTATGTCGGTGGTTTTGCTTGAAAAATCAGCATCGTAGAAATCCCTTGAATAAGGCTCGTAGCTTTCTGTTGCGTGGGAATGATAAATCAGAACCTGAGGCTCAGAGGAATCAAGCTCGATTTTAAGGTCGGGTTTCTGATTTGAAAGCTCAAGAAGAGTGTCATTTGAAATGTTGGTACAGTTTCTCACCTGACCGCCGTTTTTCAGGGTTATGTAAGAAGGCGCTGTATAAAAACCATACTGCATTGCCTGAATTGTGCCGTCGTTGTCGTCTATATCATCGGGATAAGGGATTTTTGACAGTATTTCCTTATCGGGAAGAGGTAATTCTATTGGCTTATTGTCGGTAGAGGGTGGATTTTTGTCAGGTGGGTTTTCCTTGACCCAGTGGAATTCCGCTGAAAAGCCGTGAGAAAAGAAAGGGGTATCTGACTGAGTGTCGGAAAAGTCCGTCATCTGAAGCTGAGGTTTTTTATATTTCAGCTTGTCTGCAAATTCTTTAAAGCCTTGATTTTCAGAAAGAGCGTTTATCCCGAAGGGTAATCCCACCGAGAGAGCAATTACCGACAAAGATAGAATTACTGTATTTTTCAAGATTTTCACATTGATAGTCCTTTCGTTTTTGTGTCTTATAAGGGTGGAATGCTTCTTGTTTTAATGTTTATGCAAAAAAAGATGGAATAATGACAGCTTTTACATATTAAAATAATTGACTTATGGTGAAATGTGTGCTAAAATAAATTACATATAGCCAAAAGAAAGAAAAGGCTGATAAAGAGACTGACTCATTTTTTGAAAGGAATGATACTTTATGAAGAAAACTGCAGAAAACAAAGGCTTTTACACAATTATGGGCGCACTTATCTTAGTGATTGCTTCCACTGCGTTTTTCGTCTATAAGCTCATGAGCAACAAAGCGTATTATGAAAGATGGAAGGATTACGACGAGTGCGGAATTGTTTAACGACTTCCGCAAATATTGAAAGGACTGAATAAATTGGCTAAAATGAAGGCTTGCGAGGCTATGGTTGAATGTCTCAGGGCTGAGGGGATAAAAGTCGTTTTTGGTTATCCGGGTGCGGCTATCTGTCCTTTTTACGATAAGCTGATGGAAAGCGATATAAAGCATATCCTCGTAAGACACGAGGCTAACGGCGGTCATTCCGCTAACGGGTATGCAAGAATTTCAGGAAAACCGGGAGTTTGTATTGCAACAAGCGGACCCGGTGCGTTAAACCTTATTCCTGCAATAGCTACTGCTTATGCTGACTCTATTCCGCTTATCTGTATTACAGGTCAGGTAAACTGTGACCAGATTGGACGAGACGTTTTTCAGGAAGCTGACATTACAGGCTCGGCTGAACCTTTTGTTAAGCACAGCTATCTTGTCAAAAACGCGTCTGATTTGCCGAGAATAATGAAGGAAGCGTTTTATATCGCAGGAAGCGGACGACCGGGGCCTGTACTTATTGACGTTCCTATGGACGTACAGAATACGGAAATTGATTTTGAATATCCCAAAAAAGTTGAAATAAGAAGCTATAAGCCGACGGGTAAGGGGAATATGGCTCAGATTAAAAGAGTTATCAAGGCTCTTGAAGAAGCTAAAAGACCGCTTATCTGTGTTGGTGGTGGCGTTTTCGCATCTGATGCCAAGGAAGAAATCACAAGGCTTTCTGAAATTATGCAGATTCCCGTAATTACCACAATGATGGGGATTTCGGCATTTTCAGACGACAACCCGCTGTTTTTCGGAATGCTCGGTATGCACGGTGTGAGGGCTGCAAACAAGGCGGTCAAGGAATGTGACGTACTGTTTCTTGTGGGTGCAAGAGTCGGCGACAGAGCAGTAAGAATGCCGCTTTTACTTGAAGAAAGCACAAAAATTATACATATAGACATTGACCCTGCCGAAATCGGCAAGAATGTCAGCACAAATATTCCGCTGGTTGGTGACGCAAAGCTCGTTTTAAGACAGATGCTTTCTTATGCTGAACCTGACAGACACGACGACTGGATTGAAAAGCTCAATTCCTACGTTTCAGAGCCTGTTTATAAGGAATGCGACGAGGGTACTGTTAATCCGAGAAAGTTTATTTCAAAGCTTTCTGATAAAATGCCTGAAAACACAACGGTTGTTGCTGACGTAGGTCAGAATCAGATTTGGACTGCTACAAGCTACAAGATGAGAGGCGGACGTTTTCTTACAAGTGGCGGAATGGGTACAATGGGTTACGCTATTCCTGCGGCAATCGGTGCTAAGCTTGCTGACAAGTCACACGAGGTTGTGGCTATTTGTGGTGACGGAGCATTTCAGATGAGCTTTATGGAGCTTGCTACTGCCGTTCAGCACGGGGTTGATTTAAAGGTTATCGTTATGACAAACCACTACCTCGGAATGGTAAGAGAACTTCAGAAAAATCATTATGATGACAGACTTACCGCTGTTTCACTTGAAGGCTCACCTGACTTTATAACCCTTGCAAAGGCTTATGGTATCCCTTGTATGAGAGTTACAAACGAGTCCGAAGGCGAGGAAGCTATAAAGAAGCTTTCTGAAGAAAAGGGCAGCTTTTTCGTTGAATGTGTTGTGGGAGATTTCCACGCAACACTTAACGAATAGAAAGGGGTGGCGTTATGAAGCATACAATTTCTGTGCTTGTTGAAAACCAGCCGGGTGTTCTTTCGAGAATTTCGGGACTGTTTTCAAGAAGAGGCTTTAATATCGACAGCCTTGCGGTAGGAGTTACTGATGACCCGAGTGTTTCAAGAGTGACAATTATCGTTGACGGAAACGAATACACCGTTGAGCAGGTTTTAAAACAGCTCAACAAGCTCATTGACGTTATCAAGGTCAAGTGTCTTGGTGCTGACGAGAACATCGCAAGAGAGCTTGTTTTGGTGAAAATTGCCGTTACGGGCGACAAGCGAAGCGAAATTATGACGCTTGCTGAAATCACAAAGGCGGAAATCATTGATATTTCCCCGACAACAATGACCTTACAGCTTGCAGATACAACCCCGAATGTAATGCGGTTTGAAGAAATCGTCAAGGCGTACGGTGTTATCGAGGAGGTAAGAACAGGTGTTATTGCACTTGAAAAGGGTGCTGAATGCATCACAGTAAAAAAGTAAAACAGGCTTAGAATTAGGCTTAATAGACATTGGAGGAATTAAAAATGGCAAATAAAATTTATTATCAGCAGGATTGTAACCTTGGTGTTCTTAAGAACAAGACAGTTGCAATTATCGGTTACGGTTCACAGGGACACGCTCACGCACTCAATCTTCAGGAAAGTGGCGTTAACGTTGTAGTTGGTCTTTACGAAGGTTCAAAGAGCTGGGCAAAGGCTGAATCACAGGGACTCAAGGTTATGACAACAGCAGAGGCTGCTAAGATTGCTGACGTTATTATGATTCTTATTCCTGACGAAAAGCAGGCTGCTCTTTACAAGTCAGAAATCGAGCCTTACCTCACAGAAGGAAAGACTCTCGCATTTGCACACGGCTTTAACATTCACTTTGGCTGTATCGTTCCACCAAAGAACGTAAACGTAATTATGATTGCACCAAAGGGTCCTGGACACACAGTAAGAAGCGAATACCAGGTAGGTAAGGGTGTTCCTTGTCTTATCGCTGTTGAACAGGATGCAACAGGAAACGCAACAGAAATCGGACTTGCTTACGCTCTCGGTATCGGTGGCGCAAGAGCAGGCGTTCTCGAAACAAACTTCAGAACAGAAACTGAAACTGACCTTTTCGGCGAGCAGGCTGTACTTTGCGGAGGTGTTTGTGCACTTATGCAGGCAGGCTTTGAAACTCTTGTTGAAGCAGGCTACGACCCAAGAAACGCTTACTTTGAATGTATCCACGAAATGAAGCTTATCGTTGACCTTATCTATCAGTCAGGCTTCTCAGGAATGAGATATTCAATCTCAAATACTGCTGAATACGGTGACTACATCACAGGTCCTAAGATTATTACTGAGGAAACAAAGAAGGCTATGAAGAAGGTTCTTGCTGACATTCAGGACGGTACTTTTGCTAAGGACTTCCTGCTTGATATGTCAAGCGCCGGCTCACAGGTACACTTCAAGGCTATGAGAAAGCTCGGAAGTGAACACCCATCAGAGGTTGTCGGCGAAGAAATCAGAAAGCTTTACAGCTGGGCTGACGAGGAAAAGTTTATTAACAATTGACAATTGACAGTTGACAATTGACAATTAAGGTGTCTGCTTCGCAGACGGATTTAATAAGCAAAAATACGGAGTACAGATTTTCTGTACTCCGTTTTTGTCTTGTTTTAATAGTGTTGCATACTATATAATAAGGTTATTTGTGGCTTTTACAAAGCTCTCTGAGAGGGCAGGCCTCACATCTTTCGCCTCTTGCCTTACAGATGTCACGTCCGAAAATAACAAGTCTATGACAAAAATCCGATGATTTTTCAGGCGGAATGATTTTTCTTAAATCATCTTCAACCTTCTTAGGCTCTTTATTCTTTGTAAGCCCCAGTCTTCCGCAGATTCTGATACAATGGGTATCTGTAACTATTGCCGGAAGATTATGAACGTCTCCCATAATGAGGTTTGCGGTTTTTCTTCCGATACCTGAAAGAGTTGTCAGTTCCTCGATAGTCTTAGGGATTTCCCCGCCAAAATTCAAAAGCAACTGTCTGCACATCTCAACAACCGACTGTGCTTTCGTTTTATAAAGACCGCAGGGCTTGATGATTTCCTCAATATCCTTGACATCAGCCTCAGCAAAATCCTTAACAGTCTTGTATTTTTCAAAAAGCACCTTTGTGACGATGTTTACTCTCGCATCGGTACACTGTGCGGAAAGCCGTCCTGCAATCATCAGCTCGTGGGGTTTTTCGTAAACAAGAGAGCATTTCGCATCGGGATAGTAATTTTCAAGGCGGGAACAGATTTCATAAGCCTTTTGTTTTAAAGTCACATTGACACCTCTTTCTTAAAGGAATAACACTGCTTTTATTTTAATACAAACTGCTTGTTTTTTCAAGAGGAACTTATTAACAGCCTTTAGTTTTTTACACAAAAATGGATTTGTAAAATACATATTGAAAAATGTTTTAAAATATAGTATAATAATGTATATATGTTTTTTTGACAGACTAATTTTCAAAGGACGATGATTTATGCTTGAAATTTTATTTAACGGAAAGTACGGAGGGATTGAAACAGCTGTTGGTGTTGCAATAGCTTTCTTTATTGCTTTTGTGGGAATTTCTGTATTTAAGAATGTTCTGCCTAAGGACCAGGGAAGAGAATTCGCTCACAACGGCACTCTCAGTGAAGGGAAGCCGAGAGGCGCGGGAATCATTATGATTTTTGCGTTTGTAATTTCCACCGTTGTTGTTATCAGTCTTGATGTTGAATACATTGCATATCTGCTTCTTATTTTCGGCTCAATGATTACGGGGTATCTTGATGATGCTTCATCAACTCCCTGGAGCGAGCTTAAAAAGGGAATCCTTGACCTTATCATTTCTCTTGGTGCCGCTATTTCATACTGGTATTACAACTCATCAAAAATTGTTATTGCCACACTGGGAGTAGACATTGAGCTTCCTGCGGTTGTGTTTATCCTTTTAGGCACAATTCTTGTGTGGGTGAGCATCAATGTTACAAACTGCTCAGACGGCGTTGACGGACTTTGCGGAAGTCTGACAGTTATTTCACTGATTTCTGCACTTATTCTCATTCACAAGCTTGATTGTGATGAAAGCTTTGAAAAAATTCTGCTTGTGATGATTGCCAGCATTCTCGCTTATCTATGGTTCAACGCTTCACCAAGCAAGCTTCTTATGGGTGACGCCGGTTCAAGAGCACTTGGTGTTGTGCTTGCAATCGCATTTATGAAGTCTACTGCACCGCTGATGTTTATTCCTTGTGCACTTATCATCATTATTGACGGCGGACTTGGACTTGTCAAGCTTTCTGCAATCAGATATCTTAAGTGGAAGAAGTTCATGGCAAATGTAAGAACTCCTATTCACGACCATATGCGTAAAAACAAAAAGTGGAGTGATACACAGACTGTTTTCAGACTTTGTATTCTTCAGATTATCGTAACCGTAGGTATTATGGCGGTAGTTTTCAAGTAATCACAAATAACTGACAGGGGACTTTTATTATGATAGGATTTTATAACTATACGGTTATTCTGACCTATATCGGACTTTTATCGTCGGTTTTCGGAATGACTCAGGTTATTGAGGGCGAATACTCCATAGCGTTTTTGTGCCTGCTTTTATCGGGAGTGTGCGACCTTTTTGACGGAAAAATCGCAAGAGCCTGCAAGACAAGAAACCAACAGGAAAAGGTTTTTGGCATTCAGATTGACAGCCTTTGTGATTTGGTTTGCTTTACTGTTTTTCCGGGAGTTATAAGCTATTCCTTCGGACTTAATCACGGTCTGGGAATTGTTTCTGCTATGGCGATTATTCTTGGCGGAGTTATAAGACTTGGATTTTTTAACGTTATGGAGGAGGAGCGTCAGCGTACAACTGACGAAAACAGAAAGGAATATCAAGGACTTCCTGTTACTTCTGTAGCAATCATTCTGCCTCTTCTTTATATAGGTAAGGGCTATATGAGTGAAGCTTTCTTCCCTTACTTTTTCCAGAGCTTTATAATTTTATTGTCATTGCTTTTTGTACTTAACATCAAAGTAAGAAAGCCGAAGCTCAAGGGTCTTCTCATTCTTGGAATACTTGCAGTAATTATTATTGCCGGATTTGTAAGAGGTAAGCTGTAATGAGATACTATGACCTTGAGGGCAATGTTTTTGAAAAAGAAACTTCTCAGGACAGACTTCTTGACCTGCTTTATGAAACATCATTGGGAAAGCTTTTTCTTAAAGTACTCGTTTCGCCCGCTGTTTCAAAGGCAGGTGGATTTTTTCTGAGCACATCTTTGTCAAAGGCACTGATAAAGCCGTTTATAAAAATTAACAATATTGATATGTCACAGTATGAAAACCGTGATTTTGTAAGCTATAACGACTTTTTTACAAGAAAAATCAAAGACGGTAAACGTGAAATCTGCAAGGAGGATAAGGCTCTTGTTTCTCCTGCTGACGGAAAAGTCAGCTGTTATCAGCTTGACGAAAATGCTGTTTTTGAAATCAAGGGTGGGAAATACAGCTTGAAATCACTTCTTAAATGCTGTGATTTGGCAGAAAAATTCAAGGGCGGTTACGCCTTTGTTATAAGACTTACTGTTGACGATTATCACAGGTACTGTTACCCTTGTGACGGCGAAAAAAGAGCTGACCGACACATAAAGGGCGTTTTTCATACAGTTAATCCTGTGGCTTTTTCTCACGTAGAGGTTTTCAAGGAAAACGCAAGAGAATACTGCGTTATTGACAGCGAAGCATTCGGAGAGGTTATCCAGATGGAAATTGGCGCTACTATGGTAGGGAAGATTTCTAATAACCACAAGGGTAAACGCAGGGTTTCCAAGGGCGAAGAAAAGGGCAGATTTGAATTTGGTGGCTCAACAGTTGTTGTGCTGGTGAAAAAAGATGCGGTTATCTGTCCTGAGGAATTGATTAGACGCACAAATGAGGGTGCGGAAACAATTATCAGACAGGGAATGAAGCTCGCAGAAAGAGCTTAAAAAACACGGAAGGAACGGCAATTTATGCCATATGTAAAGGATTATAAGGAATTTGACGATAAGCATTTTTACGGCGGAGATGATTTGGGCGCTGTTATTGTTGACGGAAAAACACAGTTCCGCACTTGGTCGCCTCGTGCTTACGGAGTTTATCTGAAAATATACAACGACGGAGTCGGTAATAATCTTGTTGAGACACTGCCGATGGAAAGACATCGGACAGGCGTGTGGTTTGTTGAAATTCTGAGAAATCTCGACGGGTATTTCTATACATTTACCTACGAGTTTTATGAGCAGAAGGAAGAAACTATCGACATTTATGCCAAGGCTTGCGGAGTAAACGGCGAAAGAGGCGCTATTGTGGATTTTTCCACAACAAATCCCGACGGCTGGGACAAGGTTAAAAATCCTCAGTGTAAAACGCCTTGCGACGCTGTTATTTACGAAACTCACGTCAGGGATTTCACCATTGATGAAAGCAGTGGGGTCACCTTTGAAAACAGAGGAAAATTCTTAGGATTTACTCAGTCGGGAACAACCTGCAAGGGCGTTAAAACAGGAATCGACCATCTGGTTGAGCTGGGAGTTACACACGTTCAGCTTCTGCCTGTTGAGGATTATGCGACTGTTGACGAGTCAAAGCCTCACAAGGCACAGTACAACTGGGGCTATGACCCTAAGAACTACAACTGTCTTGAGGGCAGCTATTCTACCGATGCAGAGGACCCCAAAAAGCGTATAAAGGAATTTAAAAAGCTTGTTATGGCGCTTCACAAAAAAGGAATAGGCGTTATTATGGACGTGGTTTACAACCACACCTATTTCAGCGATAAATCGGCATTTCACAAGAGCTTTCCCTTTTATTACCACAGAACAAAGGACTGGAAGTTTACCAATGGTTCGGGCTGTGGCTGTGAAACTGCAAGCGAAAGAAAAATGGTGAGAAAATATATTGCCGACAGTCTGAAATTCTGGGTTACCGAGTATAAAATCGACGGCTTCAGATTTGACCTTATGGCGCTTCACGATATTGAAACTGTAAATTACCTCAGAGATGAGCTTGATAAAATAAATCCTCAGCTTCTTATGTACGGAGAGGGCTGGACAGGCGGAGAGTCGCCTCTTGCTTCGGACAAGCTGGCTTACAAATGGAACAGCCATTCTTTCGGAAGAGTGGGACTTTTTAACGACAATATCCGTGACGGAGTAAAAGGCGGAACCTTCAACGCCTATGACAGAGGATTTGTCAGCGGAAATATGAATGCTGTGGGAACTATCTGCAGAGCGCTTACGGGGTGTGTTCCGCACTATCAGCTCAAGGGTCACCACGAGGAATGCTGTTGGGCATTTGAACCTACACAGTCTATAAATTACTGTGAGGCTCACGACAACAACACCGTCTGGGACAAGCTTTGCATAAGCGTCAAGGACGAGAGTGAAGAAACAAGAATTAAAATGGACAAGCTTGCGGCGGGAATTGTAATTCTGTCACAGGGCGTGCCGTTTATCCACTGCGGTCAGGATTTTTTACGCACAAAGCCTAAAATCCTTCCCGACGGCGAAGCTCCGAACGACTGGAATATCTATGACGAAAACAGCTACAATGCTCCCGATTACACAAACTCAATCAAGTGGGAAAGAAAAGCGCAGTACAAGGATGTTTTCGACTATTACAAAAAGCTGATTGCTCTGAGAAAGTCATCACCGCTTTTCAGACTTTCCACTAAGGGCGAGGTTGAAAGCTGTCATAAATTCCACAAACAGCAGGACAACAATCTTATTCTCTATTCACTTACGGGCTTTGACCGGTGCTATGTGGTTATGATAAACCCGTATAACTGCGAAAAAACCTTTGAAATCCCTTGGGATTTGTGGAATAGCGGAAGGTATTTTGTAAGACTTGACGCCGAGGGAAAAAGAAATACTACCCCTATCGAAAACAGGGAATTTACAGCCCCACCTTTATCATTAACGGTATTGAAAAAGGCATCAGTTTAAGGTGAGTGGTCACAGAGAAGTATTACACGGACTTATTGAGAGAAACCCTTTTGAAAAAGGGTTATCCCTCAAACTCCTTTCCTAAAACTTCAGCATTTAAAATAGTTATCCCCCGCTAAGCGGGGGATAACTATTTTAATATTAAAGTCTTTGGATGGGGGTTCGGGGGACAACCTTTCTTCAGAAAGGTCTCCCCCGATAAATTCATATAATATACTTCTTTATGGCTATCCACTTTAAACTGATGCCTTGATTTTTTATATATTCAAAAGACTATCAAAAGGGATTTTTCCGCCGAAAAGGTCAAGGGCGCTCCCTACTGTGAAGTCGATTTTACCTTTACCTTTTTGTCTTATGATTTCGATGTCCGAAAGAGAGGAAATTCCTCCGGCGTAGGTTGACGGAATTTCACAGAAATCCCCCATCATTTCGCAGATTTCCTCCTCGACTCCACTTGCTTTTCCCTCGACATCAACGGCGTGAATCAGAAACTCGTCGCAGCTTTTTGAAAGAGCATCAATAGTTTTTTCGCAAAGCTCCACGTCGGTGAAATTCTGCCAGCGGTCGGTTACTATGTAGTATTTCCCGTCACGCTTGCGACAGCTGAGGTCAAGTACAAGTTTATCTTTCCCTACTGTTTCAAGCATTTTTTTTAGGTTTTCCTCGTTGAAAATCCCGTTTTTGAAAACAAAAGAGGTCACTATAACGTGGCTTGCGCCTATATCGAGAAAAGTTTTTGCGTTGTGAGGATTTATTCCCCCGCCTACCTGAAGTCCGCCTTCAAATGCCTCAAGAGCAAGCTTTGCCTGATTTACATCAGCTTTGTAAAACTCACTGCCCTCGGGGTTGAGAATGATTATGTGCCCCCCTGTGAGGTTGTGCTTTTTATATAGCTTTGCATAAAAATCACCATTCATTTCGGAAACAAAATTATCAATCGCTGTGTTGCGGTTGTCCCTGAGACTTCCCCCTACAATCTGCTTTACACAGCCGTTATGAATATCTATACAAGGTCTGAATTTCATAGAATCTCTCCTTTTACTTTTAAAGTATAACTCAAAGTAGAAAAATTGTCAAATGAACAGTGATTGTGGTTAAAATGACAAATCTGACGGTGTAATGTTGTGCAGATTGCTAAAATTCTTTGAAAAAAGTTGCAAGTCAGACGGTGTTGTGATAAAATTATAATATCAAATTCTTATAATGAGGTAAAAGAAATATGTCAAAGAAAGTTATTCTCACAGCAGATTCAACCTGCGACCTTGACAATGAATTAAAAGAACGATATAATGTAACCTATTTTCCACTTCATATTATTCTCGATGGAAAAGAGTATCTTGACAACGTTGATATTACGCCACCGGAAATCTTTCAGGCGTATTACGATAAAAAAATCCTGCCAAAGACATCAGCTGTAAACATCGGCGAATACGAGGAATTTTTCAAGAAATTTGTTGATGAAGGATACGAAGTTGTTCATATCAATCTGGGAAGTGCTTTATCAAGTTCACACAAAAATGCTGTTCTTGCTGCTGAGGAGCTGGAAGGTGTTTATGCTGTTGACTCATGTAATCTTTCAACAGGTATCGGACATCTTGTAGTAAGAGCCGGTCAGCTTATTGAACAGGGGCTTTCTGCTAAGGAGGTTGCTGAGCAGGTAAGCGCTATGGCAAAAAAGGTTCATTCAAGCTTTGTTCTTGATACTTTGAAATTTATGGCGGCAGGAGGACGTTGCAGCACAGTTGTTGCACTGGGCGCAAATCTTCTCAACTTAAAGCCTTGTATTCAGGTAAACAATGCTGACGGCAGTATGACTGTTGGTAAGAAATTCAGAGGAAAGCTTGACAAGGTGCTTGAGCAGTATGTTGAGGAAGAGCTTTCCAAGTATGAAAACATTGATGACAGCTTGGTTTTTGTTACACATTCAGGAATTGACGAGAGCTACATTGAGGTTGTTAAGAATGCTATTGAAAGAGTTCACCCATTCAAGGAAGTTCACACAACGATTGCAAGCTGTTCTATTTCCTGTCACTGCGGACCAAACACACTTGGAATTTTGTTTATGACGAAATAGCAAACGTGACGTTCCACATCAGAACCACGAATTCTCGAAAACGACATTGTAACAATGTATGGCAAATTAAATGGTGAAACATCGTATACTGCCATTTACGGTCAGTTAATAACACTTCCTTGTTTTAATGCTGAATTTATAGATATCCAATAATACCAAAAAACGGAGCGTAGATTTCTCTACACTCCGTTTTTTGTTTTTTTACTTTTTGAGAGCCTCGATTGACTGCATAATCTTAGCCATTTTTTCTTCAGCCTTCAAAAGCTTTGCCTTTTCAGCCTCGATGAGCTTTTCAGGAGCTTTAGCTAAGAAGCCCTGATTATTAAGCTTTCCGTTAAGGAAATCAAGGTCTTTCTGAACAGCCTGTTTTTCCTTATCAAGTCTTGCAAGCTCTTTTTCTGTATCAACAATATCAGAAAGCGGAATGAAAATTCTTGCAACGTCTGTAACAACAGTTACGCTGTCAGCAATATCCCACTTATCAGCAATTTCAACGTCGCTTGCAGAAGCAAGTCTTTCAAAGAACATTTTTCCAGCTGCAAAAGTATCCTTTTCAGCAGTTTCGATATAAAGCTTAGCCTTAACTGACGGAACAACGTTCATTTCCGCACGTCTGTTTCTGATGCCACGGATAGCGTCGATTACCATTTCAAATGACTTTTCTTCCTCTGGGAATGAAAGCTTTTCGTCATATACAGGGAAGTCTGAAGTCATAATGATTGAGCCGTCATTTACAAGTGCCTGCCAGATTTCTTCTGTGATATAAGGCATAAATGGGTGGAGAAGCTTAAGCATTCCCTTCATAACCCATACAAGTACGCCCTGTGCAGTAGTAGCTGTTTCTCCGCCTGCGATAATTCTTGGCTTAGTAAGTTCGATATACCAGTCGCAGTATACATCCCAGATAAAGTCATAAATCTTCTGTGCGGCAACACCAAGCTCGAATTTATCAAGATTTTCGTTAACTTCCTTAGCAAGTGTATTGAACTTTGAAACAAGCCACTTATCTTCAACAGCAAGGTTTTCCGGAAGCTTATCAGCCTTGAACTCTTCAGGGAGATTCATCATAATAAATCTTGAAGCATTCCAGAGCTTATTAGCGAAGTTTCTGCTTGACTTAACCTTTTCTTCGATAAATCTCATATCGTTTCCAGGTGAGTTACCTGTTGCAAGCATAAGTCTTAATGCGTCTGCACCATACTGGTCGATAATTTCAAGTGGGTCGATACCGTTGCCCAATGATTTTGACATTTTTCTGCCCTGAGCATCTCTTACAAGTCCGTGAATAAGTACAGTATCAAACGGTGGTTTTCCTGTACATTCAAGAGATGAGAACATCATTCTGATTACCCAGAAGAAAATAATATCGTAGCCTGTTACGAGAGTATTTGTAGGGAAGAAGTACTTAAAGTCCTCAGCGTCCTTATCAGGCCAGCCAAGAGTTGAGAATGGCCAGAGTGCTGATGAGAACCATGTATCAAGAGTATCCTCATCCTGACGCATAGCCTTACCACACTTAGGACAAGTAGCGCTCTTTTCCTTAGTAACAACCATTTCGCCACAGTCGTCACAGTAAAACGCAGGAATCTGATGTCCCCACCAGATTTGTCTTGAAATACACCAGTCACGGATATTTTCAAGCCAGTGATAATAGATTTTATCAAATCTTTCAGGAACGAATTTAGTTTCACCCTTCTTAACAGCGTCGATAGCAGGCTGTGCAAGAGGAGCCATCTTTACAAACCACTGAGTTGAAACAGCAGGTTCAACGGTAGTACCACATCTATAACAAGTACCAACGTTATGGTTATAGTCCTCAACCTTGATAAGGAAGCCACCCTTTTCCAAATCCTCGACAATTTTCTTTCTTGCCTCATATCTGTCCATACCAGCGTATTCAGGGTAGTCATCAGTAATCTTAGCGTCGTCTGTCATAACCTTAATTACTTCAAGGTTATGTCTCTTACCAACTTCAAAGTCGTTAGGGTCGTGTGCAGGAGTAATCTTTACAACGCCTGTACCAAAGCCGATTTCTACATAGTCATCAGCAACAACAGGGATTTCTCTGCCAACGAGTGGGAGAATAAGAGTTTTACCCACAATATCCTTATATCTTTCGTCCTCTGGGTTTACAGCAACAGCGGTATCTCCGAGAAGTGTTTCAGGTCTTGTTGTAGCAATTTCAACATATCCGCTACCGTCCTTAAGAGGGTATCTGATATGCCAGAAGTGGCCTGCCTGGTCCTCAAAAGTAACCTCAGCATCTGAAAGTGAAGTCATACAGCAAGGGCACCAGTTAATCATTCTTTCGCCACGATAGATAAGTCCTTTTTCGTAGTACTTTACGAAAACTTCCTTAACAGCCTCGCTACAGCCTTCGTCCATAGTAAAGCGTTCTCTGTCCCAGTCACAGGAAGAACCGAGTTTCTTAAGCTGTTCAACAATTCTTCCTCCATACTGTTCCTTCCATTCCCACGCACGTTTCATAAAGCCTTCTCTACCGAGCATTTCCTTAGTAAGGCCTTCCTTACGCATAGCCTCTACGATTTTAACTTCAGTAGCAAGTGCCGCATGGTCTGTACCCGGAAGCCACAATGCGCTATATCCGCTCATTCTCTTATAACGGATAAGGATATCCTGCAAGGTTTCGTCAAGGGCATGTCCCATATGGAGCTGACCTGTTACGTTTGGTGGCGGAATAACGATTGTATAAGGCTTCTTTTCAGGGTCTCTTTCAGCGTGAAAGCACTTATTTTCCTGCCAGAAGGCATAAATTTTATCTTCAACCTGATTAGGTTCATAAAGTTTTGAGAGTTCTTTTCTCATTTTAAATTATCCTTTCGTCGTTAATTCTGGTTTCAAAAAAAGTATGTTTCAGACTCGGAAATTCCTTCTTTGAAAACCAAAGAAAGAAAAACTGAAATAATTATTCATAAGCCAATTCTCCTTTCATCACTAAATATATATTATTGCACATTTTCCTCATTTTGTCAACTGGCGCTGGCGCCAGTGCCACCTACCCTCGCCACACATTTGATAGGGTTTTAAAATTTGCGTGCTCGGGTGTTATCGGCTCGCATAGGCTCGATTTAACAATGCACAATTATCCATTGTCATTTGTCAATTAGTATGCTATACTATATATAAACAACCACAATCCAAAGAAAAGAGGTAAACAAATGCATTTAAGCGAAGAAACTTTATCTGTTGAAGAAATTTTCAAAGGGAAAATTCTTGACGTTACAAGAGATACCGTTATGCTTGAAAACGGCGAAAAAGCTTTCCGTGAGGTAATTCACCACAATGGTGGAGTCTGTGTTGTTCCGCTTACTGATGAGGGAGAGGTTATTTTTGTCAGACAGTTCCGTTATCCTTTTAAAAAGATACTTACGGAAGTTCCTGCGGGGAAGCTCGAAAAAGGCGAAAATCCGCTTGAATGTGGTATCCGTGAGCTGAAAGAAGAGGTGGGTGCAGAGGCAAAGGAAATTATCCCCCTTGGCTGTCTTTATCCGACGGTAGCTTATGACACGGAAATCATTTATATGTATCTTGCAAAAGGGCTGACTTTTTCTGAGCAGTCACTTGATGAAGACGAGTTTCTTGATGTGGTAAAAATTCCACTTGAGGAGGCATACAGAATGGCAATGAATGGCGAGTTACCCGACGCAAAAACCCAGCTTGCGATTTTAAAAACTTATCTTTTTACAATGCACAATGCATAATTTACAATGCACAAATAAAGCGTACAGATTTCTCTGTACGCTTAATTTTTTACCCGTTGCCGTAGGCAACACCATAATTGTCCATTATCAACTGTAAACTGAACTATACTTCCTTTTTTGTAAATCCGTCCCATGCGACAAGTCCGAAAACCAGCATATGAACTAAAATTACTATAATTGCAAAGCCAAGCGAATGGTTAGGGTAATATGAATTGCCTTCTGCGATAGCCTTCAGGTCTGTGTTTGACCAGATGAGGTATCTTCCCCAGTCCTGCTTGAATGTCGCAAGAAGCTGAACGATTGCGCTTCCTGAAAGCAGTGAAAATACAGATAATCCTGTTGCAAGACCGGAGCTTTTTGTAAGCGACGAAACAGCAAACGCAAGAGTTACAGATACAACAACGTCAATGCTCTTGAGCATAAACAGCTTAAAGATATAGCCGAGACCTGAGGTAGTGACGATTTCGTTGTTTACGATTTTTATGTAGTCTGCACCGATGTCTGATGTTCCGAAGAATAACATTGACAAAAGAATGGTCGACACGTAGAAAATCAGGATAAAGCCATAGCCCGTAACAATACAGGTAATATATTTGGAAACTAAAATCTTCCAGCGTTTAACAGGGTTTATGAGAAGAAATTTTATTGTGCCCTGTGAAAACTCGTTAGCAATAATGCTTCCTGCAAGGACTGCAACAAGAAGTCCGATAAAAGAAATAATCATCGGAGAATTTGTAAGACAAACCCAGATATTGAGTGCGGGCATTTCCTCTGTGGAGTAATCGGCAACATTAACTGCTATATTGTTTTCGAGTCTGTAAAGACCGAGTTTTACACTGTTTTTATATGCTTCTGCTTCTTCTTTGGAGATTGTGCCTATAGCTATCATTTCTTTAGCATCGGCTATGTCAGTGATAAGAATGTTTTTGTAATCTTCATTTGTAATAAATCCGTCAGGGAAAGGAATATTGTTGTCAATTCTGTACTGGTATTCCCAGTATAAATCCTCAGGAGTATCCATTTTCTTATAGCTGTCAATCATATACTGACAGTAGGCTTTCCAATCATTTTTTTCAATTATTGAAAGCATTTCCTTACGGGTTGCCTCGTCGTAGGTGTATACGACTGTTTTCTCGTCTGTGAAATTTCCGTCTTCGTCAGTAGCGTAGCTTGTTTCATATGAAAAAGCCTCCTCACAGGCTTCGTATCTCCAATTCCACATAACGTTATGCTTTTTCATATATTCAAACATTTCGATTTTAAGCTCGTAGCCTGTGTATTTTTCCAGCTCGGCGTCACTTATAAGCTGGTCGTAATCGGGCTGTTCTATGACTGTATCTCCTAACCACTGTTTTTCCTGCTCTACATTAAAAAACATCAATGCAGTAAATCCGATACAAATGACAAACACCATTACAAAAAGGATAATTGTGGAGAGTTTTTTATATGACTTGATAAATTCATTTTCAATAAGTCTGAACATCTTAATCAATCTGAACACCTCCCGAATTTGTTATTTCAATAAATACATCTTCAAGCTTTTTGTTTTCCTTAGGAGTAACATAATAAATATCTGTTCCACCCTTTACAAGGTCGCTTATTATCTTTGAAATTTCAGCTTTTGAGTTGTCTGAAGAAACAGAAACAGTAACTATCATATCGTTTACATTGAAATCTCTTCCTTCAAGCGCCTCAGAAGCTTTTTCTGTGTCGTTTACTTCGATATCATATTCGATAACTCCGTTTTTGTTTGCGTTAATCATTTCCTCTATTGTGTAAACGCCCAGCATTTTACCGTTTGAAATAATTCCTACTCTGTCACACATAAGCTCCATTTCGCTCATAAGGTGGCTTGAAACAATTACACAGATATTTTCCTTATGCGCAAGCTCCTTCAGAATATCACGAAGCTCCTTGATTCCCGCAGGGTCAAGACCGTTTGTCGGCTCGTCAAGAATAAGCACAGACGGGTGATGAAGAATTGACTGTGCAACACCAAGACGCTGACGCATACCAAGTGAATACTTGCTGATTTTTTCGTCAATTCTGTTTGAAAGTCCTACGAGATTTACAACCTCGTTGATTCTTTTTTCTGTAATGCCACTTCTCATACGGGCATACTGTCTTAAATTCTGCTTTCCTGTAAGGTGTTTATACATTTCAGGGTTTTCAACAATTCCGCCGATACCTTCGAGAGCTTTCTCATAATTCTTTCTGATATCAAAGCCGTTTACTTCGATTTCGCCATCGTCAAGTGAGAGAAGACCTACGATAATTTTGATTGTAGTAGTTTTACCTGCACCGTTCGGGCCTAAAAATCCAAACACCTCGCCCTTGTATGCTTCAAGGTCGATATCATGAAGGATATGCTTTTTGCCGAGGGTTTTATTAAGACCGCTGATTTTAAGGGCGATAGTTCTGTTGTTTTCCATACTTTACCTCCTTATTCCCCGATGTCGATTTCTTCAACCGATGTAATATATCCGCTACTGTCATAGAATCTCCAGCCGTCAGCGGTTCTTTCGAGAGTAGCCTCATATTCGCCTTCGAGTCTGAGCTTGTTTTTCTTTGTCAAATCACCTTCATCTGAGTACCAGCCTAAGCTTTCAGGATACATTGGTGTAATAATATTCGGGTCGCCCACTGTTTCAGCTACTATGTAAACTTTAAATGTAGCTGTGGCACAGTTAGGGCCTGCCTTACGGATTTTGATATCACGTGCGTCATATACGGCAGAAATAACGTGATTTTCCTTTGTGTTATTCATCAAATCGGAATACATATCCTTTGCGTCAGTCATAAGGCATTCCCAATATAAAGAATTGGGATTTCTCTTTTTATAAACCCAGTAGTTATTTATGAATTTATTGTATTCATCCTGATATGGTTTGAATTCCTTGTCGCTGATTTCTGTCGTTTTGGTAAACTCCTCAGGCGTCACGGCATAATCGCCCATTTCCTTGATATAAGAAGAGATAAGCTCTTCGATTTCAGGCTTTTCCTTTTTAAAACTGTTGTTGTCAATCAGGGTGTAAATAGTCACGCCGATAATAAGTATCAGTGCAAGAATCAGACCCCGATTAGACTTTTTTAACTGCCTTTTCCAGAATTTCATCTAAAAACCCCTTTCGTTTTTTAGTTTGTGTGATTTGAAAATAAAAGTATCACTACCAATATTATTACATTGACAACCGGATAACTTGTATAGTATAATTGTATTATAGTTTATACAAGTGGTTCGGATATAACTGTACTACTCCGAGTAGTACAGTTATGAGTATAACACCATAGGAATAATTTGTCAAGAGTTTTTTAAACAATTTTTAAAATACAAAGGAGGGTACAACTTGAAAAAATTATACATATTATCATTGCTTGCTTTGAGTATGATTTTTGCAGGCTGTTCTGAAATCGACGACCCTCTCAGCAATAATAATGCAGAGAAAAGCAAGACGGGAATAACTACACCTGTCAATGACAACAAGAGAACAAGCGGTATATCAGACGGAACTTCTGTTTCTATATATACCACAGACAAAAACGGAGAGAATTCAGAAACAGAACCTGTAAACACTACTACTCAGATACCTGAAAATTCAGGTTCGGTGGATAGTCAGGAAGGCTCAACAACCAGCACAACCACGCCTGACACAACAACTACGACTATAACAACAACTAACACAAATTCTACGACCACTACTACGAAGATAAACACAACTACTTCTTTAAAGAATACTACAACCACCTCAAAGGCAAATTCGACTTCTAAAACCACAACAACCCCGAAGGTAACAACTTCAAAGAAAACAACAACTACAATCGGCACGACTACAAAGCCGACCACCACAACAAGGCTTACGACAACTACTAAAAAGACAACTACAACTAAAAAGCCTACTGTAACAACAACTACAACAAAGAAGCCTGTTGTTACCACAACAACGACTAAAAAGCCTGTTGTTACAACCACTACTACAAAGAAGCCGGTTACAACTACAACCACCACAAAAAAACCTGTAGTTACTACAACAACCACAACAACAGGAAGCTCATCTGGAGTAAAGCTTCCATACGATTCGACTACAAATGCTTATATCAACGAGGTTCTGAGGCTGACAAATGAGTTCAGAGCTGAAAACGGCGTTGCACCGCTCAAACTTGACCTTGATTTGACAAAGGTCGGTATGGTGAGAGCAAACGAAATCGTAGAAAAATTTGACCACGTGAGACCTGACGGCACACAATGCTTTACAGCTTTTGAAGAAGGCGGATTTATTCTCGGTGAAAATTGCTGGACAATGGGCGAAAACATCGCTTATGGTTACAGGTCAGCAGAAAAAGTTGTTGAAGCGTGGATAGCCTCCGAAGGACACAGAAAGAATATGCTTAACTATAAGTTTGATACAATCGGCATTGGCTTTGTAAATGTGAACGGTGTCTATTACTGGACTCAGTGTTTTGTGGGCGAAGAATACATACCATAAAAATAACTATCCCCCGCTGTGCGGGGGATAGTTATTTTATATATTAGATATATTAGATTAGTTATCAATATTCAGAATATACCATTGTCTGCCGATTTTAGCGACATAGACATACATATCCTGAACCTCTTTGGCCTTACTTCCTTTAAAGGTTACATTTGTCGCAACCATATAAGCTTCTGTGATATCATAGCTTAGTCCGTAAGCTGTTTCAAGGGTGTCTTCGCTTTCTTTTATGGAGGATTCGTCCATTTTTTCTTCTGCGCCAAATTTCAGAGTAATAGTGTAGTTTTCACCAAAGCCCTCGATATAGTCGCTGTAAAGCTCCTTCATAGCGTCGCTGTCGGAAAGTCCTTTGTCCTCGGCGATATCTCTGTATTCGTTTGCCATTGGCTTGACCATTGTGCTTAGATAGCCTTCAAAATCGTTGTTTTCGATTGCATTGAAGTAAGTAGAAATTACTTCTGTCTTATCCTTTGGCTTAAAAATATATCCGTTATTATATAGTGCAAACAAAACTATCGCGCCAAAAACTACAATCGCTACAATGATAAATCCCCACTGAGAATTTCTCTTTTGTGCCTGACGGCGTTTTGCGGCAGTCTGGTTTTCCTGTTTTTTGAGAGCCTCGCGCTTTGCTTTCAGTTCCTCATTTTTCTGAGCTTTTTCCTCGTCAGTCATAAAGCGTTCAGGCTTTTTAACCTTGTATTTTTCATAAGCCCTGATTTCGAGGTCAGGATTACCGTAGCCACAGCTCTGGCAATACTCGCCTTTATATTCTTTTCCGCAACTTTTACAGACCTTCATTTAAATTCACCTTCCTAAGTATAAAAAAGCTTAACGCTTTCAAGTATCTCATCGGCAATCATATTGGGGGAATTATTACCGTTACAGCTAAGCTTGCTGTGTGCTTTGTAAAGAGAATATCTCGTCTGATATCTTTCAAAAAGCTGTTCCTTTGTGGAATTATAAGCTATCGGACGCTTTTTGTCGTCCTTAATCCTGCTATAACACATTTCAAAGTCGGTATCAATAAACACGGTTATTCCACAGGAATTTGCAATTTCTGAATTTTCTTCCGAAAGAAGTGCGCCACCACCTGTTGCTACAACACCCTTTTTGTCCTTAAATTCCAAAAGTGCGTCACTTTCAAGTGTGCGAAAATGTGTTTCTCCGTATTTTTCAAATATCTGAGGAATAGTCATTCCTGCTTTTTCCTCAATGTATGTATCAAGGTCGTAAAATTCAAGTCCCAGCTTTTTTGCAAGGATTTTTCCTATTGTGGATTTTCCACAGCCCATAAATCCACAAAGATAAACACTCTTCATAAAAACCTCTATTTAAAATCCTTTTCCACTAAAATTTCCATTTCTTCGATGATTTTGTTGACTTCATCATTTGTATAAAGGTCGCCGTCCCAGATTGTGTGTGCAGAAACAGCCTGCCACACAAGCATAGCCATTCCACCTGAAACTGTTTTGCCCATAGCCTTTGCTTTTCTGATAAGCTGGGTTTCACGAGGGTTATAGATTACGTCAAAAACAGCGTCACTGTTTTCAATAACTTCATCAGCAACAGGACAGCCTTCAATTTTAGGATACATTCCCACAGGTGTTGCATTAAGAAGCAGGTCGTAGTGCTTGCTTTTATCAATTTCGCTTGTAAGAACAACTGAAATCTCAGCGTCAGACTTTATTTCGAAAATTTCCTTTTTAACCTGCAAAGCCAGTGGCATATCAGATTCAAGAACAGCGATAGTAAGCTTTCCGTCAGCAAGGGCTGATTCAATCGCCATCATTCTTCCTACTCCGCCACAGCCAACAAGCAGAACCTCGCCGTTCATTTTTGCACCCATAGCTCTGACAGACTGCAAAAATCCGTCACAGTCGGTGTTATAGCCTATAAGCTTGCCGTCTTTGTTTGCAACGCAGTTTACAGAATTATATCTTTTTGCAGACTGGTCAAGCTGGTCGATGTACTTTATAATATTTATCTTGTGTGGAATAGTGATGTTATATCCACCCATTGAATTAAGATAGTCTATCTTTTCTTCAAGAGCTTTTTCGTCAGCCTCAACTATTTCGTATGTAAACTCTCTGTTTTTAAGTTCAAAAAGTCTTGAGTGAATAGGTGGTGACATTGTGTGCTTTAAGCTTCCACCTAAAAGTGCAAATTTTCTTGACATTTAATTTATAGTCCTTCTTTCATCATTAAAGAGAAATCTTCATTTCTCTTTCGCTTGGGATATATTGTCTTGTTTTGATGCCGGACATAGCAAACATCTTCTTTGAAGCCTTTACGCCGTCGGTATCTGCATACTTATCCTCACGGTAAACTACTTCCTTTATACCGCTTTGTATAATAGCCTTTGCACATTCGTTACAAGGGAAAAGGGTCACGTAAATAGTAGCACCCTTAAGGCTTCCTGTTGAACGGTTTAAAATTGCGTTGAGCTCAGCGTGACAAACAAAAGGATACTTGGTTTCCAAAAAAGCACCCTCTCTGTCCCAAGGCATATCGTCGTCACAACAGCCCGTAGGCATTCCGTTATAGCCTACTGACAAAATCTTGTTTTCATCAGAAACAATACAAGCACCAACCTGTGTGTTTGAGTCCTTGCTTCTTCCTGCAGAAAGCTGTGCAATGCCCATAAAGTATTCGTCCCATGATAAATAATCCTGTCTTTTCATAGCTAAGCTCCTTTAAAAATTATTATAAAACCAAAGTTTCAAGAGTTTTAAGGTTTTCTACATTAAATACTGCCTTATCGGAAAGTGTCTTTTTAACAAGTCCCGCAAGTACATTTTTCGGGCCAAGCTCGATAAATGTATCATAGCCAGCCTCGTCCATTTCAGAAAGTTCAGATGTAAACTTAACAGGTGAAACAATATGGCGTGCAAGAAGTGACGGCATATCTGAGAAAGCTTCAAGCTTCTTTCCGATTACATTTGAATAAAATTCAACTGTCGGTGTGTTGAAGGTAACTGTCTTTGCGGTTTCAATAAACTTTTCAGCGGCGCTTTCCATCATTTTTGAATGGAATGCTGACGCAACATTGAGCTTCATACATCTTGCCTTCATTGATGTGAATGTTTCAATAGCCTTGTCAACAGCTTCTACCTCGCCTGCGATAACTGTCTGTGCAGGTGAGTTGTAGTTTACTGCAACAACATAGCCTTCTGTTTCTTCACAAACCTTTTCGATTTCTTCAGCAGTAAGTTTCAAAACAGCACACATAGCGCCTGCATTCTTTTCGGCAGCCTCCTGCATAGCTTCAGCTCTTGCCTTGATAAGCTTAAAGCCGTCCTCAACAGAAACAACTCCCGAAGCAACCATTGCTGCATATTCTCCCAGTGAGTGGCCGGCAACACCGTCAAAAGTGATGCCCTTTTCTTTTACTGCCTCAAAAGCAGAAAGTGAACACGCCATAATTGCAGGCTGTGAATAGATGGTTTTGTTAAGCTCTGTATCAGGTCCGTTAAATACGATTTCGCAAAGGTCATAGCCTAAAACCTCAGATGCTTTTCTGAAAATCTCCTTAGCTCCCTCGCAGCTATCATAGAGCTCTTTTGCCATTCCTACATACTGTGAGCCCTGTCCTGAAAACAAAAATACATTCTTTGACATAATTTTATTTCTCCTTAAGATATTATAAAATCAGTATACTACATTTGGAGAAAAAAGTTGTGAATTTTTTGCTAAATAAGATTTATGTTTATTATTCCAACAATTTGTTCATAATTTCTTATTGACCTATACTAATATTTGGAGTATAATAATGTGGTCACATAGCATAAAAAGTGACCGGAAATTTGTATGTATTGTATAAATTTTTAAGTAATAAACAAAAATTTAAAAACTCAGGCATATTCATATTTAGTTAATAAAAATACTTAATTGCACACCACATACTATAAGTATATCACATTTTAATTAAAGTCACAATAGATATTTTTGTTTTACGGAGGAAAATAAAATGACCGGTATAAAGATTCTCGGTACAGGGAAATACGTTCCCGAATTGACAGTGACCAATGAAGATTTTACTACTCTTGTCGAAACCAGCGACGAATGGATTTCCACAAGAACAGGAATAAAGACACGTCATATGTCAGGCGGTGAGCCTACATGGTATCTTGCGGCGGAGGCTTCAAAAAAGGCTATTGGAAATGCAGGTATCAACGCACAGGACATCGGACTTATCATTGTAACAACTATTACAGGCGATTTTTATACACCGTCCTGTGCTTGTATGGTACAGAGGGAGCTTAATGCTATCGGAAGTATGGCGATTGACGTAAACTGTGCTTGTTCAGGCTTTGCGTATGGTTTTGATATGGCTAAAAGATATCTCCAGACAGATGACAATCTGAAATATGCTCTTGTGGTTTCTGCTGAAGAGCTTTCAAAGATTACTGACTTTTCGGACAGAGCAACCTGTGTGCTTTTTGGCGACGGAGCCGCTGCGGTTGTACTTGAAAAGCAGGAGGACACACTTTATACAAGCTATCTTGGAGCTGACGGAAGCGGAGCTAAATTCCTTATGGCGAAAAACATAAAGGAGCTCAGTCCTTTTGTAAAGGAAAAGATTGAAATCGAAGATGGTATGCCTGAGGGTAACGGAAGTTATATTTATCAGGACGGAAGAGAAGTTTACAAGTTTGCTACAAAAATTCTTCCTCACGCTGTAAGCGAAGCTTGTAAGAAGATTGATTTTGATGTTTCACAGCTTGATGTAATTGTACCTCATCAGGCAAACGTAAGAATTATTGAAACAGCGGCTAAAAATCTCGGAGTTTCAATGGATAAGTTTTATCTCAACCTCGAAAGCTTCGGAAACACTTCAAGTGCTTCAATTCCGCTTGCTTTCTGCGAAGCTGTTGAAAATGGAAAAATCAGGCGAGGGGACAAGGTTTGCTTTGTAGGCTTTGGCGCAGGTCTTACCTATGCTTGTGCAATATTTGAATATTGATACACTATATAACGAGGAGTAATAAAAAATGACTACTACAAAAACTAAAATAACCGACCTTCTGGGAATCAAGTACCCTATTTTGCAGGGAGGTATGGCATGGATTGCTGAAAGCACACTTGCGGCGGCTGTTTCAAACGCAGGCGGTCTTGGAATTATCGCAGGAGGAAGTGCTCCTATTGATTATCTCCGTGACCAGATTAGAAGATGTAAATCGCTTACAGACAAGCCTTTTGGTGTAAACATTATGCTTATGAGTCCTAATGCTGAGGACCTTGCACAGCTTGTTATTGATGAAAAGGTTCCTGTTGTAACAACAGGTGCGGGAAATCCGGGCAAGTTTATGGCTAAGTGGAAGGAAGCGGGAATCAAGGTTATTCCGGTTGTGCCTTCAGTTGCACTTGCAAAGAGAATGGAAAGAGCCGGAGCTGACGCTGTTGTTGCTGAGGGTACTGAATCAGGCGGACATATAGGCGAAAACACAACAATGTGTCTTGTTCCGCAGGTTGTAGACGGAGTTTCTATTCCGGTAATTGCCGCTGGTGGTATTGCTGACGGAAGAGGAATTGCGGCTTCATTTATGCTTGGAGCAGAGGGCGTTCAGCTGGGAACAAGATTCCTTGCTGCTGAAGAATGTCAGGTTCACCCTACATACAAGGAACTTGTAGTTGAGGCAAAGGACACGGACAGCGTTGTAACAGGAAGATACACAGGACATCCTTGCAGAAACGTAAAGACAAAGTTCTCAAAGAAGCTTGCAAGCGGTGAAAAGGACGGCTCACTTACACCTGAACAGTTTGAAGAGCTTACACTCGGCTCACTGAGAAAGGCAGTTCAGGACGGAAATCTTGAGGAGGGTTCTTTCCTTTGCGGAGCGATTGCAGGACTTGTTACAAAGATTGAGCCTGCTAAGGATATGATTGAGGAAATGTTTGACGAAGCTGAAAAGCTTCTCTCTAAATAAAACAGTTTTTAAATTAAGGAGAAAAAATTATGGCAACAGCTCTTATTACAGGTTCTTCAAGAGGAATTGGTGCAGCGATTGCACTTCGTCTTGCACAGGACGGCTATGATATTGCTCTCAACGACATCAGCGAGGCAATGTTTGAAGACAACGACATTATGGAAAAAATCACTGCTTGTGGAGTCAAATGCGAAAAGTTTATTGCTGACGTTTCAAAGTATGACCACTGCGAGGAAATGGTTAAGGCAGTAAAGGACACATTCGGCTCACTTGACGTGCTTGTAAACAACGCAGGTATTACACGTGACGGACTTATGGCAAGAATGAGCGAAGAAATCTACGACCTTGTTATCGCTGTAAACCAGAAGAGCGTGTTTAATATGACAAAGCTTGCAGGTACAATTATGATGAAGCAGAGAAGTGGAAGAATTATCAACCTTTCATCTGTTGCAGGTCTTTACGGAAATGCAGGACAGCTTAACTATTCAGCATCAAAGGCTGCTATCATCGGTATGACAAAGACAACTGCCAAGGAGCTTGGTTCAAGAGGCATTACTTGTAACGCTGTTGCACCCGGATTTATCCAGACACCTATGACTGATAAGCTTAACGAAGACCAGAAGAAGGCAATTTTAAATATGATTGCTATGAAGAGATACGGTCAGGTTGAGGAAATCGCAGGCGTTGTTTCATTCCTTGCTTCTAAGGACGCAAGCTATGTTACAGGTCAGGTTATTGAAATCAGCGGCGGACTTTCAATGTAATTTTTTGCTGATATTTTAAAACCGAATACTTATTTTAAGGAGAAAAAGAAAAATGAAGAGAGTAGTAATTACAGGTATGGGTACAGTAAACCCACTTGGTAATAATGTTTCAGAATTCTGGGATAATATCAAGGCGAACAAGCTTGGTTTTTCTTATATTGACCAGTTTGATGTGAGCGATTTTGATGTTAAAATCGTTGGTGCTGTAAAGGATTTTGACCCGTCAGAGGTTATTGATAAAAAAGAAGCAAGAAGAATGGACAGATTTACTCAGTTTGCGGTTTACGCTGCTGACGAGGCACTTAAAGACAGCGGTACTGATTTCAAGGACCTTGACCCATTCAGAGTGGGTGTTATCGTAGGTGCAGGTATCGGTGGACTTTCTCAGATGGAAGCAGAGCATACAAAGTTTTTAGAAAAGGGTGCTGACAGAATCTCGGTATTCTTTATTCCTATGATGATTGCTAATATGGCAGGCGGTCTTATCTCAATGAGAACAGGCTTCAAGGGTGCAAACTACCCTGTTGTTACTGCTTGTGCTTCAGGCTCACACGCTATCGGTGAGGCTTTCAGAAAGATTAAGGACGGCTATCTTGACGCTTGTGTAGCAGGCGGAGCTGAGGCTGTTATTACAAAGTTTACTCTTGGTGGTTTTAATAATATGAAGGCACTTTCAAAGTCAGATGACCTTGAAAAATGCTCAACACCTTTTGACGCTAACAGACAGGGCTTTGTTCTTGGCGAAGGCTCAGGTATCCTCATTCTTGAAGAGCTTGAACACGCTAAGGCAAGAGGTGCTAAGATTTACGCTGAAATCGTAGGTTACGGTGCGACAGGCGACGCATTCCATATGACAAGTCCTGACCCTGAGGGTGAGGCTTCATCAATGGCTATCAAGCTTGCTATGGAAGAGGCTGGCGTTACAGGCGACCAGATTGATTACATCAACGCTCACGGTACTTCAACAGGACTTAACGACAAGTATGAAACTACTGCTATCAAAAAGGCTCTTGGTGAAGAGGCTGCACACAAGACAGCCGTAAACTCAACAAAGTCAATGATTGGTCATCTTCTTGGTGCTGCTGGAGCTGTTGAAGCGATTGTTACAGCACTTTCCTGTAAGGAGGACTTCATTCACAGAACAATGGGTTATGAAACTCCTGACGAAAACTGTGACCTTGACTATGTAACAGAAGGAAACAGAAACACAAAGGTTGATGTTGCACTTTCAAATTCACTTGGATTTGGTGGACACAACGCAACACTTTGCATCAAAAAATACGCTGAATAAGGAGAAAATCGCTATGAATGAGATTTTTGGAATGATAAATACTGAAACTATTGAAAAAATTGCTGATATTATAAATGATAAGGAGCTTTCTGAAATTACAATAGTTGACGGCGGAAAGACAATTACCGTAAAAGGTAAAAAATGCCCACCACCTATGCCGATGCCTATGGCTATGCCTGCACCTGTTGCAAGCGAAGCTCCAAAGGCAGACGCACCAAAGGCTGTAAGTGGTAACGTTGTAAAAAGTCCTATCGTAGGTACTTTCTATTCAGCACCAGCACCTGACAAGGCACCTTTTGTAACAGTAGGACAGCAGGTAAACAAGGGCGATGTACTTTTCATTATTGAATCAATGAAGGTTATGAGCGAGGTTCAGAGTGAATTTTCAGGCGTTGTCAAGGAAATCCTTGTAAGCAATGCTGACACACTTGAATTTGACCAGCCGGTTATGGTTATTGGATAAATTTCGGAGAAATTTATCCAATAAAATTGACAATTGACAGTTGACAATTATCAATTGATATTTGCATACTATACGTTTTGCTCATTTAAAAACAGATAATAAATATTATTAGTTTTAAAAATCATCGGCGATAGCCGATACCTCAATTGTCAATTGTCCATTGTCAATTGTCAATTGATTAGGAGGAAGATTATGGCAGTTATTATGAATAAAGAGCAGATTATGGAGGTTATTCCACACAGAGACCCTTTTCTGCTTATTGATGAAATTAACGAGCTTGAAGTAGGCAAGAGAGTTGTTGCCACAAAATACATAAAGGAAGAGGATTTCTGGTTTAAGGGACATTTTCCTGAATACCCTGTAACACCCGGCGTCCTTATGGTTGAAATGTGCGCTCAGGCAGGCGCCGTTGCACTTCTTTCACTTCCTGAAAACAAGGGTAAAATCGGATTTTTCGGTGGAATCAACAACTGTAAATTCCGTACTCAGGTAGTGCCCGGTGACAAGCTTGACATTGAAGTGGAAATTATCAAGGTAAAAGGACCTATCGGTGTAGGTCAGGCAGTTGCGACAGTTAACGGCAAAAAGGCTGTTTCAGCTGAAATTACTTTTGCTATAAAGTAAAAACTTTTTAAAAGGATTACAGATTATGTTTAATAAAGTACTTATTGCCAACCGTGGCGAGATTGCTGTAAGAGTTATCAGAGCCTGCAGAGAGCTTGGAATTCACACTGTTGCGGTTTATTCAACTGCTGATAAAAACGCACTTCACGCTAAAATTGCCGATGAAGCGGTTTGTATAGGCCCTGCATCAAGCAAGGACAGCTATCTTAATATGAAAGCTATTATTGCAGCCTGTGAGGTTACAGGAGCAGACGCTGTACACCCGGGATTCGGATTCTTGTCTGAAAACCCTACCTTTGCAAGAATGTGTACAAAGTGCGGAATAAAGTTTATAGGTCCACGCCCTGAAAGTATTGAAATGCTGGGGGATAAGGCACAGGCCAAGGAAACTATGAAGGCTGCAGGAGTGCCTGTTATTGAGGGCTCTGACGGTGCTGTGAATAATATTGACTATGCTTTTGACCTTGCAGGAAAAATCGGCTATCCTGTTATGGTTAAGGCAAGCGCAGGTGGTGGCGGACGTGGAATCCGCATCGTTATGAGTGAAGATGAGCTTGAGGCTCAGGTTACTGCCGCAAAGCAGGAGGCACTTGCCTGCTTCGGTAACGACGAAATCTACATCGAAAAGTTTATCGAAAACCCAAAGCATATTGAAATTCAGATTCTTGCGGACGAGCACGGAAATGTTATTCACCTTGGTGAACGTGACTGCTCTATGCAGAGAAGAAATCAGAAGGTGCTTGAAGAAACACCTTCTCCGATTATGACTGAAGAGCTTCGTGAAAAAATGGGTAAGTCGGCTGTGGCTGCGGCTAAGGCATGCGGTTATGTAAATGCAGGTACAATCGAGTTTCTGGTTGATAAAAATGGTAATTACTATTTTATGGAAATGAACACCCGTATTCAGGTTGAACACCCGATTACTGAGGCTGTTACGGGAGTTGACCTTGTAAAACAGCAGCTTCTTATTGCACAGGGTGAAAAGCTCAGCTATAAGCAGGAGGATATTACCCTGAGAGGTCACGCAATCGAATGCAGAATCAATGCGGAAAATCCTAAGCTTAATTTCAGACCGTCACCGGGGGTTATCAGAAGCCTTCATATTCCCGGAGGAATGGGAATAAGAGTTGACAGCGCTGTTTATCAGGGCTATGAAATCACACCGTATTATGATTCTATGATTGGAAAGCTTATTGTATATGCCAACAACAGAGAAGAAGCTATCGCTAAAATGAAATGGGCACTGAGCGAATTCATAGTTGACGGAGTTTCTACAAATATTGATTTCCAGCTTGGACTTATCAGATGTGAAGGCTTTGAAAAGGGCGACTATGATAACGGCTATCTGGGAAGAAACGAGATTAAATACTGAGTAAGGAGGATTACTTGTGCTTGAGGATTTGTTTTCAATAGTAAAAACAAGATTTAACGGCGAACAGCCAAGCGAAGAAAAAAAGAAAAACAATATCCCTAAAGACCTTATGTTTAAGTGTCCGAGATGCTCAAATGTGGTGTTTAAAGAGGATTTTGATAAGAATGCAAAGGTCTGTCCTAACTGTAACTACCATTCGAGAATTTCAAGCAGAGAAAGACTCGAAAGCTCAGTGGATAAGGGTAGCTTTGTAGAATTTGATAAGAATATGATTAGCAAAAACCCTATCGGTTTTGATGGCTATGACGAAAAGCAGAAGGACCTGAGAAAAAAGACCGGTCTCAATGATGCTGTTATTACAGGCGTGGCTACTGTTCACGGCGAGAAAATCGTTGTGGGAGTTATGGATTCAAACTATATGATGGGTTCAATGGGTAGCGTTGTCGGCGAAAAGATTACGAGAGCTTTTGAGTATGCTACCGAAAACAAGCTTCCTGTTGTTATGTTTACCTGCTCAGGCGGTGCGAGAATGCAGGAGGGAATCGTTTCACTTATGCAGATGGCAAAAACCTGTGCTGCTGCTGAAAGACACAGCGAGGCGGGATTGCTTTATATATCAGTTATGACTGACCCGACAACAGGTGGCGTAACTGCGTCATTTGCGTCGGTTGCTGATATTGTAATTGCAGAGCCTAAGGTTCTTATCGGATTTGCCGGCAGACGTGTTATTGAGGGAACAATAAGACAAAGACTTCCTGAAAACTTCCAGTCGGCTGAGTTTCTTATGGAGCACGGCTTTGTGGATATGATTGTTGAAAGAAGAAAAATGAGAAGAACTCTTGCACATCTTGTAAGACTTCATAAGAAAAAGTAGGTGTTAAGGGGAATATGAATAAATTAACAGCTTGCGAACGTCTTGATATCATAAGACATAAAAACAGACCTACCGTCAGAGATTATATCCCTGTGATTTTTGACGATTTCTATGAAATGCACGGGGACAGACTCTACGGTGATGACGGTGCGGTTATAGGTGGAGTAGGCTATTTCAAGGGAAAGCCTGTTACTGTTCTTTGTACCGTCAAGGGAAGAAATCTTGATGAAAACAAGGCTTCCAACTTCGGAATGCCACACCCTGAAGGCTACAGAAAGGCTTTAAGGCTTGCAAAACAGGCTGAGAAATTCAACAGACCTGTTATCTGTCTTGTTGATACTTCCGGAGCTTTTTGCGGAATTGAGGCTGAGGAAAGAGGTCAGGGAGAGGCTATTGCCAAAAACCTGATGGAGTTTATGGCACTGAAAACTCCGGTAATTACCGTTATTCTGGGCGAAGGCGGAAGCGGTGGCGCACTTGCACTTGCAGTGTGCGACGAGCTTGCTATGCTTGAAAACTCGCTTTATTCGGTAATTTCGCCGAGAGGCTGTGCGTCAATTCTCTGGAAGGACGCCGCAAGAGAGCGTGAAGCCTGCGAGGTACTGAAAATTACTGCCGAGGACTTGACAAAGTTCGGGGTTTGCGATTATACTATTGAAGAAGCAGAGGGCGGTGCTCATAACGATATGCTGACTACTGCTGACAACATAAGTGAATATCTTGAAGGTGCTCTTGAAAGAAATTTAAAAAAAGGACTTGACGAATTGCTAAATGAACGTTATACTAAGTTTAGGAAAATCGGAGAGTTTGAAGAATTCTGATTTTTGAAATTAAACGCAGACAGATTTTTACTGACTGTGCGTTAATAAATATTACCACTAAAGGAGGGTTTTTTAATGGTATTTGATAAGGTAAAGGCAATCATCGTTGACCAGCTTGACGTTGATGAGGATAAGGTAACTCTTGAAGCTTCAATCACAGAAGACCTTGGTGCTGATTCACTTGACGTAGTAGACCTCGTTATGTCTTTTGAAGACGAATTCGGAATTGAAATTCCTGATGACGAAGTTGAAAACGTAAAGACAGTCGGCGACATCGTTAAGATTATCGAAGCTTAATAAAAAGTAAAATAAAAGCGTGCAGTTTTTTCTGCACGCTTTAATTTTTTGCTCTTTTTTAATCCTTGCTTCTGTTTTTGAGAAGCTTTATGGTTTTTAATCTGTGAAGTTTTCTGTAACACCATTCAGCAATAGCTACAAGACGCTTTTTGAACTTTGAGAATGTAAAGAAAAATTCTCCGGCATAGGTAACAACCTCACCCTCAAAGCCCTTCTTGAACTTGTATACGCCGTAATTCGGGTGGGTTTCGTCCTTGTAGAATGGTATTCCCTGAAAATCGTAAATAAAATTCTTGCCTTCGATAGCCCATTGAATCATAGTCCACTGCATAAGATAGTTAGGATAGGTGTTTCTGTGATGGTTTGCAGAAGCTCCGTAAACGTAACAGGTTTTTCCTGCATACTGAGTTGTTACAGCGCCTGATACAGGAACAGGGTCTTTTCCCTCCTCCTCGTAGTAGCAAACAAACAAACGACAATGCTCATCAGTAAGTCCGTCCAGCATTTTTGCGAAATATTCCTTTGAACGGATTGAGAAGCCGTCACGCTTACCTGTTTCAATCATAATCGGGTAGAAATCATCAAGAGCTTCTTTTCCACAAGCCTTGCAGACAACTCCCTTTCGTGAAGCTTTTCTGATTCTGTTTCTCCAGTCAGCCTTGAAGGTCGCCATAACCTCATCCTCGGTTTTACCCTCGATGTTTCTCAGCATATAGTTGTTTCTCGGCTGAATTGTAGAAAGCTCAGGTGCGTTTTCGGTGTACTTGAAGCCGAGTGAACGCATAATCTCAATAGCTTCTGTTTCCTTTTCTTCAAAACAAGGGTCCCACATAAATTCGTAGGCCTTGTGCTTCTTTGCAAGCTCTTTTACGCCCTCAAGCAAATCCTCAAGGGTTTCCTTATCGTAATAGTCGCATACAGGGCCGTGTGGCGCATATAAAAAAGTACAGCCAAGCACAGGGATTCTCTTTATGAGAATAAGACAAGTGCCTTTGATTTTGCCCTTTTCGTCACGGGAAATAACAGCGTCCCAGCCCCAGTTGTCTTTAACATTCGGCCACTTCAAAGACTGCATAAAAACGCCGTTTCTGTGAGTTTTTGCAAAAGTTTCAAACTCTTCACAAAGGGCGGAGTTCTTTTTATCGAGAATTTCCATTATTTTATCATTCCTTTGAATAGTATTAAATCTCTAACAGTATACCACATTTATAAGTAAAAATCAAGGCAGATAAAGGATTTGTCAAAAGCAACAATTCTGAGAATTTCAGCGAGGATTTTGACATAAAAAGTCACAAAAATAAGAAAAATAAGGAAAAATTCTTCCTTTCCCCTTGACATTTTAGTTAGCATAGGGTAATATAATAGTAGAGTTAGACAAAGCTAACTGTTTTGTATCGGTCCTTGAAGGAGGGAAATCAATGGCAACACTCAGAGACGCAAAAATCGGCGAAACTGTTACTGTAAAGAAACTCAACGGTGAAGGTGCTTTGAAGCGTAGAATTATGGATATGGGAATTACAAAGGGGATTTCTATTTATGTAAGAAAGGTAGCACCTTTTGGTGACCCGCTTGAAGTTACTGTAAGAGGCTATGAGCTTACAATAAGAAAAGCTGACGCTGAAATGATTGAAACTATGTAATTTTTTATTTTTGCACCACGGTTAGCAGTCGCTAACGCAAGAAAGGATTATTAAGTATGGGTATTAAAATCGCACTTGCAGGAAATCCGAATGCAGGTAAAACAACACTTTTCAATGCGCTTACAGGTTCAAATCAGTATGTTGGAAACTGGCCCGGAGTTACAGTTGAAAAGAAAGAGGGAAAGTTAAAGGCAGACAAGGACGTTACGCTTACTGACCTCCCGGGAATATACTCTCTTTCGCCTTACACTCTTGAAGAGGTAGTTGCGAGAAATTATCTTGTAGGTGAAAGACCTGACGCAATTTTAAATATTATTGACGGTACAAATATCGAGAGAAATCTTTATCTCACAACACAGCTTATTGAACTTGGAATACCTGTTGTTGCTTGTATCAATATGATGGACGTTGTAAGAAAAAACGGCGACAAAATCAATACAGAAAAGCTTGCTAAGGCGCTGAGATGTGCTGTTGTGGAAATCTCCGCACTTAAAGGCGAGGGCATTGAAGAAGCAGCGAATCTTGCTATCGAGCTTGCAGAAAAAGGTGAAAAGTTTGTTCCTCGTCACAACTTCTGTGGTTCTGTTGAACACGCAATAGCTCACATTGAAGAAGCATCTTTTCTCCACGATATTCCAGAAGAACAGCAGAGATGGTATGCTGTAAAGATTTTTGAAAGAGATGAAAAGGTTCTTGAACAGATGATGCTACCGGAGGATGTAGTTGCACACATTGAAAAGGATATTTTGTCCTGCGAAAGAGAAATGGAAGACGACGCTGAAAGTATTATTACAAATGAACGTTATAACTACATTACAGCTATTGTAAAGGAATGCTATACAAGAAAGAATACAAGCGGAATGACAACTTCTGATAAGATAGACAAAATTGTCACAAACAGAATTCTTGCACTTCCTATTTTTGCAGTTATAATGTTTCTTGTCTATAAGATTTCAATCGGCACAATCGGTGACTGGACAGTAGGCTTTATGAATGATACACTCTTTGGGGAATGGATTGTTCCGGGCGTTACAAAGGCGCTTGAAAGCATCAACTGTGCTGAATGGCTTGTAAGCCTTATCGCTGACGGTATCGTAGGTGGCGTGGGCGCTGTTTTAGGATTTGTTCCACAGATGATTATTCTCTTCCTGTTGCTTTCAATTCTTGAGGACGTAGGATATATTTCAAGAGTTGCATTTATTATGGACAGAATTTTCAGAAAGTTCGGTCTTTCGGGAAAATCATTTATTCCTATGCTTATCGGAACAGGTTGTGGAGTACCTGGAATTATGGCGTCAAGAACAATCGAAAACGAACGTGACAGACGTATGACAATTATCACAACAACATTTATTCCTTGTGGCGCAAAAATGCCTATGGTTGGTCTTATTGCCGGCGCACTCTTCAACAACAGCTGGATAGTTGCAGGCTCTGCGTATTTTATCGGTGTGGCAGCTGTTATTGTTTCGGGAATTATGCTTAAAAAGACAAAGCCGTTTCAGGGCGAGGCAGCACCATTTGTTATGGAGCTTCCATCATACCACGCACCAATCGGCAGAAATGTTTACAGAGCTACATGGGAAAGAGGCTGGAGCTTTATAAAAAAGGCAGGTACTGTAATTGTTATTGCAAGTATCCTTATCTGGTTGCTTAACAGTATCACCTTTGAAGGTGGTTTCCACTACATAGGCGACGGTGACGAAAAGTCAATTCTTAACGTTATCGGCGAAGCAATTGCAGTTGTATTTGCACCACTCGGATTTGGAAAGTGGCAGGCAGCTGTTGCTACAATTCTCGGACTTGTTGCCAAGGAAGAAGTA
>SVNV01000027.1 GCA_015066705.1 Ruminococcus sp.
ATCCCCCGCACAGCGGGGGATAGTTATTTTAATATTAAAGTCTTTGGAAGGGGGTTCGGGGGACAACCTTTCTTCAGAAAGGTTTCGCCCCGATAAATTCATATAATATACTTCTATATAACTATCCACCTTAAGCGGGGGAACAGTTATTTTTACTCTTTTTTATCAACCATTTTGTAGTTATGCCATTTACCCTGGTTATAGCGGATAATACCTGTGAATCCCGTAATAACCCATGTAAGACCTGATGTGAGCCACACTGCATAAACGCCTATATCAACAAGTCCGACAAGAATAAGTGAAAATCCCACTCTGCCCGTAATTTCCATAAATCCATTGAGCATTGCGTAGAACACGTCGCCTGTACCGTTTAAGATACCGCGGGTAACATAAATCATTCCCAGGAAAAAATACATCATACTTGTAATTTTCAGACCGTTTGCACCAAGCTTGATAACGTCAATTTCATTAACAAAGAAGCTGACTATATTCTCTCCGAAAACGTGACATACGCCAAGCATAAACGCTGAAAATCCAAGTACCATAAGTGTTGACTTTTTCATAGCCTTACGGATTCTTTCAGGCTTGCCTGCGCCCATATTCTGTCCGGTAAATGAAGAAAGTGCCGAGCCAAGTGAAGCGAAAGGCTGTTGAACAAGCTGTTCTATACGGATTGTAACTGTATAAGCTGATACAGCAAGGTCATTAAAGCTGTTAGTAACTCTCTGAAGAATTACACAGGAAAGTGCTATGAGCATTCCCTGAGACGCAATAGGCATTCCCACCATAAAACACTTCTGAGCAATATTCTTATTGAAAACAAGGTGTTCTCTGGAAAGTCTGAAATAAGGATTTTTCATAAAGCCGTAAGCAAGGCAGAGAATTGCTGAAACAGCCTGTGAAATAATTGTAGCAAGTCCTGCACCCACAACGCTCCACTTAAACACGCAAACAAACAAAATGTCAAGTCCTACATTTATGAAGCTCGAAACAATAAGAAAAATAAGCGGTGTTTTTGAGTCGCCCAAAGCTCGCATAGCCTGTGCTGCAAAGTTATACACAGCAACCGCAATAGTACCTGAGCTTATAATTCTCATATAATCAATGGCATCTTCAAGCTGTGTCGCAGGAGTTTCCATAAATGTAAGCACAGGTCTTGCAAGCAATACGCCAAGAATACTGATTAAAAATCCCACTGCACCTACTATGTAAAGTGAATTCGCAATAGTTTTCTTTACAAGCTCTTTATTTTTAGCACCAAAGCTCTGAGCTACAAGAATTCCCGCACCGACTGAAAGCCCGTTACAGGTGGAAAAGAAAAGAAAATTCAAAGAGCCCGTACAGCCTATCGCTCCAAGTGAAGTAGCTCCCTCGAAGCGTCCGACAATAGCTGAGTCAACGATATTATAAAACTGCTGAAAGACATTTCCAAGAAGCATAGGTAACATAAAATTAAGTAACAAAGAGGTTTCGTTACCTTTGGTCATATCCCTTACCTTTGCCATAGACAGCACCTCATTTCTTACAAAGTGAATTTAGTCTATCAACTATTATATCCCTAAATAACAAATAGTCTTATCTAATTTGTAAACAATTTACATAAAAAAATCCCATCTGTAAAAGACGGGATTATTGTTAGAATTAGTATAAGTATATTCGCCAAAAATCAGTGAGGGCGCTTTGCGTAAAAGCAGATTATATGTCTTTGTTGATTAGTCAACGGGTCAATTCCCTTTATATCGCAGCCGTTTCCGCTCATCAGCTCACAGGCGATAGCGCCCTTTGTCTTACAGCGAAAAACCTCGTGGCTGTTAAGAAGCACAACTATTTCATCACCCACGATAGAAATTCCGCCCTGTTTACCCAGATTGATTTCCTCACCGTTTACTCTTTCAACAGCGTAAGAAACCCCTTTCCCGTGAAATTTCAGAAGCTCCTTCATCGGGGTTTCAACCATCTTTTTCTTCTTTGAAAACAAACCCATAACTACCCCTCCAAAAGAAAATCAAGTCTTTTATTTATCTCAGAAACAGGAAATCCCACAACGTTAAAGAAATCCCCTTCTATTCCCTCACAAAGAAGAGAGCCATATCCCTGAATACCATAAGCGCCGGCTTTATCTCTATGCTCAGAAGTAGCAATATACTGAGAAATTGCCTCATCAGTCAGGTTGTGAAACTTAACTTTTGTTTCACAGCCGAAGCTGATTTTTTTATCGCCATAACAAATACAAACGCCACTTATTACCCTGTGATTTCTTCCCGAAAGAAGTTTTAGCATTCGTTTTGCATCATCGTCGTCAACAGGCTTTCCTAAGATTTCATCATCAACAGCCACCACTGTATCACAGCCAAAAACCACAGAATTACGGTTATTTTCAAAAACATCGCAAGCTTTGATTTCTGCAAGATACACAGCTGTTTCAAGAGCGTTATCAGAAAAATTTCTCCTTACATTATCAGGGATAATCTCCTCAGCATTACTAGGAACAACACGAAAATCCTCACACAAAAAGCTCATCAGCTCACGTCTTCGTGGTGAATTAGAGGCAAGAACAATGTCCTTGCCTCGCAAAAAATTATTCATCAAAGCAAATCCTCCGGCTTATAGGCAGGTGTAATCATAATATCAGGATTTTCAGCAATTTCAATTCTATACTGCTCCTGCCATTCCTCCGCCGTATAGTCGCTCACCGACACAGAAACAAACATTTCATTACAGCCGATTGCTTCACAAAGAGCCTCTCTGAGCTTCAAAGCTGCATTCTTTTTCTGTTCGTCTGTTCTTCCCTCAAGCATTTTTATAGAAATATGTGGCATAATTATCTCTCCTCATTAAAGCTTTGTTCCGCATTCAGAACAGAATTTTGTTCCTGCTTCTTCTTTATTTCCACAGTTTGTACAGAAAATAAATTCAGGCTCAGCCTTTTTATCTTCTTCAACAACTTTCTCCTCAGCCTGCATGATTACAGGCTCTACTGCAACATTTTCCTCAGCTTTCACATCAGTTGTAGCAGGTTCAACGGTTTCCTGTTCAACAACTGCATTCAAATCAGGCTGTTTTGTTCCACAGTTAAAGCAAAAAGCCACGCCATCAGCAAGCACTGTACGGCATTTAACGCATTTATTGACTCTTACACTCTGTTTTCCGCCACAGTGAGCACAGAAAACGCTTGAATTATCAATAATTTCGCCACAGATTTCGCACTTTTTAAGTCCCTTAGCATCGTTATACTTTTCTTCAAGAGCATCAATATAATTTGAAAGCTCCAGCGCATTATTCTTGATTTCATCAATTTTTGTAGCTTCAGCACCCTCAACATAAAGCTTTCCAATCTGAGCATAAAGTCCGTTAAGCTCTTTCTTCTTGGAATGAATTTCATTACCGAGCTTTGTCTGGTCTGTAATATCCTTAGCCTTATTGGCTGTTGCGCCCACACCACTTGTAATAGCTCCGCCGATTTTTTCAAAAAAAGCCATAGCCTTATCCTCCTCTTAGTTTATAATAAATTCTTCTGCATAAGGAAGCGCCTTAATCCAGTCGATAAATGACTGTGACCATTCACTGAGCTTATGGTTTTTACGCTGTTTAAACATATTGATTGCGTTTTCGTAGTTAAGGGTAACAGTTCTTGTCTGAAGCCAGCTTTCAGGAAGCCATCTGATAAGCTCCTTCCAGATACGTTTATCCTTTGTTTCATTAAACTTAACTCTCAAATCCTCAAGCTTAGCAATCATATCGGTAACAAACTGTGAAACTTCTTCCACATCACCGCAATAATCATCGATTTCAAAGCAATCGAGAGTAATAGGAGTTGTAGCAAGCTTATGCATTGTACTTGTAGAATTCGCAGTAGTACCCACTTTATATGTATCAAATTCCTTCCACCAATAAAGAGGTGCTGTAATATCCACAGAAATCATAACCTGTCTTAAAAACTTTCTGTGCTCTGTTCCACCTGCAATAAGTCTTTTAGCAAGGTCGAGGTCATTTTCGCCGAAAACGAATTCTCCGTTTTCATACTTACTGTCTGATTTAGCCCATGAATTCATAGGATTTCTCATACCTCTGACAGCGTGTTCAAAGCCCCAGACCTGAGTATTTTCAAATCTCATGATTTAATCTCCTAACATAAAAATCTATACGTTAATATTATAAAATATTTCCGAAGCATTTTCAAGGAGTTTTACATTTCCCTCTTTATTTTGTAACTTTCTAACAAAGTAATCCCTCATTTATTATCAAACTTGCACATAAAAAAAGAACGGTTAAAAAACCGTTCTTTTTGAATTTTAGGTCTTGAAGTATCTCTGTCCATCGATTTCAAGACAGAATGTAAGGCTTTCAAACCAAGCTGCTGTACTTGCTGAGCAATACTTCTTTGAATAGAAGTAAAGTGCACCAAGTGAATTATCCTCGCCGTAAAGAGCTCTGTTTACGCAGTCAATAGTTGACTTTGTAGGAGTTCTCTTCTTTGAGTAATAGTTATTGATAGCAGTAAACTGGCTCTTAGCAGTCATTACGCCCTTAAGTGTATTTGCAAATCTCGGGCTCTTTACTCTGTTGATAATTACGTTAGCAACAACGAGCTTACTCTTTTCTGAACATCCGCCAACTTCACCCTCAACAACGTAGTAGAACATTTCAAGTTCTTCATCAGTATAGCTGATAACAGGCTTACTACCAGGTGTAGAAGGTTCAGGAGTTGTAGTTTCAACCTTCTGAGTTGTTGTAGTTGTAACTGCAGGCTTTTTAGTTGTAAGGTAATCATCAATGAGGTAACCTGTATAACCGTTTGCCTCAACCTTATACCAGCCGTTTGATACCTTAACCACAGCAACAACTGCTGTATCCTTCTTAAGAGTAACAAGCTTTGTATAAGATGTTCCCGGACCCTTTCTGAGATTTACATTAGTTGTAAGGTAGAAAGTAGTCTTGTCTATTGCCTGTTCAGTATATGTCGGCTTCTTCTGTGTTGTTGTAACAGTAGTTGTTGTTGCCGGTTTTTTAGTTGTAGTCGCCGAAGAAGTAGTTGACTCAGGCTTTGGTTTTGTTGTAGTAACAGTTGTAGTAGTTACAGGCTTCTTGGTAGTAGTAACTATCTCCTCGTCAAAGTCGATAAAGTTATACTCTTCAAATCCTGCCTTCCACCAGCTGATTGTTCCAACCTGCGCCTCATCCTTCTCGTCCTCAAACTTGAAAAATGTTGTTGTCTTAGCCTTTGTTGTATCCTTTGTTGTTTCAATACCGGCTGTTACACCTCTGTTTGAAAATCCAAATGAACTTACAACACCAAGGGAAAGAATCAACATAGCAGCAGCCGCAACTGTAGCCCCTACCATCTTCTTCGTATGTAATTTTTCGTCCCAATTTTGTCTGTCTTCCTTTTCAACGTCCTCTGCGATTTCCGGATTTTCTATTTCTTCTCCGAAAGCCTTTGCAGAGTCATTCTCCAAAGGATTGCTCTCCTGAGGAGTCGCAAGCTTAATGTCCTGCTCTGTTACAAATCCTGCAACAGTCTCAGCCACCTCTGCTGTAAACTTCTCATTCTCGCTCATATTTTCACTAAACCTTTCCGCAGAAACAGAAATGACGTTTCTGCATTCCGAAAAACTTCGGAAACTAAATATATTAACGTTGCTTCACAGCAATGTTTGCAAAATTAATACCACCAGCCGTCATACACTGTTTTATTTCCCTTTGCCTTTATCCAGTTTCTAGGGAAATAGATATTATCGTTATCACGATAGCTATCAATCAGTGCATCAACGTCATCGCTGGCCTTTAATTTCCTCGCTGTTATTACCCAGCGCAGCTTACTCTGTCCCGCTTCGTTTGAGCAGGTTGAAAGAGTTATATAGTCATCCTCAGCAGTACATTTTATATCGCTATGGTACCAGGAACGCTTATTGATTTCTGAAATAAATTTCTCAAAGGAATGTTCCTCATCAAAATCTCTGTATCTCCAGTAATCAAAGAGCTCTCCGTTATCATATTCTGCCTTTTCATTGACAATATAGCAGCCGATAATAATATACTTCTGATTTTTAGTATAGAGCGTGTCAAAAGAGATAATCGGGTTTTGTTTTAAAAATTCAACACCGGATTTATATTCCGCAAGTCTTGTAAACATATTTCCAAGTCGCTTCATATGGTGCCCATAGATTGTAAGCACATCGCTTCGGTCATTTGCGGAATTGACGTAACATCTTTTATCAATATAAAGTGTTCCCGATTCAGTCCATTTCTTATCAAAGTTATGATGAAGATAAAAGTCCTCGGTTTTTCCCCCTGCTATTTCAAAAACTTCTTTTGAATACATAACAGGATAATTGATATACTGTTCGCCGTTTTCATCAATATAGGTAGGTATTTTTATCCAACCCATTGTGTCTTTGTTTTGTTTTAAAAGTCCGTTCCACTGTTCATAGACTGTGGTGTTGTCATTATTAAGGTTACTCTGAGGCATATCACCTTCAGAACCACCTTCACTTGTAGGCCCCTGATAGTCAATTTCCCATTCAAATTCGTCGTTGTCATCATTTATAAAATCAGGTGCAAGCTGTACAATCTCATCATGTCTTTCGATTTCCTTAGCGTCAACCTGATAGTAATCAACAACCGCCTGAATTGACAAGCAAAAGAATACTATCGAACCAACAAAAACAATTTTACGAAATATTTCGCCTAAATTGTCGCCTCTCCAAGGTAAAAAGTATTTTACAACTCTCAAAAAAAAGTTTTCTTCCTTTTTCCTTGAAACAGCAGAAAGCTCATTTATCATTGACATCTTATTTGTTCCTTTCATCAGCTTCACAGATTAGAGCAATCATTTCAAGTGCCTTAAGCACTGTAAGTTGCCTTATCTTGTCTCTTGTAAGCTCTTTCTCTTCATTATAAAGAGCCAGATTTTTCACAAGAACCCTCTGTTCGTCATTGGTATTCCTTACAACCGCAACATAAACCGTACCTACCGGTTTATCTTCCGTTCCCCCTGTAGGGCCTGCAATACCTGTAATTCCTACCCCGATATCAGAACCGGATTTCACCATAACTCCCTGTGCCATCAGCACAGCAGTCTGTTGTGAAACCGCACCATACTTTTCAAGTACGTCCTCCGGAACGTCAAGCAGCATTGTCTTGATTCTGTTTGAATAGGATACAACTCCCATTTCAAAAATTTCAGACGCTCCTGACACAGATGTTATAGACTGAGCGAGCATTCCGCCCGTACAGCTCTCGGCAGTAGACACACTACTCCCTTGCTGTCGTAATAATTTTACTACAGAAGTTGTTACAAAGTCAATACTTTTTGTAACCAAATTGTCATTTTTGGTTGTTTGCAACGAAAACCCACCCCTTGAATAGTGCATTTTTCACACATTTTGACGTACGATTTTGTATATTTTGTAAACTGACATTCCGATTTGAACTATGAAACTATTTATTAGCATCTATATAGTGAGCTGTTGTTTCCTCAACAGCCTTTGCGATAAGCTCCTCAAAATCAAACTTATTCTGAGCATTTATAACTTCTTCAAGAACAGGTTTTGTACGAGGGTGTTTAGGAGTAAACACGGTACAGCAGTCCTCATAAGGCTCAATAGAGGTTTCAAAGGTATCAATTTTTCTTGAAATCTCAACAATTTCTCTTTTATCCATACCGATAACCGGTCTGAAAACAGGCATTCTGCAGGCATTATCTGTACACACCATAGCATACATTGTCTGACTTGCAACCTGACCTATACTTTCTCCTGTAACGAGAGAAGGAATATCCTGTTTTTCACAGATACGCTGTGCTATTTCCATCATAAGGCGGCGCATAATAATTGTGAAATATTCCTCGTCGCAGTTATTTTTAATCTGCTCCTGAATTTCAGTAAAAGGCACACAGTAGAAATTTATTCTTCCGCAGTAGTTAGCCATAATAGAAGCCAGCTTTTCAACCTTCATTCTTGCTCTTTCAGACGTATAAGGCGGTGACTCAAAGTGGATTGCACTGATTGCAACGCCACGTTTAGCCATCATATATCCTGCAACAGGCGAATCAATTCCACCCGAAAGAAGAAGCATTGCCCTACCGCTGCTGCCAACAGGAATTCCGCCTGCCCCGTCGATATTTGTCGCATGAACAAAAGCCTGTTCTTCTCTTATTTCAACGGTAACAATTACATCAGGATTATTTACATCAACCTCAAGGTGAGGAAATCTGTCCAAAATAACTCCGCCAAGCTCACGGCAGATTTCAGGAGACTTCATAGGGAATTTCTTGTCAGCTCTTTTTGAAGCCACCTTAAAGGTATTTGCGTTTTCAAGTGCCTCGGCAACATAGTCAATTCCCTTTGTGCTGATAGCCTCAAAATCCTTGTCAAAGCCCTTTGCTCTGCAAAGCTTTGCAATACCGAAAACCTTCTGAAGAGCTTCCATAACAGAGTCCATATCGCAGTCGTCATTTTTAGGTGAAATATAAAGAGTAGACTGAGCTTTTTTATACTCAAACTTTCCATACTTTGAAATTCTGCGTCTTATATTTCTCACAAGCACATCTTCAAAGGTATTTTTATTAAGTCCCTTAAGTGCTATTTCGCCATATTTTGCAAGAACAATCTCACTCATTTTACTAAAATTCATTCCTTTTCTACTTTATTTTACATAGCTCTTTCTGAGCATTTTTTATTTCTTCTATCAGAATATCTATGTCGGCTGTTGTCGTTTCCTCACTGAAGCTGACACGTATTGTAGAATCAAGTCGTTTTTCGCCCACTCTGAATTCTTTAAGAACCGACGATTTTTTACCCCTTGAGCAAGCTGACCCGCTGGAAACATAAACCCCTCTCGCCTCAAGATAATGAAGCAGAGTTTCTGATTTGATATTGAGCACAGCTATACTATTTATATAAGGAGAGCTATCAGGTTTACTGTTAATTTCAATTCCATCACAGAGAGAAATTTTATCAAGAAGATAATTTTTCAGGCTTTCAGCTTTTGAAAGTCTTTCTTCAACTGTCGGTGAAAGCTCTTTTACAGCCTGTCCGAAGCCTGCAATAAGTGGTGTACATTCAGTACCACTACGCTTACCTTTTTCCTGACCTCCGCCTACAAGAAGCGGAGCAACCCTCACTCCCTTTTTAACATACAAAGCGCCAACACCCTTTGGTGCGTGGATTTTATGTCCGCTGAGAGAAATACAATCAGCAAAAAGATTTTTAACCTTAAAATCGATTTTAAGAAACCCCTGAACAGCATCACAATGAGTTATACAGTCGGGATATTTTTTCTTGATACTGCGGAATGCCTTATCTATAGGGAGAATATAGCCTGTCTCATTATTTACAAGCATACAGCTTACAAGAAAAGTATTATCGTCAACTGCGTCTGTAATCATCTCAGCTGTTATCTCACCGTTTTCGTCAGGGGAAACTCTCACAATTTCAAAGCCCTGTTTTTCAAGCTTATTAAATGCCTCAGCAACCGACGGGTGTTCGATTGTTGTAGTAACAGCCTTCTTCTTTTTTCTTTTTCCGTAATTTTCTGCTACACCAAAAATCACAGTATTTGAGCTTTCTGTTGCACAGGAGGTAAAACAAAGCTCTCCCTCTTCACACCCCAGAGCGTCGGCAACATTTTTTCTTGCTTCGTTTATAACACCTTCGGCATCAATACCAAGTCTGTAAAGGCTTGACGGATTACCGAAGTTTTCATTCATCGCACTTAAAACAGCTTTTCCTACAGACTCAAGAGGTCTGGTGGTTGCAGCGTTATCAAGATAGTGCACTAAAAACACTTCCTTTATATAATAGTATATTCACATACATAATCATTTTAACATATTTTTTCATATTTTTCAATCACTATATTATGAACTTGCAAAAATAAGGGATAAACTCTTGAATAGTGGAAATACTATCCTTAAAAGAAAGGAGAATTATTATGACTATTTCAAAAAGAACATTAATCAGAATCATTTCCTTTACGGTTGCAGTTACTCTTGCACTGGTTATCAGAAACTTCCAGCTTATGTGTGAAAATGCAAAAACCACAACTGCGTTGGAAAACAACTATCACCGTGCTATTGAGGATTTATCAGAGTCAGCCAACAACATAACAAATACTCTTTCAAAGGGAATCTATTGCGGGACTCCCGAGATGATGCAGAAGCTTTCGGTCAAGCTATGGAATGACGCATCAAATGCAAAGGTTGCTCTTGCACAGCTTCCTATGGAGGAATTACAGCTTCAGAACACCTACAAGTTTTTATCTCAGGTAGGAAACTACGCACTGTCCATTTCTGAAAAAGCGGAAAAAGGCGAAAAACTCTCCAACGAGGAATACACCAATCTGAAATCTCTCTATGACTATTCAAAGAATTTTTCAAGAAGTATGTGGGCACTTGAAAGCTTGACAGAAAGCGGTCAGATTGTTGTAAGTGAAATCGGCGGTGTGGAAAATTCAGAAGTACCTGCAATCACTGACGGCTTCAAGGAATTTGAAGAAGGCTTTGAAAACTACCCTTCTCTCATTTACGACGGACCTTTTTCTGACCACATTTTAGAAAAGAATCCTCTTATGACTCAGGGTCAGCAGGAGGTTTCTGAAGAGGCAGCAAGAAAGCGTGCAGCTCAGGTTGCAAACATAAACGAAAACCAGCTTAAGTCTGCTGAGGGCGAAGCAGGAAAAATGCCGTCTTATATTTTTGACGCAGACGGTGTCAGTGTTGCTATCACCAAAAAAGGCGGTTTTGTAAGCTATATGATTAAAAGCCGTGAGGTAACTTCGTCATCGGTATCAACAAACAAGGCACTTAACAATGCTCTTGATTACCTTATGAATTTAGGCATTGAAAATATGAAGGTTACCTACTACGAAACCTACAACAACGTTATTACAATCAATTTTGCTTCAAAGCAGGAGGATGTTTTGTGTTACACAGACCTTATCAAGGTTTCGGTTGCACTTGACAACGGAGAAATCTTAGGCTTTGATGCAAGAGGATATATTGTAAATCACACTCTTAGAGATTTTCCTGTTGAATTAATTACCGAAAAGCAGGCAAAAGCACTGGTTTCACCACTTCTCACGATAAAGGAAACACAGCTTGCGCTTATTCCTACTGATTCTCTTGGAGAGGTTTTGTGTTACGAATTCTTATGCGAAAGTGCTGACGGAAACAATATTCTCGTCTACATCGGTGTAGAAAGTGGCGAGGAAGAGGAAATCTTAATTCTCTATAAATCAGAAAACGGCATTCTTACAATGTAATTATACTATATACAAAGGAGAAAAACTATGGCAGTTGAATTTTCAAACTCTGAAACAAGAAAAAATCTTATGCGTGCCTTTGCAGGCGAAAGTCAGGCGAGAAACCGTTACACCTTTGCTGCACAACAGGCAAACAAGCAGCAGCTTTTTGTAGTCGAAAAGCTCTTTGAGTTTACTGCAAATCAGGAAAAGGAGCACGCCGAAATCTTTTACAATCATCTCAAGCCATCAGCCGGCGAAACAATTACTATTGATGACAGCGGTTATCCTGTTGATATTGCAGACGACATAACAAAGCTTCTTCGTATGGGTGAACACAACGAATACGAGGAAAGCCGTGACGTTTATCCTGCTTTTGCAGAAAAAGCAAAGGAGGAAGGCTACTTCGAAGTATATAGTTCCTTCTCTAATATTGCAACTATCGAGGAGCATCACGGAAAGCGTTTAGGAGTATTTGCGACACATCTTGAAAATGGCACTCTTTTTTCAAGCGACAAACAGGAAAACTGGTATTGTATGAACTGCGGTTATATTTTTGAAGGTACAACAGCACCTCTTTCCTGCCCTTCATGTCACAAGCCACAGGGATATTTCATCAGACTTGAAATGACACCTTGGGGACTTGAAAAAAACAGCTAAGAAAGGAGTCCATACTATAAAAGGTATGGTTATAAATATGCAGAACAAGAAAATTATTAAAATAACCTCCCGTGAAATATTAGACAGCCGAGGAAATCCTACTGTTTCGACTTCTGTTACTCTCTGTGACGGGACTACTGCCACAGCATCAGTGCCGTCAGGTGCATCAACAGGAAGTTTTGAAGCATACGAGCTTCGTGACAAGGACGAAAAGCGTTACGGCGGTCGTGGGGTTTCAAAGGCAGTTGAAAACGTCAGGGAAATTATCGCCCCCGAAATCATTTCCTTAAACACCTCTGATTTAGGCGTTGTTGACAGAACGCTCTTAAGACTTGACGGAACAGAAAATCTTTCAAAGCTGGGTGCAAACGCTGTACTTTCCGTTTCACTTGCAGTTGCAAAAGCCAATGCTAAGAGTATGAAAATCCCGCTCTTTCAGTATTTCGGTGGAATAAACGGACACCTCCTCCCTGTTCCTATGATGAACATTTTAAACGGCGGTGCACACGCCTCAAACAACATCGACATTCAGGAATTTATGATAATGCCTGTGGGATTCAAAAGCTTTCGTGAGGGAGTTCAGGCCTGCTGTGAAGTATACCACATCTTAGGCGGACTTCTTATGGGAAGCAATCTTTCCAAAAACGTTGGCGACGAAGGCGGTTATGCACCTTCCCTTGAAAACGAGGAGGAAGCTATTCTACTCATAATTGAGGCAATAAAAAAAGCCGGCTACAACACTGACCAAATCAAGCTGGCACTTGACATCGCTTCAGGTGAATGGCAGCACGGCGGCGGATATATTATGCCAAAAAGTCAGAAGGCATTCACAAGAGATGAGCTTATTTCACACTGGGAAAGCCTCTGTGAAAAGTATCCTGTTATTTCTATCGAGGACCCTCTCGGCGAAAATGATTTTGAAGGCTGGGGGCTTCTCACAAAAAGAATGGGTAAGAAGGTTCAGCTTGTGGGGGACGACTTTTTTGTTACAAACCCTGCACGTCTTAAAAAGGGCATCAATGAAGGCTGCGCAAATGCAATCTTAGTAAAGGTAAATCAGATTGGAACACTTACAAAGGCTTTTTCTGCTGTTAACCTGGCAAAAAGACACGGCTACAAAACAATTATTTCACACAGAAGCGGTGAAACAGAAGACACTACTATTGCTGATATCGCAGTAGGACTTAATGCAGGACAAATCAAAACAGGAGCACCTTGCAGGTCAGAGCGTACAGCTAAATACAACCGTCTTATGCTCATCGAGGACTGTTTATCTAAAAACTCACAGTACAATCAATTATAAAAAAATCCCACACCCTAAGGTGAGTGGGCATAAAGAAGTATTATACGGACTTATTGAGGAAAACCCTTTTGAAAAAGGGTTATTCCTCAAACTCCTTTCCTAAAACTTTCAATTTAAAATCCCATATAGGATAAAATATCCTATATGGGATTTTATACTAAAAGTCTTTGGAAGGGGGCTCGGGGGATAACCTTTCTTCAGAAAGGTTTC
>SVNV01000009.1 GCA_015066705.1 Ruminococcus sp.
CCTTTGGTGAAAGTGTAACAGCAGGTGCGATAACAACAGAGTCACCTGTATGAACACCAACAGGGTCAAAGTTTTCCATTGAGCAGACTGTAATTACGTTGCCCTTTGAGTCACGGATAACTTCAAACTCGATTTCCTTCCAGCCTGAAATACACTTTTCAACAAGAACCTGAGTAATAGGTGAAAGGTAAAGACCGTTTCTTGTGATTTCTCTCAGTTCTTCTTCATTATTAACGATACCGCCACCTGTTCCGCCGAGAGTAAAGGCAGGACGGATAATAAGCGGATAACCGATACCTTCTTTATTTGCAAAATCAACAGCGTCCTCAACAGTTGTAACAACAAGTGATGGAATACATGGCTGATTGATAGCTTCCATTGTATCCTTGAACATCTGTCTGTCTTCAGCCTTGTCGATTGTTTCAACTCTTGCACCGAGAAGCTTTACACCATACTTATCAAGGAAGCCTTCCTTGGCAAGCTGCATTGAAAGTGTAAGACCTGTCTGTCCGCCGAGGGTAGAAAGCACGCTGTCAGGACGTTCCTTCTTGATGATTCTCTTTACTGTTTCAAGAGTAAGTGGCTCGATATAGATTTTATCAGCCATAGCCTTATCTGTCATAATGGTAGCAGGGTTTGAGTTAATAAGAATAACCTCAAGTCCTTCTTCCTTGAGTGCACGACAAGCCTGAGTTCCCGCATAGTCAAACTCAGCAGCCTGACCGATAACGATAGGTCCCGAACCGATTACCAATACTCTTTTGATATCTTTATTCAAAGGCATTTTCTTTTCTTCCTTCCGTTTTTATTTTGTGACGAAAATTACTTATTCATATACTCAACAAACTTGTCATAGATAAAGCCTGTATCAAGTGGACCTCCGCATGACTCAGGAATAAACTGAGTGGAGAGCGCCGGCATATATTCATATTCAACACCCTCGCAGGTCTTGTCGTTTGCATTTACAAAGCTTACCTTTGCTCCTTCAGGAAGTGTTTCGCTGAGAACAATATATCCGTGATTCTGTGTTGTGATGAATGTCTTTCCTGTTTCTAGTCTGATAGCAGGAACGTTTGCACCTCTGTGTCCGTACTTCATCTTCAGCACCTTAGCACCCTGTGAAAGTGCAAGAATCTGATGTCCGAGACAAATTCCAAGAACAGGAATCTTTTCTTCACAAAGCTTCTTTACTGTTTCAATAAGAGCTTCGTTTTCAACAGGGTCTCCACCACCGTTTGAAAGTACAACGCCTTCTGCGCCAAGCTCCTTGATTCTTTCAAAAGAAGTAGTAGCAGGAACAACTGTTACTTCACAGCCTCTCTTAACAAGCTCTTTCTTGACGCTGTTTTTAGCACCGAGGTCAATAAGGCATACCTTATTCTTAACTTCACCATCAGGCTTCAAAACGTATTCTTCCTTGGTTGTTGTATTCTTTACTGCGTCAACAATCTTATAATTCTTAAGCTCAGAAAGATTAAGCTCAGCCTTTTCGCCTGTAACAATCTTTCCGTTCATAACTCCGTTTTCACGGATAATTCTTGTGAGCGCTCTTGTATCAATTCCGTAAAGCCCGATAACACCCTTGTTCTTTAAAAAAGTGTCAAGAATACCTTCGCAACGGAAATTGCTTGGTTCCTGACACCATTCTCTAACAATATATCCCTTCAGATGACAAGCATCGCTTTCAACATCAGAAGCAATAACACCATAATTGCCAATAGCAGGAAAAGTCTGAACAACAATCTGCCCGTAAAAACTTGGGTCAGTAAGTGTTTCAACATAGCCGTTCATACCTGTTGTAAAAACAATTTCACCAACAGTTTCCCCTTCACAGCCAAAGCTCTTGCCCTCAAAAATTGTTCCGTTTTCCAAGATTAAGTAAGCCTTCTGCACTTTGAGTTCCTCCTCGTAAATTTTTATCCTATCTATTATACTACATTCTTCTTCAACTTACAAGTGTTTTTCTCATAATTTTAATAAATTTAATAATTACAATTTCTACCTGTAAGTGCGTAGCACAACAGACGCAATTTGACCTGAATCTATTATACAGCATTTTAAAAAACCTGTAAAGTAATATACTGCAATTTCACAAAAAAAGATTATCCAAACTTTAAAAACCAAGATATACACTCTTTTGTACAATCTTACAAAGCGTATTTATTTTGGAAAAAATTCTTGACAAAGGTTTCGGCAGGGTATATACTTAAATATGTACTTTTACTTGAAAAATAAGGGATTTTATGGTTGCGGACGTTTATCGTTCTCAGCCTTATTTTAATTAAAGACATTTTACGGAGGACTTTTTATGGCTAACATTTCCGAAATTTTTGCCAGTGACGTTTTTAACCTTCACGTTATGAAGGAACGTCTCCCGAGGGAAACCTTCAAGGCACTTATGAAAACCATAAACAACGGCGAACATCTCACAAGCGAGGTTGCAAGCGTTGTTGCAAACGCTATGAAGGACTGGGCTGTCGAAAGAGGAGTTACTCATTATACACACTGGTTTCAGCCGATGACGGGAATTACTGCCGAAAAGCACGACTGTTTCCTTACACCTGACGTAAACGGCGGAATCATAATGGAATTTTCAGGCAAGGAGCTTATGAAGGGTGAGCCTGACGCTTCATCATTTCCTTCAGGCGGACTCCGTGCTACATTTGAAGCAAGAGGCTACACGGCGTGGGACCCTACCTCTTACGCTTTCATCAAGGAAAACACACTTTGCATTCCTACCGCATTCTGCTCATATAACGGCGACGCACTTGATAAGAAAACTCCACTTCTCCGTTCAATGAGTGCAATCAGCAAATCAGCAACAAGAATTTTGAATCTTCTGGGCTCAGATACACAGAGAGTTATTGCAAACGTAGGTCCTGAACAGGAATACTTCCTCATTGACAGAGAAATGTATTCAAAGAGAAAAGACCTTATCTTTGCAGGAAGAACTCTTTACGGCGCACCTGCACCAAAGGGACAGGAGCTTGACGACCACTATTTCGGAACAATCAAGACAAGAGTTGCCGCTTATATGAAGGACATTGATGAACAGCTCTGGAAGCTTGGAATTTATGCCAAGACAAAGCACAACGAAGCTGCTCCTGCTCAGCACGAGCTTGCTCCTGTTTTTGAAACCACAAATATCGCCACCGACCACAATCAGCTTACAATGGAAATTATGAAGCGTACTGCAAGAAAGCACGGCTTCAAATGTCTTCTTCACGAAAAGCCTTTTGCAGGCGTAAACGGAAGCGGTAAGCACAACAACTGGTCTATTTCCACAGACAAGGGTGTCAACCTTCTGAATCCGGGTAAAACTCCTGCTGAAAATGCACAGTTTTTACTTTTCCTTGCTGCAACAGTCAAGGCAGTAAACGATTATCAGGATTTATTGAGAGCAACAGTTGCCACAGCAGGTAACGACCACAGACTTGGCGGAAACGAAGCACCGCCTGCTATTATTTCAGTATTTTTAGGTGACGAGCTTACCGACATCATCAAGTCAATCGTCAAGGGCACTCACTACAAGGGCAAGCCGATGGACAAAATGGAAATCGGTGTTGACGTTCTACCTAACTTCCCGAGAGATACAACAGACAGAAACAGAACTTCACCTTTTGCATTTACAGGTAACAAGTTTGAATTCAGAAGTCCCGGCGCTAAACTTTCTGTTGCAGGTCCTAATACAGTTATCAATACAATAGTGGCTGATGTTCTTGACCAGTTCTACGACAAGCTCAAGGACGCTGACGACCTTCAGGACGCAATGGACGCACTCATCAAAAAGACCTTCAGCGAAAATATGGATATTATTTTCAACGGAGACGGTTACAGCAGTGAGTGGGTTGAAATCGCCAAGGAAAGAGGACTTTTAAATCTTTCAAGCGCACCTGAGGCTGTTCCACACCTTGCAAGCGAAAAGAATATTGCCCTCTTTGAAAGACACGGTGTATATTCAGCAACAGAGCTTCACTCACGAGTTGAAATTCTTCTTGACGAATACTGCAAGATTATAAATATCGAAGCCCTCACAATGATTGATATGGCAAAGAAGGATATTCTTCCTGCTGTTTCAAGCTATGTCAAGGAGCTTTGCCATACTGCTAAATTATCTTCTGAAATCGGAGTTGAGGCAGGCTTTGAAAAGGAGCTTGCTAACAGACTCAACACTCTATCTGCTGATATGTATAAAAAGCTTAATATCCTTGAAGAAAACAACAAGAACGCACACAGCACAAAGAGCGTTCAGGAACTTGCTACATACTATCACGACAGCGTGCTTTCTGCTATGAATGATTTGAGAGCGACAGCTGATGAAATTGAAACACTTGTAGGCGAAAAATACTGGCCTTATCCTACATACGGCGCACTTCTCTTCTACACAGTTTAAATTAAAACCTCGTACCCAAAATGAGTACGAGGTTTTTTAATTAGTCGGCTACTTTTTTACAGTCATCATCGCAGGTGTGTTCACAAACACAGATTTCAGAAAAATCTTCATTAAAGACACAGAAAGCATACGAGTTTTTTTCTTTGTTATAATAAATCGTTGTTCCCTCTTTTAAGAAATTAGAGTGCATTTCTTCGGTAGGACTTGTGGAACCACTTACCTCCTTGACAATGTCACCGATTGAAACGTAGCCGTCAAGAATAGTTTTTTCATCATAAAGGCTTTCAGACCCCTCATACAGAACAATAGCATTACCTGTATCATGCAATATTCCATCGCAAATAAACATATATGGAGCGAGGTCTTGCTCAATTTCTTTTGCTTTAGTGATTGTTGTATTATGGGTAGTATCTTTTCCATTATCGCAGGCTGTCATAAAAAGTGAAACTATCATAATCATAAAAATTATAAGTTTTTTCATGAAAAACACCTCCTTACCTAAATTATAATTACTTTTAACTAAAATGTCTATCGTTATTGTTTACAAAGTTTTAACATTTATTTGTGAGCACATACAAAAAACTCCCCTCTGTTTTTTCAGAGAGGAGTTATTCATTTTAAACCATAAGCTCACAAACAAGATTTGAAAATTCTGTCGGATTTTCAAGTCCCAGACCTTCAATAAGAAGTGCCTGTGAATAAAGGAGTTTAGCGTATTTTGTGAGTCTTTCGTTGTCCTTGCCGTAAAGGTTTTTAAGAGTTTCAAAAACGGGGTGGTTAGCGTTAAGCTCAAGTGCCTTTTCAGCAGAAATCTTTTCATTGTTCTGTGGCATAGCGTTAAGCACCTTTTCCATTTCAATAGAAACAGCACCGTCACTTGAAAGACATACAGGGTGAGATTTGAGTCTGTTTGAAATTCTGACTTCCTTAACCTTTCCGTCAAGCGCCTTTGTCATAAACTCAAACATTTCCTTTGAGTCCTCTGCCTGCTTTTTGATTTCTTCCTTTTCTTCGGCAGTTTCAAGGTCCAAATCCTTGTCAGAAACAGACTTGAACTGCTTTTCCTTGTAATTGAGAAGTACCTTTAAAACAAATTCGTCAACGTTGTCTGTACAGTAGAGAATTTCATAGCCTTTATCTCTTACAAGCTCTGTCTGTGGAAGCATTTCGATTTTCTGAATATTTTCACCACAAGCATAATAAATATACTTCTGGTCCTCCTTCATTCTCGAAACGTATTCCTCAAGAGTTACCTTTTTGCCCTCAAATGATGATGAGAAAAGAAGTAAATCCTGAATGGTATCCTTAGCAGCACCGTAAGACTGATAAATTCCGAATTTAAGCTGGAGCCCGAATACCGAGAAGAATTTTTCATAATCCTCACGCTTATTCTTGAGAAGCTTTGTAAGCTCATTCTTAATGGATTTTTCAATATTCTTAGCGATAATTTTAAGCTGTCTGTCGTGCTGGAGCATTTCTCTTGAAATATTCAGTGACAAGTCCTCAGAGTCAACAAGTCCCTTTACAAAGCTGAAATGGTCAGGGAGTAAGTCAGCGCACTTTTCCATAATAAGCACGCCACTTGAATAAAGCTGAAGTCCCTTTTCATAGTCCTTTGCGTAGTAGTCAAAAGGTGCTCTTGCAGGTACGAAAAGAAGTGAATCAAAGGTAGCAAGACCTTCTGTTTTTGAATGGATATGAGTAATCGGATTTTCGTAATCGTTGAATTTTTCAATGTAGAAATTGTTGTAGTCCTCTTCCGTAAGCTCGTTTTTGTTCTTCTTCCAGATAGGCACCATACTGTTTAAGGTTTCGTTTTCAACGTGTACCTCAACATCATCTTCGTCGTGATAATGAGTATGAGAAATATCCATTTTGATAGGATAACGGATATAGTCAGAATACTTCTTTACAAGTGACTGAATCTGCCACTGTTCAAGATATTTTTCATACTTTTCGTCCTCTGTATCCTCTTTAAGTGTGAGAACAATTTTTGTACCGTGAGTATCTTTTTCACATTCGTCGATTGTATATCCGTCAACGCCTTCGCTCTCCCACTTGTAAGCTACGTCGCTTCCGAAAGGCTTTGTGTAAACTGTCACAAGCTTTGCAACCATAAATGCGGAATAGAAGCCTACACCAAACTGACCGATAATATCAACCTCTTCACCCAAATCGTTGTCCTTTTTGAATGCGAGAGAGCCACTGTTAGCGATAGTACCAAGGTTTGCTTCAAGCTCGTCCTTTGTCATACCAATTCCGTTATCAGAAATCGTGATAGTTCTGTTTTCCTTGTCAAGCTCAATATCAATCTGCAAAGCGTTTCTGTCAATGCCCATTGATGCGTCGGTAAGTGACTTGAAATAAAGCTTGTCAATAGCGTCGCTTGCGTTTGAAATAAGCTCACGTAGAAAAATTTCCTTGTGAGTATAAATTGAGTTAATCATCATGTCAAGAAGTCGTTTTGACTCTGCTTTAAACTGTTTTGTTTCCATTTTTTACTCTCCTTATATATAAATGTATTTTTTACAATAGTTTAGCACTCTTACGCCTCGAGTGCTAAGATAATTATACCACTACCCGTAATAAAATCAATACGAAATCTGTAATTGTAATACTTTGTTTACAATTTAAATGTGGTTGAAAACATCCGCAAAATGTGGTATACTATAAAGTAATTTAATTTTTGAGGTGACATTATGAAGATATCAGACATTTTCAAGACTAAAAAACCTGTTTTTTCTCTGGAAATTTTTCCACCAAAGAAAAATCAGGGAAATATAGAACAGATTTACACAACCCTTGATGGTTTAAAGGACATCAGACCTGATTTTATTTCTGTAACTTATGGCGCAGGTGGAAATCTTGCTGACTCGTCAACTGCTGACATTTGCAGAATTATCAAGGATAAGTATAATATAACTCCCCTCGCACACCTTACCTGTGTAAACAATTCTAAGGAAGATATTTCTTCCATACTTAAAATGCTTGAAGAATACGGGATTGAAAACATTCTTGCTCTTCGTGGTGACATAAACCCTGACATTGAGCCAAAGAAGGATTTCAGATATGCAAGCGAGCTTGTTTCATATATCAAGCAGAGCGGAAATTTCGGGGTGTCGGGTGCTTGTTATCCTGAGGGACACATTCAGAGTGCGTCACTTGTTGATGATATTTTAAATGTCAAGAAAAAGATTGACGCAGGCGCTGAGCATCTTGTTTCACAGCTTTTCTTTGACAACAAGTTTTTCTACAATTTCAGAGAAAAAGCTGAAATCGCAGGAATAAACGTACCTATCGAGGCAGGAATTATGCCTGTTGTAAATAAAAACCAGATTGAAAGAATGGTTTCTATGTGTGGAGCTTCACTTCCGCCTAAATTTACAAAAATGTGCAGTCGCTTTGCCGACAATCCTGAAGCTCTCCGTGAGGCAGGAATAGCTTATGCTATCGACCAGATTATTGACCTTATCTCAAACGACGTTGACGGAATTCATCTTTATACAATGAACAACCCTTATGTCGCTAAAAAGATTTTTGACGCTATCGAAACAATGAGATGATTATTTTGAAAGGATTAACCTTATAAATGGATATTTTTAACGACTCAAACGGACAATTTATACTTGAACAGGCAAAGGCGGGTCAGAAGAAGGAGCTGTTTAAAAACTCTCTTATTCTGGGTATACTGCTTTTATGCTATAACATTTTTCTTGAGTTGTCTGTTTACCTTTATTATTATTTCTTTTACTTCTGGAAAACAAGAAAGCTCACTTTTGATTTTGATGTATGCAAGGACTATATCGCAGATAATATCAAGACCTTTTCTGTGACAGAATTTGAAATGCTGGGAAATGCATTTGTCACCTTTGTTTCCCTTATGGGAATTGTCCTTCTTGCCAGGATTGGTTTTAAAATAAAAATCTCACAAATGCTTAAAAGTGACAAAAAAAGCGTTATGTTAGGTGTAAAGGTTTTCCCCTTTTCGCTGCTTTTAAACTACTCATTTACGATGATTATCTCAATTATCACTGTGTTTTTTGCAAGCAGGGGTATTGTTATTCCTGAAGCAGATTTCAGCGTTGACAAAACCACTTTTATTGCAGGCTTTTCTATGTTTTTGTATATGGTTGTGCTTGCTCCGATAATCGAAGAGATAGTTTACAGAGGCTTTGTTTTAAAGCTTATTTCTCCATACGGAAAGACAGTTTCCATAATTATTTCAGCATTTATTTTCGGGTTTATGCATGGGAACCTTTCACAGTTTGTAACAGCCTTTGCAACAGGAATTGTATTCTCGGCGGTGGCTGTAAAGACAGGTTCAATCCTTCCTACAATCGTTATGCATATGATGAACAACGTTATAAACTTCATTGCGATAGTCGGTGAAGATTACAGCCTTGATATATGTATTACAGTTTACAGCGTACTTTTTACCTGTATACTTCTTGTGGGAGTTATGGAGGTTTTCCTTTTCAGAAATGTTATCAGAAGCAAACCACAGGAAACCACTCTGCTTTCAACAAAAGAAAGTACAAAAACAATTCTTCTCAACCCTGCAATGATTCTTTATCTTGCATACCTCACTTACCACTTTATCGAGCAGATAATAAAAGCTAATATGTAAAAGGAATATACTATGAAAAAAACTATTGCTCTGGGAGTGGCTGTTGCCGCTCTTATCAAAGCCGGGGAAATCCGAGCTGACGCATGGTTTAAAAAGGCACACATTGACATTATTGAGCGGGCCTTTGAAATACTTCATAACGACAATAAGAAAAACGACGTATCCCCACTTGAAGCTTTTAAGGAAAAGCTGATTGTGGGGTGTTGTATTCCTGATGTAAAAGGTGACTGCGACAACGGAAGCGGTCTCCATTACTATTGCCCAAAAAACAAATTCGGACTTCCCAACAGAAAAAATGGCGGATATTATCCAAACAGACTGGGCGGTTATTCAAAATCAGCAGGAACAATTTTTGAGGAATGCTACTACACTGCCCTTATTTTGTGGCAGAACAAAAAATACAACATTTCCGCTGTTATGCTGGGAAGGGCACTGCATTTCTTGTCGGATATGTGCTGTGTGCCACACACTACCTCAAAGGTTTGCACGGCAAACCCTAAAAACTGCCATATGGCTTTTGAAACCTATGCAAACAGGTTTGTGGGAATTTACAATGCAATGACTTCAAAAAGCCTTTACGAAAGCTATCTTGAACTTTCACCCCTTCAAATCGCAAATTCGGTAAGCGAGCTTTCTTCATCATTTTACCATAAACTCATATCAAAAAATTACGGTGAAATAGTTGCCGCAACTTACCCTTTTTCTCAAATGGCTACGGCGGCGCTTATTTATAAATTCTGTAACGAGGCAAACAGCCAACCTCTTATTGACAAGTCAAAAACCTACGTTATAAGAAACTGCGAAACGGGAAACTATCTCCACGCCAACGGAACAACCTCTGACAAGCCTGAAGAATTCAGAATCAAATTCAATCAGAATGGTTCAGTGAGTTTTGAAAACAAAAAAGGAATTCCCCTTACTGTTGCAAAGAAATACTCCTGCTTCAGACTTACTCTCAAGGATGAAAATACTATGAGCTTCCGTATAACCTGCAGGAAAAAGTTTTCCAGAAACATTGCAGAAATCCCTCTTGTAAAGGTAGCTACTCCTGCTTTTTACAAGCCTGACCTTGACTTACATTTCTGGACAATAAGATAGCTGGTTTCACCTGTGTTTAAACTTTTGCATATAATAAATAAAAACTTTCTCCCCTATGTTTAAAACACCCTTTCATTGGCAAGAATAATTTTAGAACAAAACATAATGGAGATGAGAAAATGACAGTTCACAGAGGAGAAATTTATTATGCCGATTTAAGTCCTGTTGTCGGTAGCGAGCAAGGCGGAATAAGACCTGTACTTATTGTCCAGAACGACGTAGGAAACAAGCACAGTCCCACAGTTATTGCTGCGGCAATTACAAGTCAGCTTGACAAAGCACGTCTTCCTACACACATTCCGGTAAACGGTGCCGGCTGCGGACTCTCAAAGGACTCGGTTGTGCTTTTAGAACAAATCCGCACCCTTGATAAAAAACGCCTCAAAGAAAAAACAGGTCAGCTTGACACATCAGCAATGACACAGGTAAACAATGCCCTTTCAATCAGTTTTGGACTGCACTGATAAAAATAAAAATTCACCCCGACAAGGATTTTTCTCGTCGGGGTTTTATTCTTAATTATAAGTTGTGCATTGTCTTGTGCTCTCTTTCAAGCTCTGTTATCAAATCGCAAAGCTTCCACTTCTGATTGTGTGGAGTAATCATTGCTTTAAGTGTAACCCTCAGTTCATTGTTTCTCATCTCGGTGAGAAATCTGTCAAGAGTCTCCCTTTCTACAGAAGAAAAAACAATACATTCATTTTCAGGCGGATTCTCTGCCTTTTCATTATTTCCAGGGAATCCGTTGAAGCCTGCAAGAAACCCTACCGTCTGATTTGCTTCCTCGGAGCTTACATTTCTGAAAGAAAATCCGAATCTTTCGCATAAATTGGAAATTCTGCTGATTTTTTCATCATTTTTGCCGTAAAACATCAGTAAAGGTTTCGGCCTTTGCACCCTTGCTTTCATAAAAATCACCCGTTTTCAGTATTGTCATCAAGCTTGATAATTATTCCAACCTTTGAAAAAGCCTTCAGGAGGGTTTCAGTAGATATTTCAAAAATCCTGCTTTTATCAAAAGCCTTGTCATTTTCGTAGGCTGTGAATTTCACATAGCATTCTTTATAATCAGCCGAGTAAAAATAATGAGCCTCAATGTACTTGTTTTTCAGAGCGTAGTAATTCACAGGTTTAAGCTTGCCTGTATGTGAGCTGTCCAGCTCCATATCCATAACAAACTCTGAAAAATCCTGATAAACACAGTTTATTCTTTTGTTTTTAAGCTCAAGAATCCGCTTTTCAAGAGCAGAAACCTCTTTGGTTTTCTTTTTAAAAATACCGAGAAACCCCATATCACACTTCTCCATTCATCTTTTCCTGAAATTTATTATAAACCTTTTCAATTCCAATCGCAACAAGTACCGCAATAACTATTCCCACAATCATTCCGCCGATAACATCGGTTGCATAATGAACGTGGAGATAAATTCTCGAAAGTCCCATAAGTGTTGCGTAAGCAAGTGCAAAAACACCCATTTTTCTGTTGTACATAAAAATAGCAGTAGCCGCCGCAAAGGAAGATGAGGTATGTCCCGACGGAAAGCTTGAGCCGTGAGGTATATCAATAAGGAGCTTAATTGACGGGTCAGCAACAAAAGGTCTTGTTCTGTCAAAAATTTCTTTAAGCATATAATTATTGAGAATAACCGTTACAAGCAGTGAAACAATGACGCAATAGCCAATTTTTCTTGTTTTTTTAATTGTCATAAGAGCAAGTCCCGCAACAATCCAGACAATCCCCTTATCACCGGTATAAGTGATTATTCTGAAAAACCAGTCAAAAAAGCTACAGCTTATCATCTCTGCAACAGAAAATATAAAATTATCGAATTCAGCTATAAGTTCCATAAGCTACTCCTAAAATCAGTATAATAGAAGTATATCATATATTATTGAATTTTACAACAAAAAAAACCACCCGATTGGGTGGTTTTTTAAATTCATTTAAGAATTAAGCAAGTTCAGCAAAGTACTTGATTGTTCTTACCATCTGTGATGTGTAAGAATTTTCGTTGTCGTACCATGAAACTACCTGTACTTCGTAAAGGTCATCAGCAATCTTAGCAACCATTGTCTGTGTTGCATCGAAGAGTGAACCGTACTTCATACCGATAACGTCTGAAGAAACGATTTCGTCTGTGTTGTAGCCGAATGACTCACAAGCAGCAGCCTTCATAGCAGCGTTGATGCCTTCCTTAGTAACGTCTGTGCCCTTAACAACAGCTGTAAGGATTGTTGTTGAACCTGTTGGAACAGGAACTCTCTGTGCAGAACCGATGAGCTTGCCGTTGAGTTCAGGAATTACAAGACCGATAGCCTTAGCAGCACCTGTTGAGTTAGGAACGATGTTAGCAGCACCAGCTCTTGCTCTTCTCATGTCACCCTTTCTGTGTGGGCCGTCGAGAATCATCTGGTCACCTGTGTAAGCATGGATTGTGCTCATGATACCGCTCTGGATTGGAGCGTAGTCGTTAAGAGCCTTAGCCATAGGTGCAAGACAGTTTGTTGTACATGAAGCAGCTGAAATGATTGTGTCATCAGCTGTAAGTGTGTTTTCATTTACTGAGAATACGATTGTTGGGAGGTCGTTACCAGCAGGAGCTGAAATAACTACCTTCTTAGCACCAGCATCGATGTGAGCCTGTGACTTAGCCTTTGAACAGTAGAAACCTGTACATTCAAGAACTACGTCAACACCGATTTCACCCCATGGGAGTTCAGCAGCGTTAGCCATAGCATAAATCTTAAGTGTCTTACCGTCAACTGTGATTGTACCAGCATCGTCATCAGCTTCAACAGTGTGAAGGTTTTCGCCGATTCTTCCGCAGTAACCGCCCTGAGCAGTGTCATACTTGAGAAGCTGAGCGAGCATTGAAGGCTTTGTAAGGTCGTTGATTGCAACTACCTCATAACCTTCTGCACCAAACATCTGTCTGAATGCGAGACGACCGATACGTCCAAAACCATTAATAGCAACTTTAACTGACATAAAAGTTAACCTCCTAAAAATTTACTAAGTTTATTTTACACTATTTTTATTTATTTTGCAAGCACTTTGACAAAAAAATAACTTACTATTTTTATTCTGTCTACATAATGTTTTTGTGTATTTTGACAAAAAACCAGATTTTTTTCTTTGAATTTACAAAAATTAAGAATAGTCGTTTTTTGTTTACAAAATATTCACTTGATGTGTAGGTTGTTTGTTTATACTATTATTAGGTGTTTTTATGAAAATATTTATATCTTCAATAAATTTCAAAGGGGCCAATCTATGAGCGATTATCTTGATTTTCTAAGCGGATATTTCGAAAATTCTTTCAAAAGTTACGCATTATTTGATAAGGATTTTAACCTGATTAAAGGCAACACTGATTTGTTCAGCAATGGACTTTTATTAGAAAATCTTGTTGTTTATGATAAAAACGGAAGAGAAACCGACTTTTATCTTGCAGGTGAAAAATACGGAATTATCAAGCAGGGCAGAAAGCTGACTGCTGTTACTGTTACACCTGTATATTATGGCGATGAACTTTACGGATATTCTGTTGTTTTACTTGCACCATACGAACTTTTCGGAGGAGAGTTGGTTTCAAGAAAGACTTCCGGCGATGTAAGACATCACGTTTCGGCAATTATAGCTAATACCTCTGTCCTTAAAGACTCGCTTGAAGCAGCAGAGCTTTATGACCAGTGTATTTACACAGATGATGCTTTTTCAAATTGTATGAAGCTTTTGTCTGCTATTACCAATTCAGAAATGATTACGGCAATGTTTGAAAATCGTGAGAGAAATGCTGTCTGCGATGTTTCAACAATAATGAATGAGCTTATTCAGGTTGTGAAATTCAGTTTTTCGACAAATATGACTATCACAGAAGAAATTGAAGCAAATCTTTATGCTGACATCGATAAGGAGCAGTTTGTTTCTGTGGTTATGAATCTGATTGTAAACTCATATCTTTATAATCTCAGCGATGAAAAGAAGGTTTTCATAAGCCTTAAAAGGATAAATGAAAACATCGTTGTTACCGTTGACGATAACGGAAGCGGTATTGACGAAAGCTATTTAAAGGATTTCATTCCTACCAAGAAGCCTGTTCTTTTAGGAAAAGAAGGACTTGGACTTGCTGTTGCAAAGCTTTTTGCAAGAGTTCATAACGGCGATATGAACATCATTTCAAAGGGCGAAGGCATTGGAACAACAGTAAGAGTTTCTGTCCCTGCCTGTGAACCTGACCAGTCATTTACAATGAGTAATGCAAGAGATTATATCAAAAACAGATTTTCTACACTTTATGTTGTTCTTGCAAAGGCAGGTCTTAAAGATTAGAAAGGAGACGCTATGCCATCATCGGTTGTGCATCTTTTTGTTGCGGAAAAACTTGTTGATTTTCTTGAAATTAAAAATATACCTCAGTTTTATCTTGGAGCAATTTCTCCCGACGCTGTAAATCTCGAAGGCTTTGCCGACCAGAACACAAGATACACAGCACACATAAGGTCGAGAAATGTTTCCCAGTGGCTTTTGAATATTAAAAACTTTATAGCTGAAAAGGAAAAGGACTACACTTATGAAACTGATTTTTTCAAGGGATTTCTTGTTCATCTGCTGACAGATATCGCATGGGACGAGGCTGTTCAGCCAAGACTTTTTGACGGGCTTATAAAGGCTGGCTATGACAAGGCTACTGTCGGTCGTAGCAAGTGGGAAGAACTTTATCGTTTTAACGGCAGGCTTATGCAGAATCCTCAGTGGAAAGAAATCAAAAATCAGCTTAAAAACTCTCACGGAGTTGCTATTTCAACTGTGTCAGCACAGCTTTTAGAGAAGTTTCGTGACGACCTTTTAAGCGAGGATTACAAAAAGGTTGATTTGTCAGAGCCTTTGGTTTTATCCCCGAAAGATGTGGAAATTACGATATGTAAAGTTTTACAGCTTTACAGCGAAATTGAGTAAAATATAAGCGTACAGACATAAATCTGTACGCTTTTTTGTTACATCGTTTCGATTGTAAGCTCGCCGTCTTTTTCGGTAAGTGCGCAGGCTGTGATGATTTCATCGCTGTCAATGAGAATTGACGCAATCTTATCCTCAACCTCGCTTCTGATAACCTGACGGATATCTCTTGCGCCAAGCTTTTTACCGTGTGATTTTTCAGCAATCAGCTTACAAGCCTTTTCGTCGTAAACAAACCTGATATTCTTTTCAAGGAGAGGTGCTTTCATTTCATCAAGCATAAGTGCCGCAATCTTTGCGTAATCCTCAACTGTAAGAGGATTGAACACAACGATTTCGTCAACTCGTCCCAAAAATTCAGGTCTTAAAAATTCTCTCAAAGCCTTCATTGCCTTGTCCTTAGAAATTTCAGTTTCCGTCTTGTTAAAGCCTACCCCTGTATCCTTGTCGGTTGAGCCGGCGTTTGAAGTCATAACGATAACAGTATTCTCAAAGGAAACGCTTCTTCCCTGAGCGTCATTGATTTTACCTTCGTCCAGAATCTGGAGCATAATATTCATTACATCAGGATGAGCCTTTTCTATTTCATCAAAAAGAACAACCGAGTATGGACGTCGTCTTACCTTTTCAGTAAGCTGACCTGCCTCGTCGTAGCCAACATATCCAGGAGGTGAGCCGATAAGTCTTGCAACGCTGTGCTTTTCCATAAACTCACTCATATCAACTCTGATAATCGGCTCTGTTGCGTCAAAAAGCTCTTCTCCAAGCACCTTGACAAGCTCGGTTTTACCAACACCTGTCGGGCCTACAAAGATAAATGACGCAGGACGTCTTCTCTTTGAAAGCTGTACTCTTGCACGCTTGATAGCGTTTGCAACCGTAAGAACAGCCTTTTCCTGACCGATAATTCTCTTTTCAAGAGCAGACTTTATATTTCTGATTTTTGAGTATTCGGTTTCAACAATCTTGTTTGCTGGAATACCTGTCCAGAGCTCGATAACCTTTGATAAATCGTCTTCGGTAACTCTGATTTCCTTGATTTTTGCTTCAAGCTCTGTAAGCTTTTCTTCAAGCTTCAGAACTTCTGCTTTTTCTGTTGCAAGGATTTCATAGTCAGGACTTTCGCTTGCTTCATAGCTTTCAACCAAATCCTTATGCTTTTTAAGCTCATCAAGAGTTTTCTGATGTTCTTCAAGCTCAACGCTTCTTATAGATGTGCAGGCACAGGCTTCATCAAGAAGGTCGATTGCCTTGTCAGGCAAAAATCTGTCGTTGATATATCTTTCAGAAAGAACAGCACACATTTTAAGAGTATAGTCGTCAATCTTAACCTTGTGGTGATTTTCGTAATATTTTCTGATACCGTTTAAAATATGGATTGTATCCTCAACCGTCGGTTCTGAAACAGTAACCGGCTGGAAACGTCTTTCAAGAGCAGCATCCTTTTCGATGTGCTTTCTGTATTCTTTGAATGTAGTCGCACCGATAACCTGAACCTCTCCTCTTGAAAGTGCAGGCTTCAGGATATTTGCGGCATTCATTGTTCCCTCGGAATCGCCTGTTCCCACAAGATTATGAACTTCGTCAATAAAGAGAATTACATTCCCCAGTGACTTTACTTCTTCAACAAGTCCCTTGACTCTGCTTTCAAATTGTCCACGGAACTGTGTTCCCGCAACGAGAGCAGTAAGGTCAAGAAGATAAACCTCTTTACCTCTTATATGGAACGGAACTTCGTCAGCAACAATTTTCTGAGCGATACCCTCAGCGATAGCAGTTTTACCTACACCCGGTTCACCGATAAGGCAAGGGTTGTTTTTCTGTCGTCTTGACAAAATCTGAACAACTCTTGTAATTTCCCTGTCTCTTCCAATGATGTTATCAAGTTTGCCCTCTCTTGCTTTTTCGGTAAGGTTTGTGCAGTAATTTGTAAGGAATTTCAGTTTTTTCTTTTTGTCCTTATCAGCCGATTTTTCCTTTTTGGAACCCATTCCTAAGCCTTCAAAAATATTTGAAGGTGTATCTCCCGAATCAGAATCCTTTTCTGTCATACCACCGAAAATGCTGTTCAAGAAGTTAGGCATAGTACCGCTTCCGCCAAGCTCAAAATCGTCGCCGTCAGTAATATCCATAAGCTGACCTGTCATATTGTCGATTTCTTCGTCGGTAAGTCCTGTTGACCTGAGCATTTCATCTACCTGAGAAATACCAAGCTCTCTTGCACATTTGAGGCAATACCCATCGTTTTTCTTTTCGTTTCCGTGCATAGCAGTAACAAACACAACCGCAGGTCTTTTTTTGCATTTAGAGCACATCAGCATAATTTATCACTGTCTCCTTTCTATTTGAAAATATCGTAAAAAATCTTGAAGAATGCAGTGTCATACACCGCATGGTCGTTAAAGCCCAGCAAAGCCACAGCCACCCTGATTCCGAGGGCAACAATCATAACAATTACAAAGCCCTCAATAGCGCCCACTACTCCGCCGAGAATTGTATTTAAAAACCTTGCTACAGGTATTTTGTCGATAAAATTGATGTTGCTTACAAGAAGGCTGATAAGTGCAGAAATCACAGCATAAAGCAGTAGTGTCATTACCCATTTTGTAGCCGTAACAGCATAGTCACGTCCTATCTCACGGTAAAAAACCTCTGCTCTGTGTCCGTCGTCCTCATCTGCAAGAATTCTGACAGCAGAAACGAAATCCTCATTACTCATGGCAATCTCAACAATTCCCGCATCGCTGTTTTTAAAAAGCTTATCCTTGCTTATAAACTTCTTTACAAGCTTCTTGTCAAGTCCACTTTTCTTAGAAGCCGCAAGTGTTGCGAGGTTTTCAGCCAAATCGCCGTCCTCAAGAACAGTCCTTCTGACCTCTTCCACTGTAACCTCAACGCCGAACTCTCTTATAAAAACCTTATCCCTGATAATCTCAGCACTGTCGATTTTCATTGTCTGTTTCGTCAGCTTTTGCTCAATGCTATTCTCAAGAAAGCTTCCATACACCTCGTCGCAGTAATTTGCAGAAATATATGCAGAAAGCCATATAGAAACAATATATCCGAATACCAACAGCAACGATTTTACAAGTCCTCGTCTTGCATTTGTGGAAATACCTATAATAAAGGAAGCTCCCACAATAATATCTAAAATCAAACTCATTTATTTCTCCATCTGATATTACAACAATTATCTTTCAAAGCCTATTTTATCAATCTCGTTATATCCCATAAAATAAGCTTCTTCTTCCGTAACAGCAAAGTCGCTGTATTCCTTTTCAAGCTCAGCCGAAGCCTTTATTTTTGCATTTTCATCAAGAAAAGCAAAAAGCTTTTTTGTCATAAACACTGCGCTATTATCAATAATTTCAAGCTTGATTACATTGGTTTCTGTTTTATAAACAGACGGCTCCTTTGACTTTCCAAAAATTCTGATTTCCTGTTTTTCGCCGGTTACCGAATCAAAAACAAGCACCGCAATTTCTCCTGAAAGCTCATAAGCCACAAGCTCTCTGTCGTACTTATAAGTATACAAAACCGAACCATCAGAAGCAACCCTGTACAAAATGCTGTCCCCAAGAAGCCACATATCACCGTTTGAACAGTAACCGGATTTGTACACAAGTCCTTCAAGCTCTGATGTTTTAAAGGTTTCAGTAGTTTTATCAAATTCAAGTCCGTAAAGTCTTGAAACTATCTTTCCGCCGCTTGCAGAGAAGGTCGAAATAATACAGCCGTCCTCGTTATCATTAAAAGAAACATTTACAATTCTCTGTCCGCCGGACCACTTGAAGATTTCCTCTCCGCCTTCGTCATAAATTGTAAGGAAAGACATATGCTTATCAGTCTGAGTAACAATAGCTACCTTTCCGTCCTGAGATGCAGCCGCAACAACAATCGGAGTTTCTGTCTTGTTGTTATAAACCTCTCCTTTTTTATCGTAAACAGCAAAGCGTTGTCCGTCAAGGTCGTAAATAAACAGCTTATCTTCCATAGTATAGTAAACAGGATTTGCAAACATATGCTGTATTTTCTTATGCACGCCACCCTTGTCATTATACATAGTAATATGAGTATCGCTTATTACTGTCGGCATACCCTTAACGGAAGTAACATAATTATACACCGACTGAGAAAGACTTATCGGAAATCCGTTTCCTTTTTCAGGGGTACCGTCATTTATAATTGTTTCCGTTTTATCCTCAAAGAATTCCGCAACCTGAGGCATCCAGTATTCTTTTGTAGCAAATCCGATAACAACAATTATCACAACAGCAATAACTGATAAAACACGCTTTCTCTTTGCTTTCTTTTTAGCAAGGCGCCTTTCTTCTCTTATATCGTGATATTTATTCTTATGTGCTTCATAGTCCATATCTCTGTCTTTTCTATCAGCCAATTTACGTCATTCCCTTCTTTTATATTTCACAAAAATCAGTAAAACACCTTATTGAGATAAAGTCCGTCAGGCACTACTGTAATTCCTGCTTTTGTTCTGTCCTTCTGTTCAATTATTTCTTTGATTTTTCCTTTTTCGATTTTACCCTCATTTATACAAACAAGAGTTCCGACCATAATTCTTACCATATTGTAAAGAAAACCGTCCCCCGAAACTCTCATTTTAACAAGGTCATTTTCCCTCACAACATCAAAGCTGTAAATAGTTCTTGTGGTATCCTCCTTGTCGCATTCTGCTGAGCAAAAGGATTTAAAATCCTGTCTACCTATAAAAGCCTTGGCTTCAAGGTCAAGCATTTTTTCATCAAGGGGATATTTATATCTCATAACCGTATCTGCATAAAAAGGATTTTTCACTGTACTGTTATGGATAACGTATTCATACTCCTTACCCTTACAGTCAAATCTTGCGTGAAAATCTTCTCTTTCCTCGCAGACTTCAAGAAAAGCAATATCCTCAGGCAACAAATCGTTTGTTCCCTTTAAAAGTCCCTCACAGGAAATAGGATTTTCTGTTTTGAAATTAAATATATATTCCCTTGCGTGAACTCCAGCATCGGTACGTGAGCAACCGTTTATAACAATTTCCTCACGCAGAAGCTTTGATAACGCTTCCTCAACAGTCTGCTGAATGGTATCGCCGTTATTCTGTCGCTGATAACCATGATAGCCAGCACCGTTATATGCCATTATAACCTTAATATTTCTCATAATACCTCATATTCCAAGTATGTTGAAAACAATAATTACCGCAAGAAATCCTGCTATAATCAACAGTGAAACAAAATCCCTGTAACTGCATTTAAGCTGTTTCATTCTTGTTCTACCGTCGCCACCGTGATAGCATCTGCATTCCATAGCAAGTGCAAGCTCCTCAGCTCTTCTGAAGCTTGAAACAAAAAGCGGAACTAAAATCGGAACGAGTGCCTTTGCTCTCTGAATAAGATTTCCGCTTTCAAGGTCAGCACCTCTTGCTTTCTGCGCCGACATAATCTTGTCTGTTTCCTCAACAAGCGTAGGGATAAATCTCAGTGCGATAGTCATCATCATTGCCAGCTCGTGAACAGGCACCTTTACTTTTTTCAGAGGTGAAAGAAGTCTTTCAATAGCGTCTGTAAGAACAATCGGCGAGGTTGTATAGGTAAGAAGCGAGGTTCCCACAATCAGCGCCATTATTCTGATAACCATAAAGGCAGCGGTTGTAAAGCCCTGCTTTGTAATGATGATAAATGACCACTTGAAAATCACGTCGCCTGTTCTTATAAAAAGAATATTCAGCACCGACGTAAAGATAATAATCGGCAAAATAGGTTTTAAGCTTTTGAGCATCATTTTAAAAGGAATCCTTGAAACAAGAAATGCCATAAGCACAAAAACAATTCCTATTCCAAGTCCTGCAAAGCTGTCAGCCACAAAAAGCATAACTATAAAAGCTATTGTAAAGACAATTTTAAATCTCGGGTCAAGCTTATGAATAAAGCTATTCCCCGGAAAAAACTGTCCGATAGTGATGTCCTTTAACAAAGGTAAATCCTCCTTGGCATAACTGCGAAATTATTTTTTAAGAATATCAAGCAGAAGTCTTGTGCCGTATTTCAGAGTATAAACATCGTCGTTGATATCTACTCCCGCAGTCTTGAGTCTGTTGAAAACTCTTGTTATCTGTGGCACTGCAAGTCCCATCTGAGTAAGCTCGTCCGCTCTGTGAAAAACCTTTTCGGTCTCGTCATAGCAAAAGAGCTTTGCCTTATTCATAACAAGGATTTTTGATGCATTTTTTGCAACATCCTCCATAGAATGAGAAACAAGCATAACAGTATTTTTCTTTTCCTGATGGTATTCCTTTATAAGTCCTAAAATCTTATCTCTGCCCTTAGGGTCAAGTCCCGAAGCAGGCTCATCAAGAATCAGAATCTTAGGATTCATCGCCATTACTCCCGCAATAGCAACTCGTCTTTTCTGACCTCCCGAAAGCTCAAAAGGAGATTTTTTAAGGATTCTTTCGTCAAGTCCCACAAGCCTTGCGGTTTCCCTTACACGCTTGTCTATTTCCTCTTCGGAAAGCCCCATATTCTTAGGCCCGAATCCGATATCCTTATAGCAGGTTTCTTCAAAAAGCTGATATTCAGGATACTGAAAAACAAGTCCTACTTTAAATCTTATCTCACGAAGTCTGCTTTTTTCTTTCCACAGCTCTTCGCCGTCTATATAAATCTTCCCCGCTGTCGGCTGTAAAAGTCCGTTGAAGTGCTGAATGAGTGTAGATTTTCCGGAACCGGTATGTCCGATAACACCCACCATTTCGCCCTCTTCAATTTCGAGGTTTACATCATCAACAGCCACCTTACGAAAAGGTGTTCCCTCTCCGTAAACATAGGTAAGATTTTCTGTCTTTATTATTGCCATTTCTTAATTTTCCTTTTTCAAAAGTCCGAGAAGTGCTTCGACGCACTCATCTTCGGTAATAATTTCTGTACTTATATCAAAGCCTGCATTTTTAAGCTCCCAGCAAAGCTCTGTAACCTGGGGAACATCAAGTCCCACAGACTTCATTTTTTCAACCTGTGAAAAAACCTTCTGAGGAACATCGTCAATAATAACCTGACCGCTGTCAATTACAACCACTCTGTCAGCCAGTGCCGCCTCCTCCATATAATGAGTAATCAGCACTATTGTAACTCCGTTTTCACGGTTTAATTTTTTAATTGTTTTCAAAACCTCACGTCTGCCCTTAGGGTCAAGCATTGCAGTAGGCTCATCAAGAAGGATACACTTCGGCTCCATCGCAATAATCCCCGCAATGGCAATTCTCTGCTTCTGACCTCCCGAAAGCTTATGAGGTGCGTGTTCACGGAATTCGTACATTCCGACTGTTTTAAGCGCTTCGTCAACCCTGCGTCTGATTTCCTTTGGCTCAACTCCCATATTTTCAAGAGCAAAAGCCACGTCCTCCTCAACGATGGTTGCAACAAGCTGGTTATCGGGATTCTGAAAAACCATTCCCACATTCTGTCTTATGTCGAGAATCTTATCCTCGTCCTTTGTGTTGAATCCAACAGCATAAACCTCTCCCTCTTCAGGAAGATTTATAGCGTTAAAGCATTTTGCCAGAGTAGATTTTCCGCTTCCGTTGTGTCCTAAAACAGCAACAAACTCGCCCTTTTTGATTTCAAGGTCAACGCCCTTTAACACCTCGTTGACAACAGGCGGATTTTCCATATTATTCACATAAGAAAATCTTACCCTCTCGGCTTTAAGAAAATTCTGCATAAAAACTGCTCCCGTAACGCAAAGGGAAAACCCTCACGTTAAATTTATTTCTTGATTTTTTCAATAAGGTCTTCTGCCTTATCCTTTACCTTTTCAAGATTTTCCTTAGTAGCAACATCCTTTACTTTTTCGATTACTTCATCAGGAATCTTGTCTTCAATTTTATCAATCTTCTTTTTAATATCGCTTAATTTAAATCCCATTTTTACACCTTCTGAATCGTATTTTACTTTGATTTCCAAACAGCAGTTGAGCCGCAAGGAAGAGGCATACCTGTTTTCAAAACAGGAAGTCCTATTTCATCAGCAGAAACCACTCCGCCGAATTTTTCACACAAAACATCATTTAAAATATATGCCATAACCGACGGAGAAAGTCCCGTTGTATAGCTGTTAAGCAGGAAAAACAGAGGATTATCGCTGAGAACATCTGCACAGACCTTAACCAAATCGTAAATACAGTCCTCAAGCTTCCACACCTCTCCGCCGGGGCCTCTGCCGTAAGAAGGAGGGTCCATAACGATAGCGTCATAGAAATTCCCGCGTCTGATTTCACGTCTTACAAACTTTTCACAGTCGTCAATAAGCCATCTAATCGGCTTATCTGAAAGTCCGGAAGCCTGAGCATTATCTCTTGCCCACTGAACCATTCCCTTTGAAGCGTCAACGTGTGAAACAGAAGCACCTGCGTTTGCACAGGCGAGAGTTGCCCCGCCTGTATACGCAAAAAGGTTTAAAACCTTGATAGGTCTTCCTGCATTTTTAATCATATCAGCCATCATATCCCAGTTTACAGCCTGCTCCGGAAAAAGTCCCGTATGCTTGAAGCCTGTCGGTCTTATGATGAATTTCAAATCACCGTATGAAATCTTCCAGCTTTCAGGAAGTTTTTTCTTGTACTCCCACCAGCCACCGCCCTTTTCACTTCTGTGATAAAAAGCATCGGCATCATTCCACGCAGGTGATTTTTCACTTTTCCAGATAATCTGAGGGTCGGGTCTTACGAGAGTTGTACCGCCCCAGCTTTCCATTTTTTCTCCGTCAGAGGTTTCAAGGATTTTATAATCCTGCCATTTGTCTGCAATTCGCATAGTAATTTTTCCTTTTTGTTTTTTAGCAGAGATGCTTTCTGATTTCGTCTGAAATTCTTATAGCATACTCAGTAATAAGTCCGTAATTCTTTCCCTCAAGCATAACTCTTACCAGAGGCTCTGTACCTGATTCGCGGACTAAAATTCTTCCCTCGTCACCAAGCTTCATCTTGCAGGTTTCGATAACCATAAGTATGTCAGAAATACCTTCCCACTTGCCCTTTGACTGAGGTGGAATTGTAATATTGTGAAGCACCTGAGGATATGACGTCATCATATCAGCAAGAGCACTCATTTTAAGTCTTGTGCGTGCAAGAATATCAAGAAGCTTTACACCTGTAAGCTGTCCATCACCGGTATTTGACTGGTCAAGGAAGATAATATGTCCCGACTGTTCACCGCCAAGGTTATAACCGCCCTTTTTCATTTCTTCAAGAACATATCTGTCGCCAACAGCAGTAGTAGCCACAACGATATTGCTTTCCTTAGCAAACTTGAAAAATCCAAGGTTTGTCATAACGGTAACAACGCAGGTGTTATGGTTAAGAGTACCCATACCCTTCATATATTTTGAGAAGATTGCCAAAAGCTTGTCGCCGTCAACAAGATTACCCTTTTCGTCAACTGCAAGGCATCTGTCAGCGTCACCATCAAAAGCAAGCCCCACGTGACATCTGTTTTCAACCACACACTTCTGCAAAGCTTCCATATTGGTTGAACCGCATTTATCATTTATGTTTGTGCCGTCAGGCTTATTATTGATGAAGTAACACTCAGCCCCAAGACCTACAAAGAGCTTTTCGGCAGAAGAGCTTGCCGAGCCGTTTGCACAGTCAATAGCAACTCTGACACCCTTAAGTCCTTCGCAGGTTTTCATTATATGTCTTATGTAATCCCACTCTGCATTCTTCTCGTTAAAAACTCTTCCCACATCAGTAGAGCTGCAAAGCGTCATTCTTTCAGGGTGGTCAAGAACAAGAGATTCGATTTCTTCTTCGATTTCATCAGGAAGCTTAAAGCCTTCTCCCGAAAACAGCTTTATTCCATTGAACTCAACACTGTTATGTGAAGCTGAAATCATAACACCCGCATCAGCCTCATACTTTTTAACAAGTACAGCAACAGCAGGTGTAGGCACTACTCCCAGAATATGTGCATCAGCACCCACCGAGCATATACCTGAAACCAGTGCGGCTTCAAGAATATCGCTTGATACTCTTGTATCCTTTCCAATTAAAATCTTTGGCTTTTTATGTGTAGCGTTTGTAAGCACCATTGCCGCAGCACGGCCTATGTTCATTGCCAGTTCGCAGGTAAGCTCAGTAATGGCAACTCCTCTTGCGCCATCAGTTCCGAAAAGTCTTCCCATAGTAATAACTCCTTTTAATGTTGTTTCATTGTCTTATTATTTTATGCATTTATCTTTCTTCAGGTTCTATTCAAAGGTCATCTGTTCGTCGTTATTGTGACCATTTCCTTCTCTTTTGAAGCCAAGATGAGCGTATGCCAAATCTGTTGCACATCTTCCTCTCGGTGTTCTTGCGATAAAGCCAAGCTGCATAAGATAAGGTTCGCAGACATCTTCAAGAGTGATAGCTTCCTCGCCGATAGCACTTGCAAGAGTTTCAAGTCCGACAGGGCCTCCGTTATAACCCTTGATAAGCATTTCAAGCAAGCGCTTATCCATCTTGTCAAGTCCAAGGCTGTCAACTTCCATTCTTTCAAGTGCAAGGTCAACAATATCCTTTGTGATAATTCCGTCGCCTTCAACCTCAGCAAAATCTCTTACTCTCTTAAGAAATCTGTTGGCAATTCTCGGTGTGCCTCTTGAACGCTTTGCAAGCTCCATAGCGCCCTCTCTGTCGCAGGCAATTCCAAGTATTGTTGCACTTCTTGTAATAATGTCGCAAAGCTCATCAGGGGTATAAAGCTCAAGTCTTGCAATTACACCGAATCTGTCACGGAGCGGTGCGGTAAGCTGTCCCGAGCGTGTTGTAGCGCCTACCAGAGTGAAAGGCTTCAAATCAAGTCTTACCGAGTTTGCGGCAGCGCCCTTTCCCCAGATAATATCAAGGACAAAATCCTCAAGTGCAGGATACAGAATTTCTTCAACCGAGCTGTCAAGGCGATGGATTTCGTCGATAAAAAGCACATCGCCTTCTTCGAGGTTTGTAAGAATAGCAGCCAAATCGCCAGGCTTTTTGATTGACGGGCCTGATGTGATTCTGATGTTTACGCCCATTTCGTTTGCAATAATCTGAGAAAGGGTTGTCTTTCCAAGTCCCGGAGGACCATAAAGCAGAACATGGTCTAAAACATCGCCACGTCTTTTGGCAGCCTCAATATATACCGAAAGATTTTCCTTGACTCTTTTTTGTCCTACGTATTCGCTGAGGGTTTTAGGACGGATAGAAAAATCCACATCTTCGTTTCTTGTGTCGGTTTCTATTTCTCTTGGCGAAACCAGACGGTTTTCAAAATCGAAATCCCCTGTTTCAATCATTTATTTCATCTCTTTTCTTAAGATTTATTTCATTGTTGCAAAGCGTTTGAGAGCGTATTTAATAAGCTCCTCTACCTCCATTGTAGCGTCTGCGCCCGAAAGTGCCTTTGCAGCCTCGGGCTGTGTATATCCAAGCACCGTAAGTGCTGAAATCGCTTCGCCGATATTTGAAACCCCACCCTTTGCATCAATCATATCAGGAATTTCAATTCCGCCTGTAACAGCAATATCCTTCTGAAGCTTGTCCTTAAGCTCAAGAACAATTCTCTGTGCAAGCTTAGGCCCTACTCCCTTTGCCTTTGTAATTGTCTTTGCGTCCTCTGTTGCAACCGCAAGGGCAAATGCCTGAGGTGTCATTGTCGAAAGAATACAAAGTGCGTTTTTAGGCCCTACTCCCGAAACAGAAGTCAGAAGCTTGAAGCAGTTGAGCTCATCATTTGTTGCAAAACCAAAAAGCTCCACTGCGTCCTCTCTCACGTGAAGCACTGTGTAAAGAGTAACCTCGTCCTTGCTGTTTTGAATTTTCCCTACTGTGTTGAGAGTAGTTCTGCAAGCATATCCTACTCCGCCACATTCAACAACAGCAAGCTCCTGTTCAAGATGAATAACCTTTCCTCTTACGCTATAAATCATAATTTCAATTCCCTTTCAGCAGAATTTGCAACAAACGACAGCGACCTTGCTGTACGTCCGTGAGTTATTGCAAGCCCCAGTGCATCGGCTGTATCGTCAGGCTTAGGTACTTCCTTTAAGTTCAAAGTTCTTCTTATCATTTCCTGAACCTGTTTTTTCTCAGCCCTTCCGAATCCCGTTACAGTGTTTTTGACCTGCAAAGGTGTATACTCATAAATTGGAATTCCCGCCTTTACCGCCGGCAGAATGGTAACTCCCCTCGCCTGCGCAACGTCAATAACTGTTTTCTGGTTTGTGTTGAAAAACAGCTTTTCGATTGCAAGACAGTCGGGCTTATATTTTTCAATGATTTCAGTCATATCATCGTTTATGGTTTTGAGTCGCTGTTCAAAAGGCATCTCGGCAGGTGTGGTTATTGCCCCGAAGCCCAGAACTTTAAATTCGTTTTTATAAAATTCAAGCACCCCGAAACCCACTATTGCATAGCCAGGGTCTATTCCCAGAATAACCAAAATACCCCTCTTTTCAGCCTCAAAAGAGCATACTTTCTCATTTTGATATAATTTAACATCTTATTATACCATTTATAAAGAGAAAAATCAACACCCAAATGCTTTTGCCACTAAATATATACAAAAGCTTTACAAAGAAAAGCCTGTCACTCCCTGTGGGATTTACTTTTCAGCTTCTTTCAAAAATAATTTACAAAAAAGAGAGTTTTGCTCTTGATTTTTTTGCGAATACGTGGTAAAATATAGTAGTTGTATAAAGTCCGTGTACGATATACAGTATATAGAGATAAAATGAGACAACAACATAATATCAGATAATTACTTTGTTTTTATATATCCGTCTTTTATTTATGGACGGGCATAGAAGAGTTTTTCGTTAGATTTTCAGCTTTTTTCGTAGCAATTTATATTTTTTCTTCTGTGCAAATAATACTATGAACTGCATTCTTTGCAGCTTACAGGAGAGTGTTTAATTTGTTTAAATATATCATAAACGGTGGGAAACCACTTTCCGGAGAAGTTAACATCAGCGGAGCTAAAAACGCAGCTGTTGCTATAGTTGCGGCTACAATTCTTTGTGATGAGCCATGTATTCTCGAAAACGTTCCTGACATTTCGGATACAGCTATCTGCTCAAAGATTTTAAAGGAAATGGGCGCTGAGGTTAAGTACACCAACAAGAATACTATGTACGTTGACCCAAGAAATATCAGAAATCCTGTTGTTCCTGACGAGCTTGCAAGAACAATGAGAGCTTCAAGCTATTTCCTGGGTATTTTACTTGGAAGATTTCACGAGGCATTTGTTGCAATGCCGGGTGGCTGTGACTTGGGTGACAGACCTATCGACCAGCACATCAAGGCTTTCAATGCTCTTGGCGCCAAGGACGAAATTGTGAACGGCACAGTTCACGTTAAGGCTGACGACCTTATCGGAAATCAGATTTATTTTGACTTTATCACTGTCGGTGGTACAATAAATGCGATGTTTGCATCAGTCAAGTCAAAGGGACTTACAATTATTGAAAATGCCGCTAAGGAACCTCACATTGTTGACGTCGCAAACTTCCTCAACTCAATGGGTGCTGACATCAGAGGCGCAGGTACAGACGTTATCAAGGTAAGAGGCGTTGACTACCTCAAGGGTATTACCTACGGAATTATTCCTGACCAGATTGAAGCAGGAACTTATATGGTTGCAGCTGCTGCAACAAAGGGTAACGTGCTTATCAAGAACGTTATTCCTAAGCATCTTGAATCGATTACAGCTAATTTGAGAAAAATGGGCGTTACTGTTGAGGAATTCGACGAAAGCGTAAGAGTTTCTGCTGACGGCCCTCTTATGAAAACAAATGTAAAAACAATGCCTCATCCAGGCTTCCCTACTGATATGCAGCCACAGCTTTCTGCACTGCTTACAATAGCTGACGGAACAAGCATTGTTACTGACGATATTTTTGACAATCGTTTCAGATATGTTGGCGAGCTTAGAAAAATGGGTGCCGACATTACGGTTAAGGATAAGGTAGCTATCATTCAGGGCGTTGAAAAGCTTAAGGGTGCTCCTGTTAAGGCAACCGACCTGAGAGCAGGCGCTGCTCTTATTATTGCAGGACTTTCTGCTGATGGCGTTACAGAAATCGGAGATATTTACCACATTGAACGTGGATATGAATGTGTTGACGAGAAATTGGTTGAGCTTGGTGCTGACATAAAGAGAGTTTATATTCAGAGCAAGGATTCAATAGCAATGGGCGGTTAACGAATAACTTGGAAAATTCGGGCGAATGCTTTGGTGTTCGCCCTTTGTTATGCAAATTTAAGACAGGAGTATTAAAATGGCAAGGATTTATCCGCTTTTTTCCTCCAGTAAGGGAAACGCAATTTATATAGGCACCGAAAAAAGCGGTATTCTTATCGATGCCGGTGTCAGCTGTAAAAGGCTTGTCGAGGGTCTTGCACTCAACGGAATTGACCCTCAGGCTGTACGTGGGATTTTTGTTACCCACGAGCATATCGACCATATTTGCGGACTCAAAAATTTTACTAAAAAATACGGCACAACTGTTTTTACACAGAAGCTCAATGCCGAGTTTTTTGCAAGCAAGGATTTGGTTTCGCCAAACTGTGATTTGAGAATTATTGATAATAACCCTGTTGACTTTGCGGATTTCAGAATCAACGCTTTTGAAACAAGCCACGACACCAGACAAAGCTGTGGCTTTCGCATTGAAACACCCGACGGTAAAACCTGCGCAATCTGTACCGATTTGGGATATGTTTCGGACACAGTTCACGAAAATCTGAAAGGCTGTGACCTTGTGCTTATAGAATCAAATTACGATTTGGAAATGCTGAGAAATGGTCCATACCCTTTCCCCCTGAAACAGAGAATTGCTTCAAAAACGGGGCACCTCAGCAACAACGATTCCGCTTGCGAAATTGACCGCCTTGTCAAAGAAGGCACAACGCAAATTATTCTCGGTCACTTGAGTCAGGAAAATAACAACCCGAATATTGCCGGAAACACGGTGATTTCCACTCTTACCGACCTTACCTACAAGAAAGATTATATGCTGAGAATTGCACCGGTGGAAACTCACGGGGAGGTGTGCTCGTTTTGATGAATGTGAATTTGATTACCGTCGGAAAGCTCAAGGAAAGTTATTGGAAAAACGCGTGCGATGAGTATCTTAAACGTCTTTCTGCACTCTGCAAAATCAGGATTATCGAGCTTAATGAGTACAGAATTTCGGACAGTCCTTCCCAGAAGGAAATCGAAAACGGTCTTTCTGAGGAAGCAAAAAATATGCTCCCTTACCTTGAGACAAAGGGAGCTTTTAATATTGCAATGTGTATTGAGGGCAAAAAAATGAGCAGTGAAGCACTTTCACAGACTATTGAAAAATGCGGAGTTGACGGATTTTCGACAATAAATTTTGTTGTCGGGTCTTCTTTTGGAATCAGCGACGAGATAAAAAGCAAGTGCAAAGTGAGACTTTCAATGTCGGAAATGACTTTCCCTCATCAGCTTGCGAGAGTAATGCTTCTGGAGCAGATTTACAGAGCATTTCAGATTTCAAAGGGCACAAAATACCACAAATAGCATGATGTCAGGTGTTGACAAAACAAGCGGTTTGTGGTATACTTATTGAGTTGTTCAGCTCAACGCAGAAGTGGCGGAATGGCAGACGCGCTGGCTTCAGGTGCCAGTGGCAGCAATGTCGTGTGGGTTCAAGTCCCATCTTCTGCACCAAATAATCCCACAAGGCTTTAGTCTTGTGGGATTATTTATCATATCCAAGAACACAAAAACACGGCACAGTTTTTTACTGCACCGTATTTTTTATTTTATTCGTAAATTCCTACGATTGTGTCTGCAATTTTCCATAAAACAGGTTTCCAACGCCAATATTATTTTTCTTTCAGACTTTCCCCAAATCCCTTTTTGATAGGCTCAAGGAAATAATCCATAACAGTTCGTTTGTCAGTTTTAATTTCTACGACACCGGAAAGTCCCGAAATAATATCAATTTTCTCATTCGCGTCAATAATACTTACTTTAACAAGATAAACACTACCTAATTGTTCATTTGCAAAAGAGCTTGGACTGATATATTCAACTTTGCCTTTTACTGTTCCAAACTTGTTATAAGGATACGCTTCTAGTTTGATTTCAACCTCCATGCCAAGTTCGATATCAGCAATATCTTTATTGGTGACATAACATACCATTTCAACCGGCGTTCCATCGGGAACGATTGATATAATATCTTCCCCGGAGGCAACTGTTTCACCAAGTGTATTTACCGAAATACTGTGAACGTAACCACTTACAGGCGAAATAATATTCTGATACTTTATTGATAATTGGTATTTTTCAAGATTGGTCTGTATTTCATCAAGCTTACTTGAAATTTCAGACAATTTGGAATTTATCTGCACACTGTACTGCTTTTTAGTATCTTCGATTTTTAATTCCGCTTGTTCAATTTCAATAACATATTGATTAACAATCAGTTCCTGTCTTTTTATCTGGTTTGTATTGTTCAGTGATTTGTATTCATCAAGCTGAAGCTGGGCTATTTGATGATTTAATGAAGCCATTTCTTTTTGCTTTTCAATACTTAAAAGTGAATTATTATAGCTTACATCAGAATCCAGAATAGCCTGAATATATGATTTTAACTCTTCTTCATAATCATCAATGATAACAGTTGACAAGTCATCACCATTTTTTATCTTTGAATAAATCTCCTGTTGAGTTAATAATATATTCTTTTGATGGCTGAGCTGTTTTTCATCAATTTCAAGAGATTGTGTATCAAGCTTAACAAGAACATCTCCCTTTTTAACATAATCCCCTTCAGAAACATTTATAGATTTAACTGTACCATTTGTATACGATTGTACAGTATTTAAATTTCCAACAGGTTGTATAGCTCCACTTGCAGAAACTACAACATCAATTTTTGAAAAGCAAGCCCAAATAACAGCAGCAATCAGTAAAGTAAATATACCAAGAATAATAATCGTCCCTGCTTTATGAGCAGGTCTTTCAATTATTTCAAGCAACGACGGCATAAAGTCATATTTTAACTCTTTATCCTTTTTTCTGCTATGCTTCAATATGTAATTTGTCAGTTTATTATCCATCCACATCACCTCTTTGTTGCTGATTGTAAAGATGACAATAAAGTCCTTTGTTCATCATAAGGTTTTCATGGGTATCATACTCAACAATGCTTCCCCTATCAATAACCATAATTTTCTGAGCTTCTTTAAGCGTTGAAAGCCTATGCGCAATTATCAGAACAGTTCTTCCTTTGCAGATTTCTTTAAGATTATTTTGAATAATGCTTTCAGATTCATAGTCAAGAGCAGACGTTGCCTCGTCAAAAATAAGAATACGTGGATTTGCAAGAATAGCTCTTGCTATTGCTATTCTCTGTTTCTGACCTCCCGAAAGACCCATACCCTTTTCTCCTATTATGGTATCATAACCATTTGGCAGTTCAAGTATGAAATCATGTGCTCCAGCAACTTTTGCACAATGAATAATCTGTTCCATCGAAGCCGTCGGATAGTGAATTGAAATGTTTTCGGCCACTGTTCCGTTAAACATAAAGTTTTCCTGTAAGACTACACCAATCTGCTTTCTGAGCATTGCCGGGTTAACAAGTGATATGTCCATTCCATCAATAGAAATTTTACCACCCTCCGGAATGTACAATCTCTGTATAAGTTTTGAAACCGTACTTTTACCGGAACCACTTCTACCTACAATACCAACTATTGTTCCCTGCTCTATTTCAAAGCTCATTCCTTTTATTACTTCTCCGCCCTGTGGGTTGTATCTGAAATGAACTTTGTCAAAAACAATTCTTCCGTTTATTTTAGGCATAGATGTCTGATTTGCATTAAGAATTGGCTCTGGAGCTGTATTGAAAATATCTCCGATTCTTTTTACAGAAAGTGAAGCTTGCTGATATTCCTGCCAAAGCTGAACAAGCCTTAACACAGGTCCACTGACTCTTCCAGAAAGCATACGGAAAGCTACAAGTTGTCCCACTGTAAAAGTACCATTCATTACTGCTTTTGCACCAAAGTAAAGTATCAGCAAATCAAAAACCTTCTGAATAAACTGACCTGTTGTTCCAGCAGTTGCTGACACCATAGATGTTTTGTAGCTTGCCTTTACATAATCCGACTGTAAATCTCCCCACTTTTTCTCAAACTTAGGTTCTAAAGCATATGATTTTACAGTCTGAACACCTGTGATTGATTCAACGAGGAAAGATTGTGTATTTGCGCCTGTTTCAAATTTTTCATCCAGACGTTTTTTAAACATCGGAGTAACTATTGCTGACAAAATAGCATACACAGGAATTGAGCATAATACAATAACTGTGAGCATCTTACTATAAAAAAACAGAACCACAATATACACAATTATAAATATCAAATCAATCATTGACGAAAGTGGTGTTCCTGTCAGAAAATTTCTGATACTGTCAAGTTCCCTCACTCTTGCGACAGTTTCACCAACACGCCTTGCCTCAAAATACTTTAATGGCAAAGCAAACAAATGCTTAAAGAGTTTGAAGCTCAACATAACATCAATTCTGTTGGTAGTATGGGTAAACAAATAGTTTTTGGCAAGTCCAAGAATAAGCTCGTAAATGTACACTATCCCTATACCTATTGCCAGAACATTCAAAGTTGACATACTCTTATGGACAAGCACCTTGTCAACAACTACCTGTGTCATAACAGGAGTAAGTATGCCTAAAATCTGAACGGTAAAAACTGCAATAAGGACCTGAATAAACTCTTTCTTGTATTTCATAATGGTCGGAATGAACCATTTGAAACTAAATATTGCTTCTCTGTCAACAATACCTTTTTTGCTAATTAAAATAGCTGTTCCGTCCCAGATTTCAGAAAGTTCTTCACGGGTTTTAACTTCAGTCTGAGTTTTATCTGTAAACATTATCAAAAATTTATCTTCTTCTGATTTTGCTACAATAAAAAACTCATCATCTTTACCTTTAGCTATAATAGGAGCATTAACATTTTTTAGTTTCTCTACATTAAGGCGACAAAGTTGCGCTTTCATTTTTAACTTCTTTGCCGACTGAATGATATCTATTTCGCTAATTCTTTCTTCACTTTCAAGTACAGAAAGACTTTCTGCCTGTTCTTTCGTAATTGGGATACCATGAAATTTCATTACTATCATAAAACATGATAACCCGCTATCGTGCTTTTTTATCATTTTTCGACTTCCTTTGCAAAAAATATGCAGCAGCAAAAAGCTGCTGCACAAATCAACTATACATTTGAGTCCACAAGTAACTGATTGTCAATCAGTGTGTTGGTATTGCTTGGTATTGTTACACTACCAAACCTTGTGAAATATTCAAATCGGATTCAAGTTGTTTTTGAGTGATACCTTTTTCAGCTCTAAGGTTATATAGTATTGAAGCCATTAGTTTCGAATCAAATGATTTATTCATTATAAAAATCCCCTTAAATATATATTAGTACAAATTATATTATATTTTAGAGCGATGTGCCGAAATTTATACTAATAGTATTAAACTCCTCGAAATAACACGAAAAATTGTTTCAAATGTAGAGTCTTGTGTTTAATTTGTATAGAAAGGAAAACATTATGCTTAGAATTGCACTGTGTGATGATGATAAAAAATTTGTAAAACATTTTAAGTCACTAATTACTAAAGTACTTAAAAGCAAACAAACACAATCATGTATAAACGAATATTATACCGCTGACGTTTTACTTAATCATCATAATATTAATCCTTTTGATGTTATATTTCTCGACATAGATATGCCTGGTATTTCAGGATTTGATATAGCCAAAGAATTGTCTGAGAACTGCTTTATTGTTTTTGTTACAAGCCACAACGAATTGGTCTATGAAAGCTTTATGTTCAGACCTCTTAATTTTATCAAAAAAGATTCAGATAGCTATGTTTTAACAAAACTCGATAAAATTTTCGAGCAATTAAAAGAAGCTATGAAACAGGATGAAGTAGCTGTTTTTGAAAACAAAGAAAAAGGAAGATTTTCATTATATTTGCGCGATATAGTTTACATAGAAGGAAATAATCACTGTATAAATATATATCTTAAAAACGAAAGCAATGCTATAACTGTAAGATACACAATGACAGACTTCGAAGAAAAATATAAAGACTTCAATTTTGTTAGAATACACAAGAAATTTATTGTGAATCTAAAATATGTTTTTAATATTAATCTTTCAAAGGAAACATTGAAAATCAAACACGGTAATGAGCTCCCTATGAGCAGAAAATACAAAAAGCAGGTTGATATGAGCCTGACAGAATATTTACGAAGGACGAGGTAATGTAATGGCTTGGACTATATTTGAAATACTTATCAACTATTACCAGGGATTCTGGGAAACATATTTCATATATAAATTCCTTGATAAAAAATCCGACAAAATCACTCCAATGATGAGATTTGTATGTGCATTTGCAATAGGAAGCATTATAACTGTTCTCAACTATATTTCTATATTTGAAGGTGTTTCCAGTATACTTTACTGGGTATGTTTATTTGTATTTGCATTCTTAGGATTTAAAGATAACTTAATAAAGAAAGTATTCGCATCAATTATACCTCTTGCCCTACTGTTTTTACTTACATCTATCAATCTTAATCTTATATCATCAGCGTTCGGTATTACAGTAAAAGATATTATTGTTGAACAGGATTATAGACGCTTTATTGCATTGATTTCCATTCAGTTAACATATGCCGTATCAGTAATTATAATCTCTAAGCTATTTAATTTTGCAACAGAAAAATTTTCATTTATTGACTGGCTTCCAATTATTATTGTTATGTGCGTATCAATAGCTCTTGTATACATTTTGCATTATTTGTCTTTGACCACAGAAAATATAAACCGACTATATGTGAATGTATCATACATAATAGTCTTTTCAATCAATATTTTTATGTTTTATGTTATTTACTCTCTTTTCAATAAAAACCAAAAATTGAGAGAATATGAAATCCTGAAAATCCAACAAGAATACCAAAAGAATTATATTGAAAACGCCAATACTCAATATGAATCCATAAAGAAAATAAGACACGACACTCGCAACCATCTTCTTACAATATGTCAACTCATTTCTGATAATGAAGTGAACACAGCTTATGATTTTGCAAAAAAGAATATTGATAATCTTGAATTGTCACAAACTTTTGTAAATACACAAAATAGCATAGTAAATGCTATTATCAATTCCAAACTTACTTCTGCATCTACAATCGGAATACATGTATCGTGCTTATCCACAAATAGCTTTGACGGAATAGATGATATAGATTTGTGTAATCTTCTTGGAAATATTCTTGATAATGCAATCACAGCTTGCCGAGAGCAACCAGAAAATGCTAACAGAGAGATAAACGTAAAAATTAATTGCGAAGATGAACTATATTATACGTTTATTGTGAGTAATACAATATTATCATCAATATCAAAAGAAAACCCAACACTAAAAACCACTAAAGCTGACAAAGATAATCATGGTTATGGAACAAAAATAATAAAAGATATAGCAGATAAATATGATGGCAGAGTAGACTTTTATGAAGAATATGATATGTTCTGCTGTCAGGTGAATTTAATATCAAATACAAAAGCTTCGGAATGATATTCCGAAGCTTTTTTTCTGACTTTTTTGCATCTTACGACAAAAATCTGCAGGTCACGCCAAAATCCTTGACTTTATTATTCTCATGCTATAAAATGCATATAAATTATAGAAAAGTAGGACGTAAAATGAATAATTTGGTATCAAGAATTTTAAGTTTTCTGACAAAGCAAAAAGTTATAAATCAAGATGAGGATACACAAGCATTTTATAGATATGGAATTGAGCTATGCATATCATCAATATTAAATATTTTATTAGTACTTATTATCGGTGTAATTCTTAACTGTATTTTAGAAAGTATAGTTTTTCTTGTCATATTTATTTTTCTTCGTTCTTTTATGGGTGGCTATCACGCAAGCACTTATTTCCGCTGTAATCTATTAATGTGTACAAGTTTCACTTTATTATTTTTAATTTATGATAAAATCACTTTAACAAATACTTTCTTTTTTATTATTTCAATAATATACATTTTTGTATCAACATTGATTTTTTGCCCGGTTGAAAATCCAAATAAACCAATTCCCCCAAAAAAGCAAGGCAAATTAAAAATATTAAGTATAATCCTATGCATTGCTTTTTTCGTTTTAGGAGTAATATTCATAACCAATAATATCAAACTTGGAGAAATGGTAATCTTAACAGAATTGCTTATTTCATGTTTGGTAATAATTGCAAAAATAAAAGAAAGGAGTTTGAAGAAAAATGTCAAGAATTATTGCAAATCTGATTGAAATGTTCGCAAAGAGAATGGCAATTGTGGCATGTGGTGCTGCTTCTACTTGGGGCGGTTATCAGGCTAAGGAACCAAAGAATATCTTTGAAAAGTAAGATATTCAAAATAATATTCATACAAAAGACACTTTATTTAAAGAATCTCTCGTTTGCAATAGAGAGATACTTTAAATGTCATTTGTGAATAGTTGCCTACTATGATATCAAGGGTTTTGCTCAAAAGCCCTTGATATATTTCTTATTATGCAGACATGTACGTTTCTTAATTCAAAACTTGCATCTACATTTAATACAAATTCAAATATAACAAATGTTATTGACACTCTACTATTTTTACATTTTACTATTACTAAAAATCAGAAAAGGATACCCCAAATATGATGTACTGGTCCAAGCTTTTATGTGACACAAGACAAACCAACGCAAAAACAATTAACAAACACGATATGCGAAGCGAATTTCAAAAAGACTATCACAGGATAATTTGCAGTGCATCTTTCAGACGTTTACAGGATAAAACTCAGGTTTTTCCTCTCGACAAAAGCGATTTTGTAAGAACCCGACTTACTCATTCACTTGAAGTTTCGTCATTTGCAAAATCCTTGGGACAAACATCATTTCAATACTTAATTGATAATAAACCCGAAGAAAAAATAACTCCTGAGATTAAGGAAAATGTATGCAGTATTCTTGAATGTGCAGGACTTCTTCACGATATTGGTAACCCTCCGTTTGGGCATTTTGGCGAAGAAGCAATCAGAAATTGGTTCAGGAATAATCTAAGCAAAATCAAATTTGAAGATGATACTCTTGATAAATATCTGAATGAACAAATGAAAAACGATTTGTATCATTTTGAAGGTAATGCCCAGGCATTACGTCTTTTGACAAAGCTCCATTATCTTGTCGATAAAAACGGAATGCATTTAACCTATGCACTTCTTAACACATTGATAAAATACCCTGTTTCTTCCTGCGAAATCAATAAAAACAGTGGTAACATCAAGGATAAGAAAATGGGATATTATCTCGCTGAAAAAGAGCTGTTTGAAAACATTACATCATCCACGGGTGCTGCAGGTTATAGATATCCTCTTACATATTTACTTGAAGCTGCCGACGACATAGCTTATCATACGGCTGATATTGAAGATGCCGTAAAGAAAGGTTTTCTTACATATCATAGACTTCTTAAAGAACTCAAAAGCGATAAATATATTAATTTATGCGCTGATGACGAGGAACTCAAAAGCTATATGAGTTGCATAAACAATCTTGAAGAACGATACAAGAGGTCATTAGAAAAAAATATAATCAATCCGGAACTCAACGCAGTGCAGAACTGGGTTATTTCTGTTCAGGGATATCTACTTTTTTGTGCTACATATGGATTTACAATAAACTATCGTGACATTATGTCAGGAAAATTCACTCAAGAAATATTACAAACCACATATGGTGCTACACTTATATATGCTTTGGGTGATATAGCAAAAGAATTGGTATTTAAATCAAAAGAAATCTTAAAAGCAGAAACTACGGCCGGAAACATAATTACTTACCTGCTTGATAAGCTCGTACCTGCCGTTGTGAATTATGAAAAGGGCGTAAAGTTGTCTCCTATGGATGAAAGACTTATGAGTCTTATTTCGGATAATTATCTTGAGATATACGAAATATACTCCAATGGCAAAACCAAAGATGAAAAGCTGTATCTGAGATTACTGCTTGTAACAGATTATATTTGCGGAATGACTGACAGTTATGCAAAACAGCTTTATCGTGAACTTAATGGAATTGATTAAGTCTGAAAAGACTTTTTTCGATAATAGAAACTAAGAGGACATGCATATTGTAATCTATGAGTGATTATGATACAATATACATGAGATTCCTCAAAATGTAATGGAGAAATTAATATGAGTAATATGTTTTATTACGAATTTTATATGAATCAAAATACCCATCACCATCATTGTCGTTACCTTTTGGTTCAACACAAATTATATGCATATAGTCTCTGTTATTTAAAACATTCCCATATATCTCAGCAGAATCTTTATTCTTTTCTTTTTTATAAGTCTCAAACTCAAAGTCAACATCATACTTTTCTTTCATATAATCGACGACAAATTCACCAGCAGCTTCGGGGTCCATTTCTGGTTTCTTTTCTTTATCATCACACCCCGTCATCGTCAGAAACATAATGGCCATTGTTATTATTGATATGAGTTTTTTCACAACCACACCCCCCGTTAATATGTTAACTTATTATACATTGTAACATATGTTCCATTTAATGTCGACAAAAAATCTATCCAAACCTCACCGTTTGATTTTATGCAAAACACAGAGCAGACTTGGATTTCTTGTCCCAAATCTGCTCTTAATCTCATAATATTACACCTTGCTTTTCGCCGGCATTAATCTTTCCACTGACATTGCTATATCTTCTGCACAAGCAAACGAATCAGACCTTTTGGGTTTATTCTATTTTTTCTGAATAATTTCACATTTTTGGGAGAAGATATTACAGAAAAGGCTTCGTTTGTATGTTCAGATACAAATGTCAAGCCATCATCATTTAACTGAGGTGAATATATGGATAAAAATGAAATGCCTGTGGGATTTGGAATGGCACTTGCTATGAATCCTGATGCTATGGAGAAATTCGCAGCACTTCCCGAGGTCAAAAAGCAGGAAATCATCAGCGGTACACACTCTGTTTCTTCCAAGGAGGAAATGCGACAGTATGTAGAAAATATCAGAACAGCCTATTGATGACTCTATACTGCATCATAATTGCATACAAAAACACGGCACAGTTTTTTTCTGCACCGTGTTTTTTATTCTTATTTGTATATTCCTACGATTGTATCAGCGATTTCATCAGAGAACCATTTTACATTGTTTCTGTCAAAGATTCCGAAGTTTTCGTTTCCGTTTGTGTAATAGCCATTATCCCACCATATACACGGAATGCCCACCGACTTAGCTGTTGTGAGGTAATGTGTAAGCCAGTTTACAACCTCTGTGTCATCATCATACGGAACTTTATTTACTGCACCGTACTCAGTTATAATTACAGGAATTCCCTTGTCTACAAGGTTTCCCTTAAGGCTGTTGAACAGATTGTCGATTTCATAATTCTTAGTGCCGTCCCATTTGAAAAGCTCCCAGCTCTGGCCCGGGCTGTATGTGAATGCATACGGAGTGTAAGCGTGAATTGACATACCGATATGCTCATCATTTTCAGGGAAAGTTACAGCTGTAATTGCATTGTAAGTAGAAGTAGCAGCAAAAGATGTTATGAGAAGAAGTCTGGTTTCGTTGTTTCCACCTGTTTCTCTTACAGTTTCTACGAATTCGTGGTTAAGACGATTTACGCATTCTCTTCCTTCTTCTGTACCGCCATTCCACTCGTTTGTTCCACCCTTTACACGAGGTTCATTAAGACCTTCAAAAATCAGATGGTCTCCGTAGTCGATAAATCTTTCTGCAACCTGAGTCCAGATAGCTATATGCTTTTCGCTTGCTTCTTCGATATGCTCATTGTCAGGAATTCTCCAGTCTTCCTCGTGGTGAGAGTTTACGATAACATACATATCGTTATCAATAGCGTAATTAACAACCTCCTGAACTCTGTCAAGGAATTCTGTTTTTATTGTGTAATCAGGAGCTGCACCTGTAAACTGGCCCCAGGTCACAGGAATTCGGATTGTATTAAAGCCCTTATCAGCAATAGCGTCAATCATTTCTTTGGTTGTAGCAGGATTTCCCCATGCAGTTTCGCCACCGATTGAGTCAAAAGTGTTACCCAGATTCCAGCCACCCTTCATTTCAGCTACAAGCTCAGCAGCAGTCAGGTCGCGCATTTCGCCTGTGCGGTCAGGTGTAACAACCTCAGGCTTTTTTGTTTCTTCAGTACCTTTTGAAGGAGTATCATTCTTATCGCAACCGCTTGCTAAAATCATCAAGGTCGAAAGACCTACGCACAGAAGCTTCTTAAATGTTTTCATAAAATCCTCCTAATCTTTTTTAAATTTAAGCACATTCCACGAGTGTGGAAGAAGTGTTATTCTGTCTGTTACTGCCACATTTTCAGGCTTGACCTCGTCAGGCTTTTCCTCGCTGTTTTCAGCCTTAAGGTCATTATGGAAAAGCTGAGTATGCTCATAAAGAGTATATTTTTCTCCCTTTTCAAAGTCAATATCAAGCTGAATTTCCTCATCAAGTGAACGGTTCACCGCAAAAACTGTCAGGTTTCCGTCACCGTCATTTACACAGGCATTAGTGAGGTAAGGCACTTCTGGAATTTCAGCAGTGTTATATGTTTCACAGCTTGTGTCCGTTTTAAGTGCTGTTCCTCTACCATAAATTGAAGCGTCGAGGTAAGGATAAAAAATAGTCTGTGCCCACATACCCCCGCCTGTTCTTGTCATAATAGGAGCAATAACATTTACAAGCTGTGCAAGACAGGCAATCTTAACACGGTCAGAATTATTGATAAGTGTTATCAGCAGTGAACCTACAACAAGTGCATCCTCAAAGTTATAAATATCCTCAAGAAGCGGTGGAGCTACTGTGTATTTCTCAATTTTCTTATCCTGCTCAGCGCTATGGAACCACACGTTCCATTCATCAAAGGAAAGGTTTATGGTTTTGTCAGTATTCTTTTCAGCCTTAACCTTATCGCAGATACCCGCAACAGTTTTAATGAATCTGTCCATACTTTCCGACTGAGAAAGATATTTCGGAGTATCGTTATCAGGGTTTCCGTAATAATTATGAAGAGAAATATAATCAATATGCTCATAGCACTTTCTCAGAACGGTTTCTTCCCAAGTCCCAAAGGTCGGCATATATATATGTGAGCTTCCGCAGGCCACAAGCTCAATACCCGGGTCAACAAGCTTCATAACCTTGGCTGTTTCGCAAGCCTTTTTAGCATAGTCCTCTGCCGAAAGACAGCAAATCTGCCACGGGCCGTCCATTTCATTTCCAAGGCACCAAAGCTTTATTCCGAATGGCTTTTCAAAGCCGTTTTCTTTTCTTTTATTTGCGTAATATGTATCAATATCAAGGTTACAGTATTCAACGATATTTCTCGCTTCATCAGGGCCTCTTGTGCCGAGATTTACAGCCATCATAATTTCTGTTCCGACACGCTTTGCCCATTCCTGAAACTCGTCAATTCCCACTTCGTTTGTTTCGATTGACTGCCAGGCAAGGTCAAGCTTTTTAGGGCGAAGCTCTTTTTTACCTGTTCCGTCTTCCCAGTTATAACCCGAAACAAAATTACCCCCGGGATATCTCACAATAGGAACATTCAGTTTTTTCACACATTCAAGAACGTCTCCACGAAAGCCCATATCATCTGCTGTTTCGTGGCTCGGCTCATAAATTCCGCCGTAAACCGCTCTACCAAGATGCTCTATAAAAGAACCATAAATACGTTCATCAATCTGAGAAATGGTTTTTTCTGTGTTTATTGTAATTTTCGCCTTCATATCAAATCACCTCATTACAATACTGAATATTTAAACAAAAACCAGACCATTTTAATAGACAGTCTGGTTTTATTGTTTTTTTAAAATTTCCAGGTCCTACTCAAATATGTTTGTAATTTCTTGTTCATTTAACTCACATTTGATTCTTCCACCTGTGATACTTATATTTTCTCTCACAAAATAATCTGCAAATTTAGCCTTTTCAGATTTAATTGTAAGAACAGCATCTGAATGATACATTGTTATATAATTTTCCTTGGTAAAGCCACCGATAGCTATTGCTGTTTCTCCCTGAGATAAAACAGTAAGGCTGGCTTTTTCAAGTGCAAATAAGGTTTTACCATTACCTGCACCAATCGATGTACAATGGCGTCCCATTATATTGAACTCAGCCTTGGCTTCGATAATCTTAACGTCACAAAAATCGCCATGCAATGTTCCGACAGCTACTGAATCGACGCCGACTGTACCTGCTGTAACTTGTGAGTTACGAATATTTACACTACTCTTTCCTTCAAAGCTTCCGATACAAACCGCATCCTTCGAAGAAACGTTAACCACAATTCGTGAATTGAGAATATCTACATCACAGTTTCCATCATAAGTTCCGATACCCACTGATTTTGATTCTGACGTTTCAATAGTAATGTCGCAGGAATGCAACTTAATATCCGCATCTGAAACAAATGAACCAATACCAATTCCGAATTCGCCCGCTGCTTTAAGCTCCATTCTACCCTTAAGAATAGAAATTTTTCCACCGAGACCGGAACCTATACAGAGACCTTTAGCTGAGTTGTTCTTGATATTTACATCCTGATAGAATACAAGCTCGCCGTGTCTTGAGTTTTCATCATTACCGATACCGTAAAATGTCATTCCACCAACAATAATATCCAGGTCACCCTGACCACAGAACACAGCCTTTGAACTTTCAGGGACCTTGATTCCGCCCTTCTTGAGCAAATCGTTTCCTTCAAATTCTATCTCAACTTCACAGTTTTCACCGATAGTAATACAAGGCATATAGTTTCTGTTAATAAGAGTTACATCCTCAAAAGTAATCTTACCCTTATATCCCTTGGCTGTTTCGATTGAAATCTCATATTCAACTCCGGCAGTTCCGGCAATCTTGACATCGCCGTTTCCGTTTTCGCCAATAAGAATACATTTGTATTCTTCATTCTCCAGTCTGCTGAGTGATACTCTTTCGCCGACTTCAGGAGAATAAACGTGAAGGTCCTTACCGTCCTGACGCTCCTGATGATAACGCTTGATTTCCTGTCTGATTTCGTAAGGAATCTTATCAATAATTTTTGGTGACGGTCTTGATGTGTAGAAGCCCTGAACAAGGTCTACACCCAGACGGATAACCATTCTCAGTTCCTCAGAAGTTTCAACACCTTCAGCAAGGGACATAATCTTATTATCCTTACAAAACTCAATTATTTCTCTTGCAAAGTGCTGTTTTTTCCTATCCTTGTCAATTCCGCTGATAAGTGAGCGGTCAATTTTTATGTATCTTGGCATATACGCAAGAAGATTCTTGACATTTGAATATCCTGTTCCGTAGTCGTCAACAGCAATTTTAATATCAAGTCGGTCACAAGCTTCTTTAAGTATATCAAATGCAGCGCTGTCATATTCTGACTGTTCTGTCATTTCAACAACGACTCTGTCGGTGTTATCCAAAAAGAGCTCACCAATCTTCTTGCTGTCCTCATCCGAAAGCTGAGTCTTTGGTATACTGTTTATGAAAATAAGCCTGTCCTTGAATTCACCTTTTTTATCAATATATAATTTAAGAACATTCAAAAATGTCAGGCGCTGAATATCATTGAGTCTGTTACCATATTCCGCATACTTCAGAATATGGAACGGGCTTGGACACAGCTCACTCTTCGGACGCATAAGTGCCTCGTAGGAATAGATATGGCCGTCAACAGTATTAACAATCGGCTGAAAATGATAATTAAGCAAATTGTCATCAATAACCTTGTTTGCTTCATCAAGCTCTTTTATTTCCTGTTCGGTCAGATAAATAATCTTTGATGAAAAACGTCTGTTAAATCTATTTTCCTCATCAGAAAAAAACTTGTCCGTCAAGCTTTTTACGTCATTTAACAAGCACTGATAAATGCTGTCGTCAGAAATATTCAATTTATCGGCAAATTCTCCCACAACAGCTTCCGCCTGCGTATGGTCTTTGGCCTCAGCAAGCTTATGGAGAAGCTCATGGAAAATAATCAACTTATTATCGTTCATATTTACCCTCCGATAAAAATGGCATTATATTTTGTACAAATTATACCATATCGCCCTTATAATTTCAATAAAAACACACTTTTTTTACAAAAAAGGACAAACTGCATAAATATTGTAAGTTATTTTTACATTTATCACAAAAAAGCATTATGATATGTTAAAACATTAAGCGGTATTTTTTGAACACTTAATTCTTTATTCATAATATACAATCGGCACAAAAGCTCTTTTTTTAACAGTAAAAAGCACCACCGGAGTGATGCTTTTTGAACTTTTTATTTATTTTTACCTTTAAAATACATAATATTTTTCCAAATCTGAACAAGAATTGTCGGAGAAACTGCAAGGATAACAATCATACCAAGCATTTTTTCTGTAAGGGTGTCTACTCCGAAAATAGAATGGAGAGGTGTAACAAAAAGTGCAACAGCCAGGAACAAAACACCTGCAAAAAACGCAACAAGGCTGAAAGAATTTGTTGTAAATCCCAGAATGTTTACAGGCTTTCTTCCACGGCAGTTAAAGCAGTGGAAGAGTCTTGCAAGACAGAGGGTTGCAAAAGCCATTGTGCTTGCGTGAACTGCACTCTTGTCGAGACCGATGTGGTATGCAACAACTGTTGCAATAGTAATCAAAAGACCGATAACAAGTGTTTCTGTAAGAAATTTCTTATCCATAATTCCGGCATCAGTTTTTCTCGGCTTGTCGTCAAGAAGATTTCCGTCAGGCTTTTCCATACTGATTGCAATAGCGGGGAGAGAGTCTGTAAGAAGGTTTATAAAGAGAAGCTGTACAGCCGTGAATGGTGCTGCAAGACCTCTTATAACTGTGTAAAGTACAGTAAGAATACCTGCAAGATTACCTGTAAGAAGGAAACGTATACTGTTTTTGATATTTGCGTAAATGCTTCTTCCGTTTGCAACCGATTTAATGATTGTTGCAAAATTATCATCAGTGAGAATCATAGTGGCGGCGTCCTTACTTACTTCTGTACCTGTGATACCCATAGCTACACCAACGTCAGCCTTCTTTAAAGCAGGAGCGTCGTTTACACCGTCACCTGTCATAGCAACAACATTTCCTAAATCCTGCCAGAGAGTAACTATTCTGATTTTGTGGCTTGGGTTTACTCTTGCGTAAACACTGACCTTAGGAAGTAACTGAATAAGCTCATTGTCTGAAAGTGCCTCAAGCTCCATACCGTCAAGAGCAATATCCCCTTCTCTGAATATTCCGATTTCCTTAGCAATAGCAGTAGCGGTAACCTTATGGTCGCCCGTAATCATAATAGGCTTTATTCCCGCTCTGAAGCAGTCAGCAACAGCCGCCTTACTCTCGTCTCTCGGCGGGTCGGTCATTGCACAAAGACCGATAAATACGAAGTCCTTTTCGTCGTCTGCTTCGAGAACAGTTTTTCTCTCAAAGGCTTTCAGACAGAAGCAGAGAACTCTCATTCCCTTGTTTGAATATTCATCATTCTGGAATTCAATTCTTTGTCTGTCCTCGTCAGTAATATCTCTGACTACGCCATTATCAAGGATTTTTTTAAGTCTTGGCAGAACATTGTCAGTAGCACCCTTTGTAAACATAACCGAATTATTTCCGACAATGTGAAGTGTGCTCATGAGCTTTCTGTCACTGTCAAAAGGTATTTCCGAAATTCTTCTGTAAGCGCTTCTTATAGCGTCTGATTTGTCTTTTCCACAGTATTCAATAAGTGCTGTTTCGGTAGGGTCACCGATTGTTCCGTTATTTGAAAACACAGCGTCACAGCAGAGGCACATCGCCATATCAAGCTTTTCGTTTATAACTTCCCTGTTGATGTGATTTTCTCCGTCAAAGAAAACCTCTCTGACCGTAATTTTATTCTTGGTGAGTGTACCCGTTTTATCAGAGCAGATAATACTTACACAGCCAAGACCTTCAACAGCTTTCAAATCCTTGATAACGGCATTTTCTTCAGCCATTTTTCTTGTGCCGATTGCAAGTGAGATTGTAACAATCGAGCTTAAAGCCTCAGGGATTGCCGCAACTGCAAGAGCTACCGCAAACATCATAGCGTCAAGGATTTCCTGACCTCTTGCAATAGAAAGTCCCATAACAATTACACATATAATAAGGATTGCTATTGAAAGGTTTCTCGAGAAAGTGTCAAGACTTTTCTGAAGTGGTGTTTTCTTTGCTTCCGCCTTGTTTATCATTGTAGCAATTTTACCGATTTCGGTGTCCATTCCCGTATGAGTTACAATAATCGCACCTCTTCCCGCTGTAATAAGTGAGCCACTGTAAATGGTATTTACCCTGTCACCAAGCATAACCTCGCCATCAGCAGAAATTGCCTCGGTGTTTTTCTCTATGCTGTTGCTTTCGCCTGTGAGTGAGCTTTCGTTTGCCATAAGACCTGCCGACTCTATTACACGTCCGTCAGCCGCCGCAACACTTCCTGCTTCAAGTAAAAGCATATCACCCACAACAACTTCCTTTGCAGGAATTTCACAAACCTCGCCACGTCTTACAACTCGTGCATTAGGCGACGACATTGCACGCAAAGCGTCAAGGGATTTTTCCGCCTTGAAATGCTGTACTGTACCGATGATTGCATTCATAACAATTACGCCGATAATAACAGCAGTGCTTTCAGCGTTTCCTGTTATTGCTGACAGAATTGCACATATAATAAGGATAAACACCAAAAGGTCAGCAAACTGCTTTAAGAAAACTGTCAGAACTCCGTCACGTTTTCCTTCGGCAATTTCGTTGTAACCGTATTCTTCAATTCTCTTTTGTGCCTCTTCAGGTGAAATACCGCTTCTCCCTGTCTGGAGCTTTTCAAAGGTTTCTTCAATGGTCAGCTTGTAATACTCCATAATATTCCTCCATTTTAGGTTTCGCAAACAAAAAAGACCTTTATTGCATAACAAAATGCAATAAAAGTCTTGCTTCCGAAAAACGGGTACGAAACCGGTCCACCGACGTTATTTATGCCGTGAACGTACTGACGATTTTCGTACTGTCAGCTACTCCCTTTTATAATAAATTTATTATACTCCTTTTCTGTTCAGAAATCAATAGCAGTTTCTGTAAGTTTTAAGTAAGATTTGTGTAAAACCGTCGATTGTACATAAATATTACCTTGATTTTACACGCCTATGATTGTAACTTTACCATTTGCGGATATAATACAAGTAAAGAAAAAGGAACAATACTTACAAATTCAAATCTCAAATTAAGGAGAAAATCTATGACAATTTTTGACGCACTTAATCTCATCGGCGGTCTGTGTCTTTTCCTCTTTGGTATGAATATCATGGGGCAGGCTCTTGAAAGACGTGCCGGAAACAAGCTCAAGACAATTTTAGGAAAGCTTACATCAAACAGATTTTTAGGATTTTTAACAGGACTCGGCGTTACTGCCGTAATTCAGTCCTCGTCGGCAACCACTGTAATGGTTGTAGGCTTTGTAAACTCAGGACTTATGAGCCTGCGTCAGTCAATCAACGTTATAATGGGCGCAAACGTTGGCACTACCATTACAGCGTGGATTTTAAGCCTTGGCGGAATTGACAGCGACAACGTTTTTATCAAGCTACTTAAGCCTACATCATTTACACCTGTTTTAGCCCTTATCGGTATTATTTTCTATATGTTTTTCAAGGACAGAAAAAAAACCGACACAGGAATGATTCTTTTAGGCTTTGCAACTCTTATGTTTGGAATGGACACAATGAGCGATGCTGTTTCAGGACTCAGAGATGTTCCTGCTTTCGGCGAACTTTTCATTATGTTCTCAAACCCTGTCTTAGGTGTTCTCGCAGGTGCAATCCTCACAGCAATCATTCAGTCGTCATCAGCCTCTGTGGGTATTCTTCAGGCGCTTGCAAGCACAGGTCAGGTTTCATACGGTGCGGCTGTACCTATTATTATGGGACAGAATATCGGTACTTGTGTCACAGCCCTTCTTTCCTCTTTCGGAACAAATAAGAACGCAAAAAGAGCCGCCTTTGTTCACCTTTCATTCAACGTAATAGGAACAACCGTATGGCTTACTGTATTCACAATCATAAAATATACTCTTTCACCTGTTCTTTTTGACCAGTCTGCTTCTCTTGCGGGAATTGCTGTTGCTCACTCGATTTTCAATATTGCCTGTACAGTTCTTCTCTTCCCGATGTCAAGGATTCTGGAAAAGATTGTTTATAAATTCATTCCTGAAACAGCAGAACAGGACGAAATCGAAAAGCTCGACGAACGTTTTCTTGCAACACCTGCTGTCGCCCTTGAACGCTGTCACGCAGTAGGCGCAACAATGGCAGATTACGCAATCCGCGCCCTATCGGGTGGTCTTGAGTGTTTAAGAAATTACTCAGAGGAAAAAGCAGAAGAAGTAAGAACATTAGAAAGCAAAACTGACAAATACGAGGATATTATGGGCTCTTATCTTGTAAGACTCAGCTCTCAGCCAATCAGCCGACACGAAAGTACAGAAACCACTAAGCTTATTAAAATAATAGGCGACCTTGAAAGAATTGCTGACCACGGCGTTAACCTTGTTGAATCGGCAGAAGAGCTTCAGTCAAAGGGAATGACACTTTCAGACACAGCAACAAGCGACTTTGATAATATTGCAAATGCTGTTGAAGAGGTTCTTCTCCTTACAAGAAAAGCCTTTGTTGATAACGATATGGAGGCCGCATATTCCGTTGACCCGCTTGAAGAGGTTGTAGACGTATTGAAGGAAAGAATGAGAACCTCACACATCAAAAGACTCCAGCAGGGTAAATGCAGTATTGAAGGCGGATTTGTTCTTTCTGACCTGCTTACAAACTTAGAAAGAACTTCCGACCACTGTTCAAATATCGCAGGCTCTGTAATCGAAACCTCAATCCACAAAACCGATGCTTACTATGTACCACATTCCGTAAAGGTTGATATGGACGACTTCAAACAGAGATACCACAACTTTGCAGAAAAGTATTTAAGCACTACTCCATAATCTGTAACATATACCTCAAAAAGAACCGTTTCATTTAAAAATGACGGTTCTTTTTGTTTGGCTGTTGACTTTGAAATAAAGATGTTGTATAATCATTTGAAGTAGTTAAAGGTAACAGATTATAGTGGTGATTATATGTTTAAGAATTTAAGAAAAAAGCTAATCGGCGACAGACATTTTTATCGCCGTATAATGATGCTTGCAATACCTATGATTGTCCAGAATGCAATCACCAGCTTTGTAAGCTTTCTTGATAATATTATGGTTGGTCAGATTGGAACAGAGCAGATGTCCGGTGTTGCAATCGTAAACCAGCTTTTATTTGTGTTCAATATCGCAATTTTCGGAAGCGTTTCGGGAGCAGGAATTTTTTCGGCACAGTTTTTCGGAAAAGGCGATTACGAGGGTCAGAAGCACGCATTCAGATTCAAAATGTATTCCAGCTTGTTTGTAGGAATTATTTCGCTTCTGCTGTTTTCCTTTGCAGGAGATATGCTTATTTCACTTTATTTAAAGGAAGGCTCTGATGTAGGTGATATTACTCTTGCACTTAAGTACGGAAAAGAATATCTGACGATAATGACAGCTTCTCTCATACCCTTTGCAATTACCCAGACCTACGTCAGCACAATAAGAGAAACAGGTCAGACCTTTGTTCCTATGCTTGCAAGTATGATTGCTGTACTTTCAAACCTTGGTCTTGACTATATTCTTATTTTCGGAAAGCTGGGACTTCCGGAGCTGGGAGTAAAGGGTGCAGCTATTGCAACGGTTATTGCAAGATTTGCCGAGCTGTTTATCGTAGTTATCTGGACACACGTCAAAAAGGACAAGAATCCTTACATAAAAGGCGTTTACAGTAGCCCAAAAATCCCTAAGAAGATTTTCGGCGATATTTTCATCAAAGGAACCCCACTCTTTATAAATGAACTTTTATGGGCAGGCGGAATGGCGGTTATTGCACAGTGTTATTCAATCAGAGGGCTTAATGTTGTTGCGGCACAGAATATTTCCTCTACAATTACAAATCTGTTTAACATTGTTTACATTCAGCTTGGCTGTTGTATCTCGGTTATTGTCGGTCAGTATCTTGGTGCAGGAAAAATTGAAGAAGCCAAGGACGCTGACAGAAAGATGCTTTTCTTTAACGTTGTCAGCTGTATGTTTATGACCCTGCTTATGGTTTTAGTGGGAAGATTTTTCCCTGAAATCTACAACACACAGCAGTCCGTAAAAGACCTTGCAAAAGAATTTATAATCATTTCCGCACTTGCAATGCCTCTCTGTTCTTTTACACACAGCACATACTTCACACTCCGTTCAGGTGGAAAAACTCTTATTACTTTCCTCTTTGACAGCGTTTACACATGGGTATTTCTCATACCTTTCACCTATGTTCTTGCGTACCACACAACTCTCCCGATAGTAACCGTTTTCTTCCTTGTTCAGTTTACAGAAATCATCAAGGTTGTTATCGGATATTTTATGGTAAAGAGCGGAACATGGGCACAGAATATAGTCAACAAATAAAAAAATCCCCACAAATTAAAGCGAGTGGTCATAAAGAAGTATTACACGGACTTATTGAGAAAAACCCTTTTGAAAAAGGGTTATTTCTCAAACTCTTTTCCTAAAACTTTCAATTTAAAAACCCATATAGGATATTTTATCCTATATGGGTTTTTATACTAAAAGTCTTTGGAAGGGGGCTTGGGGACAACCGTTCTTCAGAAAGGTTTCCCCCAATAAATTCATATAATATACTTCTATATAACTATCCACCTTAATCTGTGGGGATTTTTTATATGTCGTAATCGACAAATGACTTTCAATAGTTATCAAGAAGTGACTTGTAGAATTCAGAGAAGTCCTCTCTCTTGTTGTTTGTAAAGTCGATAGCCTCTCTTGGATGACGGTTAAAGTGACCTGTAAACATATACTGCAAGCCATAGCCCCAAACAACGCCCTTATCCTTAAGCTCTTTCATATACTTTTCTATAAACTTGAGAAGTGGGTAGAGATTGTACTTTGGATTTTTAAGAAAACCGAGCAAAAGCTCAACTGAACAGTTTCCTGCGCCTCTGCCCATACCCTCAACAGTAGCGTCAAGGTAAGATACACCGTATGAAAGAGTTTCAATAGTGTTTGCAAAAGCGAGATTCTGATTGTTGTGTGCGTGAAAACCAACCTTTTTACCGCTTCCCTCAACAGCATTGAGGTAGAACTGTGTCAGTTCGCAAGCGTTTTCTGGGAAAAGTGAGCCGTAGCTGTCGACGAGGTAGATTACGTCAACATTTGAGTTTTTAAGCATTTCAAGTGCCTGACTGAGCTGGTCGGTTGTTGCCTGAGAAACAGCCATAATGTTGCAGGTTGTTTCATAGCCAAGTGTGTGGAAATGCTCAATCATATCAAGTGCCGCAGGAATCTGGTGAATGTAGCAGGCAACTCTTACCATATCAATAACGCTTTCGCTTTTGGGAAGAAAATCTGTTTTGTAGTCACATCTTCCCACGTCAGCCATAACTGCAATTTTCATATCCGAAGGGTTATCCCCGACAATAGCACGAATATCCTCTTCCTTACAGAATTTCCACTTTCCGAATTCATTTTCATCAAACATACTTGTGCTTGCCTTATAGCCGAATTCCATATAATCTATTCCACTCTTTACATTTGTCTTGTAAAGCTCTTTTACAAACTCGTCTGAAAATTCAAAGTTGTTACAAAGACCGCCGTCTCTGATTGTTGCGTCAAGAACCTTTACGTCGTCTCTTACGCTCATTAAGTTACCTTTTCTAAGGTTCATAAAATCACTCCTTTTGGCATTCGGGACTTTAAAGCGGTATACACTTTAAAGGGATAAAGTTATTATAGCACCATTCTTCTCGTTTGTCAACAAAAAGGTATCACAAATTTGCAGTTTAGTCAATAGTTTCTTTTGTTAAAACTGTAATAAATAAAAAATCAAACCCAACCTTTCGGTCGGATTTGATTTATTGGTGCGGCAAATGGGACTTGAACCCATACGTCGAAGACACACGCCCCTCAAACGTGCCTGTCTGCCTATTCCAGCACTGCCGCATATTTAATTGTCTTTGCCCTTTGGCGACTTTAATATTATAACATTATATTCTATAATTGTCAACACCTAAAATCTCACAAATCAGCCAAAATTTGTTTTGCAAATTTGTGGGTTTTAAACAACAGAAAGTGCCTGTAAAAAATCACAGGCACTGTTTTTTAATTATACATTCTCTCACGTTTTCTTTGTTTCTTTTCTGATTTATTCTTATACATTTCCTTATCGGCAGCAAAAATCAGGCTATCAAAGTCGTCGTCCTCGCTTACTCTGGAAACATAATATCCACAGCTTGCACTTACCTTATACGGCATTCCCGAACGCTCGTTATATTCTTCAAGTGCCTTATGGAATCTCTCCTCAAAAGCCGCAGCCTTTTCGTTTGTATAGTCGTAAGCTACTACTTCAAATTCGTCACCGCCGAAACGCGCACAGATTTCGCCGTTGGTAGAAGCCTTCTGCAAGCCTCTCGCAACCTGAATAATCGCATTGTCGCCCTGCTTGTGTCCGAATTTATCGTTAATCGGCTTCAAATCATCGAGGTCAGCTACAAAAATCATAACCTCTCTCTGTGATTCCACAGCCTTGCTGAAAATTTCCACAGCCCAGTTATGAAGTCCTCGTCTGTTGTAAATTCCGGTAAGTGAATCTTCAACATAAAGCTTTTCAAGTTTTTCTGACTGTTTTGAAAGCTCCTCACGGATTCGTGAATTTTCAATAGCGATTGAAAGGTTCATTCGCCAGATATTGAACAGTGCATCAAAGCTTGTATTATTGTTGCTGCTTGTACACAGATATCCGAAATTCCTGTCCTGAAAATGTATCGGCGTAAAGAAGAAAATTCTGCTCTGGTCTGACGGCTCATGCATCGCAGGTATCATCAGCTTTGAGTCAAAATACTCAGGCTCTTTATACTCGCCATACTCTCTGGCAACTCTTTTTATCATCTTTTCCGGATAGCCTGTACGCTTGTATTTTTTAGTCAGATTGTATTTATCTTTTACGATACAGCTTTCAAACTTTTCAGGAATACAGATATAGAATTTATCAACCTGAATATCGTCAATATATTCTCTGACCGCATCAAAGGTTTCGTCAAGTGTAGTAACACTTGTCATCTTTTCGCCCATTCTGATAAGACGTTTTGAATAATAAGTGTTTTTGTCGATTGTAGAATAAAGGTTTCTGATAAGATTATTGTCCTCGGTAAGGTTTTTACCGAAACAACCACAGCTCTGTGAAATTGTCACTTTATTCTTCATTTCATAATTCATAACGGCGTTTATAGGTCTCATCGCAACCTCTCTTGCAATATCAACCGCCTTTTCACCGCATTCATAATAAGGAAGTGTAACGGTAGTAAGCGACGGATTGTTTGCGTGAGCAAGCTTGATTCCCTCAAAGCCTGTTACCAGAATATCATCAGGGACATATATGCCCTCGTTTCTGAGCTCGTCAATTACGCCGATAGCCATTGTATCGTTTGCACAGACTATCGCTTCAGGAAGCTTTCTTCCGGAATCGATATATTCTCTTATAGCGTGTGCAGCATCAATAGCACTGTAATTACCGTAAAGAATCTTATCCTCATTGAATTTCAGACCATATCTGTTTATAGTAGCCATAAATTCAGAAAGTCTGTCATTATCAACTTCGTTTTTATATGTACTCATAAATATAAAGTCGATTACATTATGTTTGGTTATAAGGTGTTCAGTAATATCGCCTATACCCTGTGATTTAATCTGAATATTGTTACAGCCCGGATAATCGCCGTCTACTACAATAACAGGTGTACCTACTCTTTTGGCACTATTTATAATGTTAAGTACATTTTCCTCGCTTGCCATTGTACAAGGAAGAATAATAACCACATCAAAATACTGATAGTTTATAAGCTCATATATATTTTCTTCACCATAATCGTGTTCAGAATGGCTTGTTGTATTGCTGTATGGTGCAAAAATTGCCACGTCATATCGCTTGATTTTTGCTTTGTTTACAACGCCGTTTGCGATTTTGCCCTGATATTCACTATTGATACCGGAATACACCAGCGCAATCTTAAGTCTGTCGTCGTTGTTTATCAATTTCAAGACACAGCACCTCCTCACAAAAATCTCATTATATTAAATATAACATATTTTTTCAACTCTTTCAAGTGTATTTGTGATTTTTGTACAAATATTTTTCTGAAAATACCGTTGCGAAATAATCAAAAATGTGTTATAATCTGTTTAGACTTAAATTTCAAGAAAGGGTTTTTCTTTATGAGCAACAACAAAAAGATAGTTGCAGGGGTTAATACCGACCTGCTTATGAAGGGCGCTTTGCTTCTTGGCTCAGCAGGAATCGCCTTGCTTTTAAGTAGCGATTCAGACAAAAAGAGCAAGAAAAAGAAAAAAGGCTTTATCTCAAAAACAGCCGGCATAAACAACACTGTAAATTCACTTTGCCGAGCGTTTTATGTTTATGATATCAAGAAAAACGGAGAGCGTGACGGTTTTCCTGTAAAGATGGAAACCGCTGACATTATCGAAATATAGGTAACAGTTATGAGAAAATATCTTACCGATTACAGAAATTACATAAAAGAACTGCTTTCAGATGACGAAACTGATTTTGAAGCTCTTGCAAAAGAGCATCTTGTGAAAATTCAGTTTTTCCAGCACGAAAGACTGGTTCACCTTATCGTTATGGTGCTTTTTGCACTGATGACACTGGGAACTCTTATTGCTTTTGTGGTAACTGAGGCTGTGGGGCTTCTTGTTATGTCCGTACTTTTTGTAGGGCTTCTCATTCCATATATCAGACACTACTATTTTCTTGAAAACCAGACACAGGAGCTTTACAAGGATTACGACGAAATCTTAAAAAAGCTTGGTAAACTATAATCTTCTGAAAGGAATATGCTTCGGGCTTTATTGTTCGGAGCATTTATACTGCTATGAAATACACTAAGGAAACGTGGAAGGGCTCGGCACTTCTCGCACCTGTCCCCCCTACAATCGTCACCTGTAAATGTGGCGATAAAACAAATGCTCTGACTATCGGATGGACAGGAATTTTAAACACAATTCCGCCAAAAACCTATATTTCCGTAAGACCTGAAAGGTATTCCTACAATCTCATCAAGGAAAGCGGACAGTTTGTCATAAACCTTACTACCCGTGAGCTTGTAAGAGCCTGCGACTGGTGTGGAGTAAAAAGCGGAGCTAAATTTGACAAATTCAAGGAAATGGGACTCGAAACAGAGCCTGCAAGCAAGGTTGATGTTCCTCTTTTAAGTGACAGTCCTGTTAATCTGGAATGTGTTGTTACTGATGTTATTCCGCTGGGAAGTCACGATATGTTTATTGCCGACATAGTTGCGATAAATGTTGCGAAAGAGCTTCTTGACAAGGACGGCAGGCTTCAGCTTGAAAAAGCCGATTTGGTAGCATATTCCCACGGCGAATATTTTGCCCTCGGCGAAAAGCTGGGAAGCTTTGGCTACACCGTGAGAAAGAAAAAGAAATCTTCCCGCAAACCCGCAACTGCAAAACACAAAAAGAACAACAATAAAAAGGTCTGAAAGAAAGCTCTTTCAGACCTTTATTTTATGATTTTGAGTATGGGTTTTTATTCTCCGGGATTTGTGGTTTGTTTACACCATTAGAGTAAGGGTTTTTGTTTTCACGATACTCGGGAGTAGTGTCCATTCCCGAAAGAACAAAAAGAAAAAGTGTAAACAGGAGGTTTGGAATAATCCATATCCCCAGTGCAATCCAGAAGAAGATAATGGAAATATCCAGTATAAAATGAAGCACAAGCAAAATAATCGCAACAACAGCCACTTCAAAATTCATAATGAGATTAAACACAAGGCTTATCAAAAAACCGCTGCTGTGTCTTTTTGGTTTTCGCATTTACTTCACCTCAAAACTAAAATCTTCCGCCGCCTCCGCCACGACTTCCGCCGCCGCTTCTGCCTCCACCGCCGGAGCTGCTGCTCTGACGTCTTACCTTGGTAACATTCTTATACAGGAACAAATCCTGAGAAAGTGTCACCTTGAAGCTTCCACGCTTTACAAAGTTGTTGGCTGTTCTCTGCTTTTCAACACTTCTGAGCTGTTTTTTGAGAACTGAAGTCACTATAAATGCAACAACAAGTCCTATAACACCGCCGATTAAAAATGCTTTTATAATCACCTTTGCTGTAATAAACGGACGTATTACGCCATAAGGCTTTCCGTTTTCATATGCTTCAAAGAATTTGTCACAAAGGTCGGCATACTCAAGGAAACAGCTTTGATATTCACCATCGCTCAGATAATCTATAAGCTTATCTTCAAAAAGTCGGATTCCATATTCATTGCTGATAGCTTCCTTGGCCTTGCTTTCAGTTGCGATATGCCACAAACGACAATCCATATCAACCAGGAAAATCACAGCGTCAGTCACCTGATTTTCATAAAGATACAAATCAAGAATCTCATTGGTAAATCTTTCACATTCCTCTTCGCTGTCGTAAGGCACGTCTCTTGTAGTATAAACAAGTACATCAATTCCGTACTTTTCGCTTACGTCTTCAAGTGCCTCCTGTATTCTTTCCTCTTCACTGATATTAAGAATACCGGCGTTGTCGGTAAGCAAATTCTCAGGTGCTAAAGAAAATGAGTTGTTTTCGTCATCAAGTCCGTAGAAATCATCAAGGTCAATATCAATAGCACAGGCAGGCAGTGTCATCATAAACACTGTAATTGCCGAAAGAAATAATGCCACAAGCTTTTTCATTACAGCACACCTCCCAGCAACAATGCAATACCGCCGGCAATAGCTGTAACTCCTGCAAAAACGCCTAAAAACCATCTTGCAAAAGCACCCTTATCCATAGGAAGATTTCCTACAAATTTACCGGTCTGGCCATTCATAGCGAACATAAATTTTTCGCCCTTGTACTCAGTATTGAGCATCCACACAGGGAGAAGTGCGTACTTGATTTTTCCGTGAGAAAGCTTAACAGTAGAGCTATTCGGGATACAGGTTGCATAGCCTGTAACAGTTGCTCTGAAAGCCTCTTCTGTGCTCTGCTTTACTCTGGTATTTGCTCTCTCCTCGGAAGCGTTACTGTCAACGTCATATTTATCAGCAAGATATCCCGAAAGATAAGCAGTCTGAAAATCTACCATTTCATTGTAATTATATGGTTCGATTGAATCCATCAAATCATCAGGCATTTTTGTTGAGCCGTCAACAGGAACTCTTTCAAAGCCCAGAAGTCCGCCTCTCACAAGCTGATAGTATGAGGTTTCGGTATAATTATAGCTTCCGCTTGACCATCTTCTGACTCTTGTCGCACGATAGGTTATATGTGCATCAGTATCACAGTCAAAAAGCCAGAAAGGAACATAAACGCCTTTGATTTCCTTAATTTTTGTTTCGCTTTTGAACATCTTAGGAAGAAGCTTCTTTCCTTTAAGATGGTTATAAAACGCCTTTTCGGCAGCTTCCTTATCCATTTTAAACGGAATAACATAGTCAGGCTTTAAAAGTCCAGAAAGCTTTTCAGCCATAACAACAGGGTTATCGCAGAAAGGACATCTTGAAGCAACAGTAGTTTTATCGGTAATAATTTCACCACGGCAGGATTCACATATATATCCTACCATACCCTCAGGAACATCCCAGATTTCCGGCTGTTCCTCGTCCCATTTCATATCGTCAACGAATTCTTCTTTTAAAATGTCGTCGTAGGATTTAAGAGTATCAACATCAAACTCGGTATCACAAAAAGGACATTTCATCTTCTGAATATCGCTGTTAAAGGTCAGTTCGCCGTTACAACAGGGACATTTATATTCAATAAGTGTAGACATTGTGTTCAGTAACTCCTTTCGTGTTATTAAACACAATTCAGCGTGAAAATAACTCCACGCTGAACTGATAACATATTACTTAACGTCGTTTTCGTCAAAAACGTCTCCACATTCAGGACAGAACTTAGGTGGATTCTTTGGGTCTTCCGGAATCCAGCCACACTTATCACACTGATATGTAGGTGTTCCTGTAGGCTTAGCCTTTCCACACTCAGGACAGAACTTACCCATATTTGAAGTTCCGCATTCACAGGTCCAGCTGTTGTCTGCAGGCTTTGAATTTCCGCAGTTTGTACAGAACTTTCCTGTGTTGCTTGCACCACATGAGCACTTCCAAGCGTTTGCATCAGCCTGAGCCTGCTCTGCTACAGCCTCTTCCTTCTGAGCCTTCTGCTGTTCGCCCATAGCGTAAAGGTTTGAAACATTCATACCTGTTCCGCCACCAGCGTTCTGAGCAAAGCCCATTCCCATAAAGCCAGTCATAGCGCCAGCAGAGTTCTTTGCAGCGTCCTGCATAGCCTGACCCTGAGCCTGTACGAGGTGAGCAGCACCCATAGAAGCATTCTGGAATACAGCTGTCTTCTGAAGAGTCTTAATCATATCAAGGTCTTCCTTAGGAACTGTTACTGAACGGAATGAAACCTTTTCAAGAGTAATACCTCTGTGATTTCCCCATTCTTCAGCGAGAATTCCCTTAAGAGAATCTCTTACCCTGACATTATTTGCAATAATCTGATTCGGTCTGATTTCTGCATTTGAAAGCTCAGCAAAAGCAACCTGAAGATGATTTATGAGGTCAGCCTTAAGGTCAGTTGCAATAGTTTCCTTCTTATAAGCGCTTTCAACATTACCGCATACGTTTGTATAGAAAAGAAGCGGGTTTGTAATCTTGTATGTATAGTAACCGTTACAAGTAAGTGTTACGTCAACGTCAAGACCGATTTTGTTGTCAACTACTCTGAATGGAATTGGTTCAGAAGTACCAAATGGGTTCTGAATGATTTCCTTTGTGTTGAAGTAGTAAACTCTCTGGTCCTTACCTGTGTCACCACCGTAAGTAAAACGTCTTCCGATAGCCTTGAATGTATCAAGAATACTCTTTCCGAGGCTTCCTGCAAAAATACTTGGTTCTGTGGAAGAATTGTATGTGAACTGACCCGGCTCAGCACAAACTTCAACAACCTTACCCTGTTCAACAATAATCATACACTGTCCGTCAGCAACAGCAATTCCTGAACCGTTAGAAATAATGTTGTCATTACCCTTTGTATTTGAGCTTCTTGAAGTGATTTGTTTCTGACCCTTTGTTACCAGAACATCGTTTGGCAAAGCGTCACAGTAGAAAAATTCCTTCCACTGGTCAGCCATAACGCCTCCTGCTGCACCGGCAATAGCCTTAATAAGTCCCATTTTAAAAACCCCTTTCAATAAGTTATTTTTATTAAATCTATAATTTACCACAATCTGTAAATTTCCGATTTAAGACACATTATAACACATTATTACAGAATAGTCAATAATTTTTCAGAAAATTTTAACTTTTAACATTTACAATTTTCAGCTCGTTTTCTCTTACCTTAAAGGCTATTTCAAATTCTGAAAATGGCATAACATAAACTCTTTCTCCGTCCTGCTGATATGCAGGTCTTGGGTCCTGAGAAAGTATCTCCAGAAGTCCTTCACGCTTATCCTCAGGAATGATTTCAAGTAGCTTTTCTTCATATTTAACAGTAAGCTTTCCTTCCGGCTCAGCAAGAGCAAAGCCGTTTGTTGCGTCAGGCTTTGAATCGCAGTAAGGAAGGTATGGTTTTACATCAAAAATTTCCGTGCCGTCCATAAGGTCAGCACCCGAAACATAAAGCACAACCCCCAGCTTTTCGTCCTTTTCTACCTTTAAAAGCTTCACGCAGGAAAGTCCTATCGGATTAGGACGAAAAGGCGACCTTGTTGCAAAAACGCCCATACGGGTATTACCGCCAAGCTTTGGCGGTCTCACCGTAGGAGTAAAGCCCTCTCTGTCACTTTCTGAAAAATACCACACAAGCCATAAATGGGAGTATTCCTCAATTCCTCGGAATGCGTCGGGATTTCTGTATTCTTTTTCAAAAACTATCTTAGAAACCACTCCCTCACAAAGTCCGCTCTGACGTGGAATTCCGAATTTGGTTTTAAAGTCATTATGTATTTTTGCAACAGGTTTAATCTTAAGCTCTTTCATCACACTTTTTCCTTTCGCAAGCTATGATTAAATTTTATAATTTCACAGGTCTGATGTCAAGAAAAATATGTTATTTCAATAAATTTTTTCAAGGCGACAAAAAAATATTGAAATTAACACTGAATTATGCTATACTTTATAAGGTTTCAATAGTTTGTTATATTGAAGTATTTTTTGCGAAGGCGGTAATTTTTATGACCATCAGAATAGGTATTATGGGATATGGAAATCTCGGACGCGGTATCGAATGCGCAATCAGACAGAATGACGACCTTGAGCTTGTTGCGGTATTTACAAGACGTCCACCTGAAACTGTCAGAATCCTTACAGAAGGCGTTAACGTGTATCACGTTGATGACGCTATAAAAATGAAAGACGAAATCGATGTTCTGATTCTTTGTGGAGGAAGTGCAACCGACCTTCCAAAGCAGACGGTTGAATATGCCAAGTATTTTAATGTGGTTGACAGCTTTGACACTCACGCTAAAATCCCTGAGCATTTTGAGAATGTAAATAAAATGGCTGTTGAAAACAACAACGTAGCACTTATTTCAGCAGGCTGGGACCCGGGAATGTTTTCACTTAACAGACTTTATGCATCAGCTGTTCTTCCACAGGGTAAGGACTATACCTTCTGGGGCAAGGGCATCAGCCAGGGACACAGCGACGCTATCAGAAGAATTGAAGGCGTTAAAAATGCAAAGCAGTATACTATTCCAATCGAATCAGCTCTTGAAGCTGTAAGAAACGGAAGCGAGCCTGAGCTTTCAACAAGAGAAAAGCATCTGAGAGAATGCTTTGTTGTAGCTGAAGAAGGCGCTGACCTTTCACGAATTGAAAATGAAATCAAGACAATGCCAAACTACTTTGCTGATTACGATACAACAGTACACTTCATCACAGAGGAAGAGCTTCTCCGTGACCACAGCGGAATCCCACACGGGGGTTTTGTTATCCGTAGCGGTAAGACAGGCTGGAATGGTGAAAATTCACACGTTATTGAATACAGCCTGAAGCTTGATTCAAATCCTGAATTCACATCATCTGTAATTGTAGCTTACGCAAGAGCAGTTTACAGAATGAAAAATGAGGGAATGAGCGGTTGTAAGACAGTATTTGACGTTGCACCTGCTTATCTTACAAGTATGTCAGCAGACGAAATCAGAAAAAATCTTCTCTAAAAAACAAGGGCTATTCTCTTTTTTCGAGGATAGCCTTTAAAATTTTTTCAAATGTATACTAAAAAGGTATTGATTTTTGGAAAAATATGTGTTATACTATGATTGAAAAGAAAAACACATAATAAGGAGGAGTAAAAATGGCAGTACGTTTTAACAATGACAAGGAAATAGTTGCGACAGTAAAACAGGGACTAAAAGAAAAAGGCGGATATTGCCCTTGTCGAGTGGGAAAGCTTCCCGAAAACAAGTGTATCTGCGAGGAATTCAAAGCACAGATGGCTGACCCTGATTTTGAGGGCTACTGTCATTGTATGCTTTACTACAAATCAAAGGATTAGGAGGAATTTTAATGAGTGAAATCAGACTTGACAATCAGACTTTTGCTGATAAAATCTTAAAGGAAAACACAGTTGCGCTGGTGGATTTTTACGCTGACTGGTGTGGACCCTGTAAAATGGTAGCACCGATTATTGAGGAAATCGCCGAAGAATATGAAGACGTGGTTGTAGGAAAAATCAATGTTGACGAAAATATTGAGCTTGCGACAAAATATGGGGTTTCAAGCATTCCGACAATTATAGCTTTTAAAAACGGCGTGGAAAGCTCACGGATTATCGGTTACAGACCAAAGGAAGAAATTGAGAAGATGATTATGTAAAAAATTAAGGAGTGCTGAAAAAGCACTCCTTTTTTTATATCTTATTCCCAGTTATACATTTTAACAAGCTCGTTGTAATAATCGTCGTGCTGTACATTTCTTTCATAACGTCCCATCTGTTCGGCTGTAAAATCATTCGCATCAGAAGTGTTTGACGGAGGGACAGGAAATCTTCCGTAAACATTATAAACCCAATAATAGTCACCGTCATCAGAAAGTGTCAGAGCATATAACCACTCGTCACCTTTTTTCATCGGTAGCATATCGCTTGAGTCATCTATTGTGTCAACACCGTTACGATTTTCCACACCGTAAAGTTGCCTGATTTTTATGATGTCACCTACGTTAACATCTCCCTTTAAAACCTTAGTGATTTTTAAGCTACTCTCTGAACGTGGCACAGCAAGTCCTCCGGCATAATCACCATCGTTGATATGCTCGCCTACTACAACCAAGTCAACACCTTCGACTAAAGCCTCAGCATTATAAAAAATATACATATCTATCTCAGAACGAATTACATCGGTAGTAACATTTTCAACAGACGGTTCGGTTTTTGTTTCATTTTCATTATTAGAACAAGATGTTGAAGCAAATGAAATTGTTAAAGCTAAAATACAAGCAATAATCTTTTTCATAATGTAATTCCTCCCATCTAATCCCATTTATCACATAGATTGCTCTTATCATGAATCATCGGTGACATTGCAATGTGTGAATACATACCATATAGTCCTTGATTCATTACAGAATATGGCTTGCCAGACATTGAGTGACCTGAATAGCTACCTTCAAGTGGATGAGTTATGGTCCTCCCCCATACCCCCTCTCCTTATGGATAAAAAGAGAGCACGGATAGACTATCTGATTTGTCCGTTTCCGTTGATTAAGAACTTAATTGTAGTCAGCTCTCTCAACCCCATAGGACCTCTTGCGTGGAGCTTCTGAGTAGAAATTCCGATTTCAGCGCCAAGACCGAATTCCTCGCCGTCGGTAAATCTTGTTGAGCAGTTTACATAAACTGCCGCCGAATCAATCATAGACTGGAACTTTTCAGCGTTTTCAAGATTTTTTGTAATGATACATTCGCTGTGTCCTGTCGAGTATTTCTGAATGTGTGAAATCGCCTCATCAACGTCCTCAACAACCTTTACAGAAATAATGTAATCAAGGAATTCTGTATTAAAATCGTCGTCAGTAACAGGCACAACACAGTCGCCTAAAATTCTTGCTGTATCTTCACAGCCACGAATTTCAACGTTGTGTTCGTCAAGCTTAGCCTTCATAAGTGGCAGGAATTTTTCAGCCACATTCTTATGAACAAGACAGCTTTCCAGAGCGTTACAAACTGACGGACGCTGTGTTTTTCCGTTGTCGGTGATGCTTACAGCCATATCCATATCAGCAGTTTCGTCAATGAAAATATGACAGTTTCCTGTGCCTGTTTCGATTACAGGAACAGTTGCGTTTTCAACAACCGAACGGATAAGACCTGCGCCACCTCTTGGAATGAGTACGTCAATGTATCCGTTTGCCTTCATCATCATTGTAGCAACCTCTCTTGAAGTATCCCCTACAAGCTGAATGATGTCAGCGTTAAAGCCTGCATTTCCTACTGCCTTTCGCATAATTTCAACAAGCTTTTTATTTGAATTGAACGCCTCCTTACCGCCTCTTAAAATTACGGCATTTCCACTCTTTAAGCAAAGTGCGGCAGCGTCAACTGTAACGTTAGGTCTTGCCTCGTAGATAATTCCGATAACACCCATAGGAACTCTCACTCTTGTGATTTTCATTCCGTTAGGGCGAACAGAACCGCCGTCGATTTCACCAACAGGGTCCTGAAGCTTTGTTAAGTTTTCGCAAGCGTTTGCAATAGCGTTAATTCTCTTTTCGTCAAGTGCAAGTCTGTCCTGCATAGAAACAGACATTCCCGCATTTTTCGCATTATTAAGGTCAATAGCATTAGCCTCTAAAATTTCACCACAGCACTCACGAAGCTGTTTTGCAATCTCCATAAGAGCGTTGTTTTTCTTAGCAGTTGAGCAGGTTGCAATTTCACCCTTAGCTGTCTTAGCGTTAACACCAAGCTGTTCAATATAGTTCATAGATAGCTCTCCTTACTGTGCACAGAAAACAGTTCCAACCTGTTTCCCTTCAAAAATATCGTAAAGCTTCTTAGGATTGTTTCCGTTCATAATAACCATATCAATACCTGCTTCAACAGCAATTTCAGCAGCATTGATTTTTGTTTTCATACCACCTGTTCCAAGCTTTGAGCCGGCACCGCCTGCAAGCTCTCTCACCTCGTCAGTAATCTTCTCAACATAAGGAATAAGCTTTGCATCAGGATTTTTATGTGGGTCACTATCATATAGTCCGTCGATATCAGACATAATAACAAGCATATCCGCCTTTGCAACAGTAGCGATAATCGCACCGAGGCTGTCGTTTTCACCCATTTCAAGTTCAAGCTCGTCGATAGCTACCGTGTCGTTTTCGTTTACGATAGGAATAACACCCTGAGCAATAAGTCTTTCTACTGCGTTTTCAACGTTCTTTCTTCTGTCCTCAAGAAGTATGTATTTTGTCAGAAGAATCTGTGCCACAGTCAGTGAATATTCAGAAAAGAGCTTGTCATACATATACATAAGCTCACACTGTCCCACAGCCGCACAAGCCTGCTTTGAAGGTGTGTCGGTAGGTCTTTCAACAAGACCAAGCTTGCTCATTCCAAGACCGATAGCACCGCTTGAAACAAGAATAATCTCCTTACCGCTGTTCTGTAAATCAGCAAGTGTCTTTACAAGCTGTTCAACACGTCTTATGTTAAGTCTGCCCGTTTTATGAGTAAGTGTAGATGTTCCGACTTTTACAACTATTCTCTTTTTGTTTGTAAAATCTTTCACAAAAATACCTCTTTTCAAATTAGTCATTCACCACATTCTGAGGCTTTCCGTCAATGTAGCTCTTTATGTTTTCACACACGACCTCCAAGAGTCTTTCTCTTGTTTTTCTTGGTGCCCACGCAATATGAGGTGTGATTGTGCAGTTTTTAGCTTCTCTCAGAGGGCAATCCTCTCTCATCGGCTCATAGGTAATTACATCAACACAAGCGTGAGCAATTTCCCCATTATTAAGAGCGTCAGCCAAATCCTGCTCATTTATAACTCCTCCTCGTGAAGTGTTTACAAGAAGGGCTGTCTTTTTCATTTTTCTTAAAGTATTCTTATTTATAAGCTCTTTGGTGCTTTCATTAAGAGGACAATGAAGAGTCACAACGTCACTTCTTTCTAAAAGCTCATCAAGTGAAACAGCCTCAACTCCAGCCTCGGTAATCTTCTTTTCGGTTCTTGAATATGCAATAACATTCATTCCGAAGGCTTTTGCAATTTCGCTTACCTTTTTTCCGATATCCCCGAAACCAATAATGCCGAGTGTCATTCCGCTGATTTCCTGAATAGGAATGTAAAAGTACGAAAACAACTTATAGTTTACCCAGTCACCTCTCTGCACTGTTTCGTTATACTCCGCAATTCTGTTGAAGTAATTTAAAACAAAAGCAAAAGTATGCTGTGCAACCGAGTCGGTTGAATAAGCCGGCACATTGCACACAACAGCACCGTGACGTGTTGCCGCCGCTGTATCAACATTATTATAGCCTGTTGCAAAAAGTCCGACATATTTCAGATTAGTGCATTTTTCAAAAACCTCTTCTGTAATCATACACTTATTACAGATAACACCCTCAGCGTCGCCTATTCTCTCAGCAACGTCCTCGTTCTTTGTGTATCCGTAAATTTCAGTTTCAGCAAGTGCCTTTATGCCATCAAGTGAAACGTCATTTTTTGAAACAGTTTCGCTGTCAAGAATTACAATTTTCACTGAAAAATCCTCCGCTCAGCTTATGTAATCAGCGCTTTCCGTAACGCTTTTCATACCAGTTAGGCTCTTCTTTTCTTTCAGTGCTTCCTGTATTTGATTCGTCAAACTGCTTTTTGTGTTCTTCAACACGCTTGTTCATCTTCTTCTGATATCTTGCAGAAAGAAATGCCATTGTAAGCAAAACAACTTCCCCGATAAATATTACGATAATAGAAAAATCGCTGGAGAAAAACTGTGTTGCAAGCATCAAATCAAATGCAATAATAAGATAAAGGTAATACTTCATCTTCTTTCTCTTGTACTGAATAAGAAAAAGTAATGTAGCAAACACACAGAAAATAATGTGTGCTGTCAGTGGCAATGGTGCGTGGACATTCTGAATGCTGTTTTTTACAAGTGTGGTTACCATATTCATATTAAAACTCCTTTTCTAAAAGTGAAATTTTCACAATTACAATAAGTATATCACATTTTCCTCTTTTTTTCAATAGCTTAATAAAAAATATTACTATAAATTACCCCATTTGTATGTCTTTGATTTTTTACAAATTACGAAGCTTTGATTATCGGTATGACAAATTTTATCGACACATCATATCCCCTCAATGCTCCAATTAGTTAAATCATAAAATCTTTTGTCGAAGTTAGGTTAAAATTCTGGTATTTATATTCATAATCTGACATTTATTCATATCAATATTAAAAAATAATGAGTTTTATATTTCTATTGATTGATTATATTGTAAATCTTCTTTTAACGGATTGCATATTTCGACACGTTTCAACACGCCTACAAAAAGAAAGAATTCCCAAAAAAGCCCTAAAATAAAGGATTTATGCCCACAATTTATCTGAATTTTACTATGTAAAAAAGTGAATTTTGTAGAAAAATAACGCAACTTTCCTATTGCAAATTTACAAAAAAGTGGTAAAATATATGCAGGCACGAAAATAATATTTATTTGGAGTTTTGACGAATGAACAACAAAATTAAGATTTTGATTGGCGATGACAGCGTCGAATTTGGCGTATGTTATGCAAGTGCACTCAGAGAAAAAGATTTCTATGTAATTACACGTTCAAAAGATGGACGAGTGCTTTTTGACGCCATACGAAACGAACAGCCTGACGTAGTTATCTGCGACGCGGTTTTACCTAATCTGGACGCAATCGAGCTTTTAAAAAGAATCAACGCGTCAGATATGAAAAAGCCACTTATGATTATTACTTCAAACTACGACAATCCTTTTGTGGAAAAGGCTGTTATGGCAAACGGCGCTGCTTATTTCTTACTCAGACCATTTGATATTGACGTCCTTGCTGAACGAATAAAGGAACTCATGGGAGTTTCTGTCGTATCAGGAAACTCCTCCAATAATTACACAAATAACAACGCATTCAATTTAGAAATAGTTGTTACAGATATGATTCATCAGATTGGTGTTCCGGCACACATCAAGGGCTACCATTATCTGAGAGAAGCAATTATTCTTTCCATATTTGATTACGAAATGCTTGAAAGTGTTACAAAGCAGCTTTATCCTGCTGTTGCGAAGAAATTCCAGACAACTGCTTCAAGAGTTGAAAGAGCTATCAGACACGGCATAGAAACAGCCTGGGACAGAGGCAACGTAAACACAATCAACAGCATTTTTGGTTGCACCATTGACATCAACAAGGGCAAGCCTACAAATTCGGAATTTATTGCTATGGTTACTGACAAAATCAGACTCAATTACAAAAAGGAAATCGAAAGTGTGGTTTAAGGGGCACAGCCACACACAATATGAACATACTCAAAAAAGAACCGTTTATCTGAACGGTTCTTTTTTGTTGTGTAAATATGCAATAAAAAAGCAACACCAGAAAAGTGTTGCTTTTTGTGTTTGTTATTATTCTACACTAACTAATATCTGCACCGTTTATCCGGTTTGTGGTCAGACATTTTCATAATAGGTGCAAGTGCCTGCAGGGGCTCCTTGCTTATTCCCACTCGCTCCCGACAAACCTGTCTTAAACAAATCTGTATAAGAGATTTAGCTTATAGTATTTGTATTACTTAAATTATCCATAGATTATGGACTATCAGATTTTATGTTGCCATATTGTTGCCAGAATAAACTGATGGTAAGATTTTAAATGTTGACTTTCTGGTCAATCAGCGCTTGAAGTTTTTCAAGAATATCCTTCTTACATTGTTCAACTGCCAGATACTTTGCAGCAATCTCTTGCTGTGCGATTAAATCTATGTTTCCATCCTTATCAACAGGAACAGGTATCATTACATCATCTAACATCGAAGGATAAAGCTTAGTGAACTCATCTTCTCCATTATCGCCTTTTCTTCCCTTAGCCATTTCTCGGAAAATAGGTTCGAGCGTAAACTTCATATAATCGAAGTCGAGGTCTGTTCTGCCGTCTTTCGGCACTAAGATTCCACGATCTCCATTGATTGAAAACTTACCATCAAGAATAAGAATTGTTCCTGCAAAACCGTTAGTTGACCATGTCATATATTTTCCGTCATAATCAAAAGTATCAATCATTGTTAAGGGTGTATGGCTTGAAGCAGAATAAACAGGATATTGCCCCGTATGTTCATTACCATATTTCTTGGTGTATTTTGGAAGACCTTTAATTGTGCTAAACAGTTCTTTTAATGGATAGTACTTATACGAATAATTATTATCTTGTAAAACTATTTTTGGATTTAATAGTAAATTTCGCCTATTGATAACCTGGTTTCGTACCTCTCTTAAAGCAAGTAACGCTTCCGCAATACTTTCTTGAGCATTAATATCATAATCTCCATTTGCATCAATCGGAATCATCACTTTCACTTTTTTCATGTTTGTAAGCGACGCACGCAATCCCCTGTCAAATCCACATAAATGCTTGCTTTCTTCAAGAATATATGCTAAATAATAAGGACTTATGCTTGGGTTTATAATGCGTATCGCTCCGCAATGGTCTGTAGTTGCAAATAACGTTCCGATAGGCATAACATTATAGTCCAAATCCCCATCAATCCCCCATAAAACATATGGTTTTGAAAAGTCAGTGATATTGGAGGAATTTGTATATACAAAAGGCTCAAACACATTTGCACTATATGCTGGAATCTTTCCTTTGTGTGCAACAAAATCCTTTCGCAACAAACGTTTCCCAATAAATAATTCAAACAAAGATTCATCATCTAAAGATACTTCTTTGCTATTTGTTATTTGGGATTTTTTTTTTATCAACTCTCTTAATGGCTCATCATATTCCATTATGGTAGTTGCAGTATCAGACAATAAACCTAAATAATCTTCCAATGTAATGGCTTCAATATTGTCCTCAATGCCCAAGTCGATCTTCTCTGCTCTTGTCCACCAACGATCTATTGACCAATGTGTTCCGTTGTAAAACTCATCAATCGAAACAACTTTGCAGCGTTTATCATCCGACCTAAATTTGCTTTTTGCACCCTTGAACATATTAAACAAATCTGATGCAGTTTCTAAATCATTTTGCTCAATATCAAAACGGTATACATCACGAGACTCACCGATCTCGGAACACAGATAGGTAAATACAGGTGTGGTTTGTTTCTCCAAAGTCGGCGTCCCATTTACGCTGACAGGCTGTTTCTTAGTAAGAGCCAGAATATAGGTTTTCTTGTTAGTGGTAAAGAATGTATTCAACGGCAATGAGATCACAGCATCTATTATACAATTCTCCAGTATAAAATCCCTGAGTTTTTTATCGTTACTGCGGTTCATTATACCATCAGGAACAACGATAAATGCTTTGCCATTAGGTTTGAGAGCACGAACGATCCATTCCATAAATAGACCTTCTATTCCCATAGCACTAACAGCATAGTGGGCTTTTAATTCATCTTGTTTGGATATCTCTTCTTTCAGATTACTGCTTCCACTCATAACATAAGGTGGATTGGTGAGAATCAGATCGTATTCTTCTTTTATGGGGTTAGCAAGTGTTCCGAGAATAGTGTTTGTCTGCAAAAAGAAAGTTTTGTTAAACAACTCAGAAAACTGTTCCGTGATACCTGGATTCTCTTTAATCATACTCGACATATAGATGAGCATATTAGCTTTGGCAAGTATGATTGTCTTTTGTTCTTCCTTATCAAAGCCCTTATCAAATCCTGACAAGGAAATCTGAGGAGTAAGTTTGCCGTCTTCAATCTTAAAGAATTTATGCAAATCATGAAGAATAGGTTCAAGCAGGAATTTTCCTACACCACAAGCAGGGTCACACACTTTCATTCCGGCTGAAAGCTCTACCATGTTAACGATGGCACGAACTACTTTTAAAGGTGTAAAATACTGTCCCCAGTTCTTCTTGCTTATTGATTCCTTAAGGAATGTTTCAAACAGTTTACTCTTAAAGTCATAGTCAATGTTTTCAAGAGTACCGAAATCATTAAAACGATTCAGAATACGTCTGAAAACTGTAGCATATCCCGAAACAGCCTTATCATCTTTTGAAACAAAAATAGTACCGTTGATAATTGTGGTCTTGTCTTTAGGATTCCACGGGAAAAGTTCTTTTATTTTAACACGTACTGTATGAGCATAAAAGTCAAGGACTTCATCATCAGTGTTCGTGCTATACTGTGCCAACAGGTTATAGAAAGAATGTACGCCTTGTAAAACTCCAAGGTCGCTAAGATATTTAAAAATAAAGATTTCTACGAAAGTATATAAGCAATTTTCGGGTGTTGCGCCCGAAACAGCCCACAAATCTTGCCATACCTTTTGCGCAAGCGGAAGCGGATCAACAGATGAAGGTGCTTTCAAACAGTCATTTTCAGAATTAATTGATGACATAATTTTATTAATAAGCGTAATGCATTCAGTACTATTTTTATTGAAGTTAAGAGTGATGCGAGAACCATCCTCTTGTAAAATCTCATTTCCCGTTAAAGGATTAATCCAAAATGATTTTTTACCATCGGTTACAATATAAACTCTAGCCTTAATAACTTGTGCAGTACCTATTTCTTGTGCAATTGCAGATGCAATCTGTTTTTTAGTACGCAATTCCTTAGGGTCTTTATATTCAATTGCTGCAACAACAATTGGCTTTTTTACAATAAGTGCATCAGGCTTCTTTTTCTCATATGCATCATAATCATGATTAGGAATTATTTTTGCACCTTTCAGTGCCTTAAGCGTTGTAGCACCTATGTTGTAGAAATTCCAATCCCCCATTTTTTCAGGTGCTTCTATTAAATTCCTTTGAATTAATTCCTCACTCATTGATAGTCACCCCTTTTTTATTGTTGGTATTGAAAGACAAATACGCATCTATATCATTTTTTCTTATGCGCCAAGTTTTATTTCCAATTTTGGATGCAGTTAACTTGTTAGAATTAATCAAACGACGAACTGTCTTTTCGCAAACTTGCAAGTAGTCCGCCGCTTGAGCAACAGTAAATAACTCGTCTGACATTACAACTCACCTCATTTTATATATTATAACACATTCCTTTATTTTTTTCAAGAGATTTTAATGAAATTTTACAGATTTAAACGGATTTAAAAGGAGTTAAATGGACTTTAATGGACACACGATTCACCGATGCAGCATATGCTTTCTCGGCTTCAAAAACTCCTGCAACTGCTTCGTGAGATTAAGCTTTTCAATGAAATCAAGCACTTTCTGATACTTGTTTTTCCATTCGCTGATTTCCTTTTGCAGTGACGCAATCGTCAGCTTCTCCCTGACGGATTTCAACGAGCTGTTCTCCTGCTTCAGAGCAGCGTTTTCCTTTTCAAGTTGTGCGTTTTTATTGGCAAGCTCTTGCTTCTCGTTTTGCAGCGTTGCAATTTTGCTGTTCAGCTCCTTTTCCTTGCTTTCAGACGCAATCTGCTTTTTGGCGAGGTCGGTAAGCTTCTTGAAATCATCGGGAGCAACAGAAACATTACCGCCGAACATTGTTTTCTTAACCTGAATATCGTCAATATCCTTGATTTTGCTTGCTTTCTTTGCCGCTGTTGCAAGGAGAGCTGTATTCTCTGCAAGAGTGGCTTCCTTTTCTGCAATATCCTCATCAAGCTGACCGACAGCCTCTTTCTTTTCCTGATACTCGCTGTCAAGCCTGTCGATTGTGTCCTCGACCTCATTAAGCAACTCCTGACGGTGCTGTAACTGCTTATCCGTACACTCAATTTTATTTTCCAGTATAGCAACCTCATAGCTACGCTGTTGCTTCTTGAAATCAAGCACAGATAAATGCTCATTATGCGTGCCGAGCTGCTCCCATTCGATATTTCGGTTACGCATAAGCTGTGCAAGGACTTCCTTTTCGCTGTCAATCCACAGCTTGCAGGCAGTGTTGAATTTTCCCTCGCCTTTGAAGCCCTGCTGCTCCAGAGCCTTTGTCAGCGAAACTCTCGTGGAAAGTCCACGTTTCTGCTCCGTTGCAAAGGGAACGAAGTCGATATGAATATGCGGCGTTGCTTCGTCAAGATGAATGACCGCATTAAATACACGCAGGTGCGGATTTCGTGTTTGAAAGTTCTCGGCAAACTCCCGAAGAAGCTCGGTTGCGACCTTGCCCATATCAGAGCCGCAGGGCGTATCGTCCTGATTGCCGATTTGGAAAATGACTTCGTGGTACTCCTGTTCCTGACGGCTGTGGCGGATATGCTCGTGATAGTCCTTGATAATCCTGTCCTTGCGTTTTTGCTTGACGTTGTATTCGGTGAGAGCCTTGTCGAACAGCTCGTGATAGACCTGCCCGATGTCATCTTTGATAATAGCGATGTTGTCTTTTGTTCTGGTCGGGTCAACATTTTCACACAGAAACTCACGGTTATTGTGAGGCAGGCTGTGCTTCTTACTGATACGACCGCTGATTGTTCTTTTTCCGATAGGGATTGCTCCTTTCATATTGAAATATAATGTTTAATATGCTATACTTTAAAAGGGGGTGAAGAATATGAACGGGTTTCCATACACTCTTATTCCTAAAGATAAGTTCGACACTTCAAATATAGATGCTCTGCTTGATTTATCCGATAACGAAATGGAGCCGATTATTATTGGTTTATTGAAATGGACACAGGATATGAATTGGCCTGTCGCTGTGAAAATTGTTGACGTACTTATCCACAGAGGCAGGATTCTTGAGCCATATATTATTGATATTTTGTCTCCAGAGCAAAATGATGATATTTGGAAATACTGGATTATTTCAGATTTGATACCAAAACTGACAGATAAACCCTCTCAGAGAATTATTTCGGAAATAAATCGTATTGCTGAATATCCTACAAACGGAGAATTAGCTGAAGAAGTAAATATAGTTGCAAAAAATACATTGCGCAAACTGTTTGGCTAACTTTATATCTGTTCAAACTAACCTCGCCTTTGTTACTTTCTGCGAAAGTAACGCAAAGATGCTTTTGACATACGCTTAGGCTTCTATCAAAAGTATCATTGCGCCAGACGTTCCCTCTGGACTCCCTTTGCGTGACGGCTGGTGACGGTTGTGACGGTTATTTACACACCGTCACCGCTATCATAAAAACCGTCACAGCTGTCACGAACTGTCACGGACAGCTGATTGAAAGTGAAGTTCAATCCTGCGTCCGTCGTGAGTACGGCTGCTCTTGTAAATAATACCGTACTCATTAAAAAGACGACTTGCGTTGACATTCAGCTTTTTCGTGATTGCATTCACGGGAATATCTGTCTCGATTTTCTCGATAAGCTCTGTCGCTGTTCCGACCCAATCAGGATTATCCGCTGTGATAAACTTCGCCACCGCTTCCAGTATCGGCTCAGGCGGTTCTTTCCATAACTCCGTTTCAATACGCTCCAGCTCCCAAGAAAGCTTCTCTGGGTTACGCACAAGGTGTAGCTTCTGGTCTTGCTGGTCACGCCCTGAAATTTCAAGCGTTGCAGAATTTTCTGTGCGCTTTTCTTTTTTCAATAGAAAGGCTCCGTCTGCCGCACCGAGCAAACCGTTTGTTCCCGAAATCATATCAAAGGAATCGTCTGCTTTCTGCTTGCGTGTGTGGTGAACAATCAGCATACAGATACCTCGGCTGTCGGCAAACTGTTTCAGCCTTGCGATAATCTGATAGTCATTTCCGTAACTGCACTCGTTGCTTGCCTCACGGACTTTCTGCAAGGTGTCGATGATGATAAGCCTTGTTTCAGGATATTGGTGGAGAAATCCCTCCAACTGCTTTTCAAGACCGCCGTCAACTGTATTTGCCATAACGGCAAAGCGAAGATTATCAATGATTTCCGTTCCGAACATTCGGTAGGAACGTTTCTGAATTCTTTCGTAGTTATCTTCAAGGGCAAGGTATAGAACATCGTTTTTGTGAACGGTGTAATTCCAAAGAGGCTCACCCTTGCTGACGTGGTAGGCAAGCTGTGCCATAAGAAAGCTCTTGCCAAGCTTCGGCGCACCAACGAAAAGATACACGCCCGGATAGAGCAAACCGTCAATAATCGGCGGTCTGCTCTGGAACACAGTTTCGTAAAGCTCGTTCATCGAAACGGTTTTGAGGTAGTAAGGATTCATCATCTGCTGAAAAAAATCATCAGAGGTATTGAAATCCTCATTGATTTCTGGTATAATACTTGTAGATTGATTTTGAGATGACTGCTCCGCACCTGCGCCAACAGGTGCAACGGGAGTGGTCATTTCTTCTTTTACAGTCATTCGCATTCTCCTTTCAAGCCATAGAGTGTGGTGTTGATGAGTTGTATTGTTTCGAGCAGTTCAGCGTCAATTTTTGCACCGTTTTCAATGCGTTTCAGCTCCGACAGCACCATTTCGAGATTGATTTTCAGTTGCTTGTAAACCCTCGGATTGCCCTGAACGACAATATCACGGTTCATACATTTGCGATAGCAGTATTCCTGCTTTGGAAGTCCCGATAAAGCAACGACACGGTTAAGTTCCTCAAATTCTTCGGGCGATACTCTGAAACCTACGGTTATGCTTCTGAATCGGTTGTATTTGTCTACATTTTTAGCTGACATTTTCAATTCCTCCGTTTCTGATTGTACTTAATTTGTCTGCCATTTCGGTTTGCGTGCTGGGGAAGAGGTGTGCGTAACGATAGGTGATGTCGATGCTTTCGTGTCCTACTCTGTCAGCGATTGCAACCGCTGAAAATCCCATTTCGATTAAAAGGGAAATATGGGAGTGGCGTAAATCGTGTATACGGATTTTCTTTACTCCAGCCGCTTTTGACCCACGTTCCATTTCACGTTTGAGGTAGCTTTTTGTAATCTCAAAAAGCCTGTCCGTGTCTTTAATTCCATAAAGCTGTGAGATATATTCCTGAATTTCCTCAACAAGAAAATCTGGCATTTTTATAACTCGATTGCTCTTTGCTGTTTTAGGGTCTGTGATAACATCACGGCGTTCAATTCGTTGATAAGATTTCGTGATTGATACAGTGCCACGCTCAAAGTCGAAATCAGCAGGTGTCAATGCCAACAGTTCGCCCTCACGGATACCGCACCAGTAAAGCATTTCAAAGGCATAGAATGAAACAGGCTTGTCCATCATTTCATAGGAGAACTTCTTGTATTCGTCTTGCGTCCAGAACTGCATTTCCTTTGATTTTGCTTTACCCATATTACCGACCTTTGCGGCAGGATTTGAAGATAAGCCATAGAACTTGACAGCGTGGTTAAAGATTGCCGATAGCTGATTGTGTAGTGTTTTCAGATACACAGGGGAGTAAGGCTTGCCGTGATTATCAAGCGAGTTTATCATTTCATTCTGCCAAGCAATAATATCTTTCGGCTGAATTTCATTGATAGGTCGGCTTGAAAAATAGGGTAGGATTTTCGTGCGGATAATATGCTCTTTAGTGTGCCAGGTATTTTCCTTGATTCTGCTTTTCATATCAGCAGAATAGGTTTCAACGAAACTTGCAAAGTTCATATCAAGGTCGCCTGCTATTTTGTTGAGTTGCTCACGCTCCCAGGCCTGTGCTTCTCGTTTGGTCTGAAAACCACGCTTCTGCGTTTGCTTTTTCTCTCCTTTCCAGTCTGTGTAGCGGTATATTACACGCCAAGTGTTTGTTTTTCCGTCCTTGTAAACT
>SVNV01000028.1 GCA_015066705.1 Ruminococcus sp.
ACCAAAATCCTACTCTTATTTTTTGTCTTTATAAACTCTCTGCCCTCACTTTTTAAGGTGAGCGTTAAGCGAACCGATGTCCGCCGTCACTCAAAAGTGACTGTTTTCTCAAACTTCCCAAAGGCGAGGTCGGTGAAACCGTCAGGGTTTCATTGTCAATTGTTATAAATCCAGTCTGTTTTTGATGACTTCCATACGATAGTCGAGAGATGAGCTTATATTAGCACACTCCCTCAGCTCAAATGCCAAGTCGTTAAGCACTTCCTCAGGCAGGTTTTTCTTGTACCTTAACTGATGCTCTACGCTTGCCCAGAAGTCCATAGCGATAGTTCTCAGCTGTACCTCAACCTTCATTGGCTTTTTCTCGTTCTGCAAGAAAATCGGTACTTCAACTATCAGGTGCAGGCTTCTGTAACCGTTCTGCTTGGGGCTTTTTATGTAGTCCTTCATTCTTACAAGGCGTATGTCGTCCTGGTTCAACAGACATTCGCAAAGCATATAAATGTCATCAATAAACGGACAGATTACCCTTACCCCTGCCACGTCAAAAAGCTCCTTTTCCACGTTTTCAGCAGTATATTCAAGCTGTTTTTTTCTTAGCTTTTCAAGAATGCTCTGTGGGGATTTAAGACGGGTTTTTAAGGTTTCAATAGGGTTTCTGTCGTGGTGAAGTGAAAACTGCTCATTTAAAACCTTGAATTTAGTTTCTATTTCCATAAGGGCACAGCGATATTCAGCCATTAAAACCTGCATATCCTCCATACTGTTTTTAAAAGCCTCAACGAATTTTTCGTCAAGATTGTACTGCCCTGAGCTGTGATTTATTGTAATGCTACTCATTTTTATGTCCTTTCGTGGTTTGTATACTAATATTTTACCACGACTTTGGGAAAAATGCAAATAATAATTTGTGAAAATAAAAAAATATTCTCTTTGTTGTAACATTTTAACAATCAAACAATATTACTTGTTTTTTAGGAATTTGTGTGTTATAATTGTTAAAAGCATACAAATTTTTAAGAAAGAAGGTTTTGGAATGAAAAAGCGTAAGCTGATTGGTGTAATTACTGCTTTGCCTGAATCAATTCACTCAAAGAGAATACTAAAAGGCGTGTTTACCCAGTGCGAAAAGTACGGATATAGTGTTGCTGTTTTTTCACCAATGATTCAGGTCTGCTTTGAGGACAAGGTTTATCTCAAAGGGGAAACTAACATTTTTGAGCTTATAAACTGCGACCTTCTTGACGGAATTATTGTTGACACACACTCAATTACTGAAAGCGAAATTACTGAAGTTGCCGAATATTTAAGCAATAAAATCAAGGCGAATTCCGATATTCCTGTTGTTGCTATCGACAAGCCTTTCGGGAATTACCCTTGTATAAAGAGTGACGACAAGCCGACTTTCAAAAAGATTATTGAGCATTTTATTAAAATTCACAACTGCACCGATATGTACTTTTTAAGTGGTACAAAGGGTACTGAAATTTCCGAGGACAGAGTAAGATTCTTTAAGGAAATTATGGCTGAAAACGGTCTTGATGCCTCAGATGACAGAATTTTTTACGGAGATTTCTGGTATACAGGTGGAGCTATTCTTGGTGACAGAATTATCAGTGGCGAAGTGAGAATGCCTCAGGCTATCATCTGCGCAAGCGACCATATGGCTCTGGGACTTGTAAACAGACTTTGCGACAACGGATACAAAATTCCTGAGGACGTTATGATAAGTGGTTTTGAAGCTACCCAGGAGGCTGCACTAAACGACGTGTCGGTTTCTTCTTTTGAAGCAAACCAGACGCTGACTGCTTCAAGGGCTGTTGACTATCTTATGTCACTTATCGAGCCTGATTTAGAAATTCAGCCACTTGACACAGGGGAAGCTGATATTTTCCACCCGGGACAGAGCTGTACCTGTGACGACAATCACAACCGTGCGCAGGTTTTCTTTAAGGATTCTTTCTATTATCTTTTCAGAGATTACGGCGAAAAGGGTATGTTTGAAAACATTGACATCGGTCAGCTTATGGAAGGCTATATACCGGAAAAGCTGACAAATTCCGAATCCCCTGAAAAGTGCCTTGAACAGATTTATATGCTCACATATTACGCACTCCCATACAAGAGATTTTATCTCTGTCTGAGAGATGACTGGCTTATGACGGAAAATCAGGGTGAAAAGGGCTATCCTGAAAAGATGAACATTGTTGTTCACAACACACCTGTTTTTGACACGGGTTATCACGGTGACGACAGCAAGCACGCTTTTGAAACAAAGCTGATGCTTCCTGATATGCTCGAAGAGGGCGAGCCGTCGGTATTTTATTTTTCACCTGTGCATTTTCAGGACAACACTTTCGGGTATGCTGTTCTTGAGAGAGAAATCAAAAACGGTCGTGTTATAAATCTTGTTTACAGAAACTGGCTTAGATTTGTAAACACTTCCCTTGAAATGATAAGAGCTAAAAACAAGCTCCTTGAAGGCTCAATCAGAGATACTATGACCGAGGCATACAACCGTCGTGGTATGGACATCAAGCTGGAAAAAATGCTCAGCAAGGCAGAGGAAGGCGACAAGCTGTTTGTGTGCATTGTGGATATGGATAACCTGAAGTACATAAACGATAATTTCGGGCATACAGACGGTGACTTCGGAATTAAAAAGATTTGCGACGCTACTCTTTCAATTATGGACGCAAACGAATTCTGCGTAAGAGCAGGTGGCGACGAATTCTATCTTATCGGTGTAGGTGACTACGACGAGGAAATTGCAAATCAGAAGATTTCGGATTTTTACAAGTATCTTGCCAAGGACAAGGAAACAAATTCCAAGGTTTATAAGATTACTGCCAGCGCAGGCTATGAAATCGCTGAAATTACGGAAAATATGAGCGTTGCAAGGGTTATTAACTCCGCCGACGCAAAAATGTATCGTAACAAGTACGAGCGAAAGAAAAACAGAGTTTAATAAATTAAGGTATCGGTTAAAGTGAGTGGTCATAAAGAAGTATTACATGGACCTATTGAGGAAAACCCTTTTGAAAAAGGGTTATTCCTCAAACTCCTTTCCTAAAACTTTCAATTTAAAATCCCATATAGGGTTTAAACCCTATATGGGATTTTACGTTAAAAGTCTTTGGAATAGGGGATATATCTATCTTCGATAGCTATGGGGGACAACCTTTCTTCAGAAAGGTTTCGCCCCGATAAATTCATATAATATTTTTCTATATGGCTATCCACCTTAACCGATACCTTTTTTTGGGATATAACATAAAAAAAGAGAACACTCAGAAATCTGAGTGTTCTACTTTGTTTAAGCTTGGTGACCCCTACGGGAATCGAACCCATGATTACGCCGTGAAAGGGCGTCGTCTTAACCGCTTGACCAAGGGGCCTTATTCGCTATGAAACTCAAATGGTAGCGGCAGTGTGATTCGAACACACGACCTGCCGGGTATGAACCGGATACTCTAGCCAGCTGAGCTATGCCGCCGTGTCTCATAGCGACTTAATTATTATATAATATATATCGTATTTTGTCAACAGTTTGATTTGTAAAATATCTGTGAACTCAAAACCGTTGTTTAAATGCTTATCCCGAACAAATCGCAGGTGTTTTTTGAGGCGATATTAAGCATTTCCTCGGTGGAAATGCCCTTAATCTGCGCCATAGATTCAGCCGTTTGCAAAATCATAGTGCTGTCACAGCGTCTGCCCCGAAAAGGCTCAGGCGCCATATACGGGCAGTCGGTTTCCAAAAGAAGTCTGTCAACAGGCACTTCTGCGCAGGCTTTTTTTGCCTTTTTTGAATTTTTAAAGGTCAGAACGCCTGTAAAGGAAACGTACATTCCGAGAGAAACAACCTCTTTTGCAGTTTCAGCGCTCCCCGAAAAACAGTGCATAACGCCTCTCGGTCTGTGTTTTCTTATAAGTGAAAGCCCGTCCTCGGTAGCATCACGCAAATGAACAATCACCGGCAAATCGTACTTTTTAGCAAGCTCAAGCTGTTCATCAAAAAGCTTAATCTGTGCATCTCTGTCGTAGCCCTCGTAGTGGTAATCAAGCCCGATTTCCCCCACAGCAACGATTTTTCCCTTTTTCTGGCAGATTACATCTTCAAGATACTGGCAAGGATTTTCAGGGAGTCTGTCCATTGCCTCAGGGTGAAAGCCCACGCTTGTATAGAAATTTCTGAATCTTTCAGAGTTTTCAATGCCGAAGTCCATTGACTTTGTGTCAACGGAGGCGTGGAGAACGGCTTTTACGGTATTCAGCAGATGAGGGAGAAAGGTTTCCCTGTCGCTGTCAAAAGCGTCGTCGTCGTAGTGGCTGTGTGAGTCAAAAATAAGGTTGTGCATATAAAACACCTCAGTATAATTGCTTGATTTATCAAAGGGGAAAACCACAAGGGGACGGGGGAGCAAAACCTCCAAAAGTCGGTCTCCCCCCTATTCTCCCCTTAAGGTTTTCCCCTTTGGAACCCCTTTCCTTAACCCTCTTTGAACCCCCCTCCGACTTTTAACGGGTGTCAAAAAATGCTCGCAGTTCAAGCCTTTTTGACCATCAGATACCCAAGCAAGTAGCCCGATAATCTCCTTGCCTTTAGATACCTACATAGGAATTTCAATAGTGAGGATATAGAATGTATTTACTGTGCTATTTATACAATAATTGTCAATTGTCCATTGTCAATTGTCAATTACTTAATTACTTCCTTACCACCCATATACATTCTGAGTGCCTCTGGAATTCTTACGCTACCGTCAGCATTGAGATTGTTTTCAAGGAACGCAATAAGCATTCTTGGTGGAGCAACAACTGTATTATTAAGTGTATGTGCAAAATACTTTCCGTCAGCACCCTTGACTCTGATTCCGAGACGTCTTGCCTGTGCATCGCCGAGGTTTGAGCAAGAGCCAACCTCAAAATACTTCTTCTGTCTTGGGCTCCAAGCCTCAACGTCAACAGACTTAACCTTCAAATCAGCAAGGTCACCAGAACAACATTCAAGAGTTCTTACAGGGATATCAAGGCTTCTGAAGAAGTCAACAGAATTCTGCCACAGCTTATCAAACCAAGCCATACTGTCTTCAGGCTTACAAACAACAATCATTTCCTGCTTTTCAAACTGGTGAATTCTATAAACGCCTCTTTCTTCGATACCGTGAGCACCAACTTCCTTTCTGAAGCAAGGTGAATAGCTGGTGAGTGTCTGTGGGAGGTCGCCCTCAGGGATAATTGTATCAATAAACTTACCAATCATCGAGTGTTCAGAAGTACCGATAAGATAAAGGTCTTCGCCCTCAATCTTATACATCATACCTTCCATTTCAGCAAAGCTCATAACGCCTGTTACAACGTCGCTTCTAATCATAAATGGCGGAATGTAATATGTAAATCCTCTGTCAATCATAAAATCTCTTGCGTAAGAAAGAATTGCACTGTGAAGTCTTGCGATATCACCGCAAAGGTAATAGAAGCCGTTACCTGAAGTCTTTCTTGCGCTGTCGATGTCGATGCCCTTGAGGTTTTCCATAATTTCAACATGGTATGGAACTTCAAATTCAGGAACAAAAGGCTCACCGTACTTCATAACCTCGACGTTTTCGCTGTCGTCCTTACCGATAGGAACTGAGTCGTCAATGATATTTGGGATAACCATCATAATCTTTTTGATTTCAGCTTCCATTTCAGTTTCGCTCACTTCAAGTCTTGCAAGCTCAGCATTGATTTCGCCTACCTGTTCCTTGACCTGCATAGCCTCGTCCTTTTTGCCCTGTCCCATAAGCGCGCCAATCTGCTTTGAGATAACGTTTCTCTGATTTCTCAGCTCGTCGCACTTTGTCTTTGTAGCTCTGAAAGCCTCGTCAAGCTCGATTACCTTGTCAACAAGTGGAAGCTTGTCGTCCTGAAATTTCTTCTTGATGTTTTCCTTGACAACATCAGGGTTTGCTCTTAAAAATTTAATGTCCAGCATATATATACGTCCTTTCGAAAATAAATAACTTTTTTGTTTATCTGTCAATATATAAAAGTTTCGGTATTTTAGGGGCGCGCCCTCTCGTGCAGGGCAGCCCCCTCTTTCAAAATAGTCCACAGGACTATTTTGAAATTCACCCCTTGCGGAGCGTCGATGATTTTAGGAGTTTTCGCCCTCTGCGGAGTGCGACCAAGGGCTTTGCCCTTTGGAAACCCACCACCTTTGAAAAGGTGGACGAAACTTTTATATTATTTCACTTTATCAGCCTTTTTTCTGCGTTTTTCGATTTCCTTTGCCAAGTCTTCGTACGCCTTTGTACCCTTTGCCTTTTTGTCGTAATAAAGCACAGGCTCACCAAAGGAAGGTGCTTCCGCAAGAGCAATGTTTCTCGGAATTACAGTTTCAAAAGCCTTGTCAGGAAAATACTTTTTCACCTCGTCTACTACCATTCCAGTCAGGTTATAACGTGAATTGTACATCGTAAAAAGTATTCCGTCAATCTCCAGCTTAGGGTTGAAATTCTGTCTGATTTTTCTGATTGTATCGTCGATTTCAACCAGACCTTCAAGAGAAAGATATTCACAAAGTATCGGAATAATTACCCCGTCAGCAGCCACCAGCGCATTGATATTCAGAAGATTAAGTGTCGGAGGACAGTCAATAAGTATGTAATCGTAATCGTCCTTCACCGTCAGAAGCTGCATTTTAAGTCTTGCAGAACGGTTGTCCATATCGGCAATCTCGTGTTCTGCACCCGAAAGCTTCTGAGATGTCGGAACAACAGAAATTCCTTTAAACTGTGTTGCAACAATAGCTTCTACTATTCTGCACTGCCCGATAACCGCTTCATAGCTGGTATTTCTGATACTTTTTTTGCGTATTCCAAAGCTGGTTGTTGTGTTTCCCTGAGGGTCAAAGTCAACAACAAGCACCTTTTTTCCTCTGTCGCCGAGAGCCGCCGCAAGATTCACCACAGTTGTAGTCTTTCCTACGCCACCTTTCTGGTTGGAAAAAGCTATAATTCTTCCCATAAATTTTTCTCCAAAATTAAATTTCACATATAAAATAGTATATCACAATGGGAGAAAAATTTCAACTATAATTTACAAAAGGACCTACAAAATCTTAGTTTTTTACACTTATGAGCAAAACCGTTTCATTCTCGGAGGAAATTTTCTCGATTTTCGCTTCGCCGCCTGCACCGTTCAGGATTTCCACCGCCCTGTTTATTGTCTTGAAAAACAGCGTTTTATTTCCTAAAACTGCCGAGTTTTTCATAATTTTTCTACTTTGCTCCTTGACAATTTCCCCTATCTCGGAAACCCTCTCGCCCTCAAGTTCGCCCTTAGCAAGTCTTTCAAAGGCCTCGGCTCTCAGCTTTTTGTCGGAAATCTTTCCAAGAGACGCCGAAATCTCCGCACTAAGCTCCATTTCACCACAAAGCTCTCGTTCAGTCTTTCCCAGTTTTAAAAGTGCCATTTTATTTTTGACCTCCTCCTTGGGAATCCCCAGCTTTACCGCACAATCCTCCTCCGTCATTCCGTAAAGCTGACACATATTCTTAACACCTTCCGCCTCCTCAAAAATCCCAACGTCGCTTCGCTGGAGGTTTTCCGTAACCGAAAAAAGTGCGCTTCTTCTGTCAGTCACTCCAAGAACTATACACGGAACCTCCTTGAGGCCTGCAATTCTCGAAGCTTTTACACGTCTTTCACCTGCTATTATCTGAAAATTATCCGAATCCTTTTTTCTGACAAGTACCGGCTGTAAAACTCCCACCTCGCCAATGCTCTTTGCCAGCTCCAGAAGCTCTTTTCTGTTACAGCTTTTCCTCGATGTGTACGGATTGGGCAAAAGTCTGTTGATACTTATTTCTTCTACGTTTTTGATTGTCTTTTTTCTCTCTTTGAGCGCTAAAATCGCCATTTTTATCTTCCTTTCTTTGTGTGCCAAAGGCTGTCACGTATCTATTATAATTCAGAATATTCTTAAGCGCCACAAGAAAAATTCTACTCAAAACGCCAAAACCAAACACAAAAAACAGACCCATGAAGCTTTTCGCCATAAGTCTGCTGAAATTTTTATTATTTAAAGTCCGAAACTGTCGTTTTCTGCGATATTTTATAAAATGTTCCACGTGGAACATCTGATACAAAAAAGGAGAAAGCTGAAACCTTCTCCTCTGAAATTTTGTTTAATATTTTACAACGGCTTCTTTTTCATCTGTCCTTTGTTGCGAGGGTATTTTGCAGGCGTCGTTGAAACCTTTTTTATAATCACAAGCACACGTCCGTCGCCATTAGGAAGAGTATACTCAAAGGTTTTTTCAACCTTTCCGCCAAGGATTCTGATGGCGTTTTTTGCTTCATCAACTTCCTGCAAGCCCGACTGCCCTTTGAGCGCAACGAAATATCCTCCCACCTTCACAAAAGGCACGCAATATTCGCAAAGGTCTCTCAGGTTTGCAACTGCTCTTGCTGTAGCGATGTCAAACTTTTCCCGAAAATCCGCGTTATTTCCAAATTCCTCAGCTCTTCCGTGAACACATTCGGCATCAAGTCCAATGCTTTCGGAAAGGGTATTCAGAAAGTTGATTCGCTTGTTAAGGCTGTCAAGAAGAGTGAGCGAAAGGTCGCTTCTCACTATTTTCAACGGGCAGGAAGGGAATCCGGCGCCTGTTCCCACGTCGATTATTTCAGCACCGTTTTTAAGTCCGCCCCACATATAAAAAGGCATAACCGAGTCAAAAAAGTGCTTTTCGCAAATCTCGTCAGGAGCAGTAATTGCAGTAAGATTTATCTTCTCATTCCATTCAACCAGAAGCTTTGCGTAGGTTTCAAATTTTGATAGTTCGTCCTCACCGACAGAAATCTCAGCACCATCAAAAAGACTTCTAAGCAACTTCAAATCAAGCATCGGACACACCGCCTTTCTGCTTTTCAAGCCACACGAGCAACACCGAAACATCGGCAGGGTTTACTCCCGATATTCTGCTTGCCTGACCGACGCTCAGAGGCTTGATTTTGTTAAGCTTTTCAGCTGCCTCAAGACGCAGACCTCTGATTCCGGTGTAATCAACCCCCTCCGGAAGCTTCTTAGCCTCGAGCTTTCGCATAGCTTCCACCTGCTGAAGCTGAATATTTATATAGCCCTCATACTTAATCATCAGCTCAACCTGTTCCGCAACCTCAAAGCTGAGCTGCGGTCTGTCGGGGTCACAAAAAGCAAGTCCGTTGTACGTCACCTGCGGACGTTTTATAAGCTGTGACATTTTGCAACCTGTTGTAATCGGTTCAGTCCCAACCGATTCAAGATAGCTTGTCATCGCTTCGCCCGGAGCAACAGACAGCTTTTTCACTCTTTTGATTTCAGCTTCAATCTGAGCTTTTTTGGTTTCAAATTTTTTAAATCTCTCGTCACTGATGAGACCGATTTCGTGCCCAATCGGAGTGAGTCGCATATCGGCATTATCCTGTCTCAAGAGAAGTCTGTATTCGCTTCTTGAAGTAAGCATTCTGTACGGGTCCATACAACCCTTAGTTACCAAATCATCAATAAGAGTTCCGATATAAGAGCTGGCTCTGTCCAAAACCAGCGGTTTTTCGCCCTTAATCTTCATAACGGCATTGATTCCCGCAACAAGTCCCTGGGCAGCAGCCTCCTCGTAACCGGAAGTTCCGTTAAATTGTCCCGCACCAAAAAGTCCGCTGACATTCTTGAATTCCAACGTCGGGAGAAGCTCTGTCGGGTCACAGCAATCGTACTCAATAGCATATGCATTTCGCATAATTTCAACGTTTTCAAGGCCTTCGATTGTTTTCATAAATTCCAACTGAACATCTTCAGGAAGAGAAGTGGACATTCCCTGTAAATAGAATTCGTCGGTGTCAAGTCCCATAGGCTCAATAAAAAGCTGATGTCTTGGTTTGTCAGAAAACCTTTTGATTTTGTCCTCGATAGACGGACAGTATCTCGGGCCGATTCCCTCAATTTTTCCGCCATACATAGCACTTCTGTGAATATTATCAAGGATAACCTGATGAGTTTTTGCGTTTGTATAACCCACATAGCAAGAAACCTTGTTTTCAAGCGGCTTGTCATTGTCAAAAGAAAAAGGCACAATACGCTCGTCGCCGTGCTGTTCCTCCAGCTTGGAAAAATCTATCGAACGTCTGTGAACTCTCGCCGGAGTTCCCGTTTTGAAACGTCTTATGGTTATTCCCAGCTCCTTAAGGCTTTCAGAAAGAAAATTGGCAGGCATAACGTTGTCAGGGCCACTTTCGTAGGAGGTTCCACCCACGTGAATAAGCCCTTTCAGGTATGTACCGGTGGAGATAATTACCGCTTTTGCGCCATATTTTGCCCCAAGACGTGTTGCCACACCACATATTACACCATTTTCAGACAGGATTTCAGTAACCTCAGCCTGTCTGAGATAAAGATTTTCAGTTTCCTCAACCTTTTTCTTCATATAGTTGTGATACTTCACTCTGTCCGCCTGAACTCTCAGTGAATGAACGGCAGGGCCTTTTCCCAGATTCAGAATTCTGCTCTGAATGAATGTAGCGTCAGCCGCTTTACCCATTTCGCCGCCAAGTGCGTCAATTTCACGGACAAGATGACCTTTTGCAGTTCCACCTATGGACGGATTGCAGGGAAGATTGGCAAGAGCGTCAAGAGAAATGGTAAACAGCGCCGTTTTCATTCCAAGACGTGCGGCAGCCAGCGCAGCCTCAACGCCTGCGTGTCCAGCACCAACAACAGCTACATCAAATGTATCAAAAAACTCCATTATATCAATCCTTTTAAAAATTACACTTGTGATGTTCCACGTGGAACATTGTTATTTACCTACACAAAACTTTGAGAACACCTGAGAAACCACAGCCTCGCTGACCTTTTCGCCTGTCAGCTCTAAAAGCGAATCCAGCGCCGATTCAAGAGTAACCGTCACGCAGTCAAGAGAAACTCCCATTTCCAGCGTCTCAAGAGTTTCTTTCAAGTATCTGAGGGAATTCTCCGCACAGAATTTCTGTCTTTCGTTTGCAAAAGAATCTGTATTCGAGTCAAAATTCTCAAGCTCAAACATCTTCTGAAGCATTGTTGAAAGCTCCTCAAGCTGAAGGTCATTCTTCGCTGAAATCTCCACAACGTAAGGTGAAACAGCTTCAAAATCCTTTTTATCAAGAATCTGCTCAAGGTCTGTTTTGTTAAGAATTATAACTGATTTCTTGTTTTCAGCAAGAGCAAGAAGCTCCTTATCCTGTTCATCGAGAGGCTGTGAGCAGTCAAAAACAGCAATAACAAGCTGTGCCGTGTCGATTTTCTTACGGGCAAGCTCAATTCCCACGTTTTCAACCTTATCCTCAGTTTCGCGGATACCCGCCGTATCGGAAAGTCTCAGCACAAGCTCGCCCACTCTTGCGGTTTCCTCAATAATATCACGGGTTGTTCCTGCGATGTCAGTAACGATTGAACGTTCATAACCGAGAAGGTTATTCATAAGTGTGGATTTGCCGACGTTAGCCTTGCCGACGATTACGGTATCAATGCCTTCTCTGAGGATTTTTCCACAGTCATAGCCCTTTATAATCTTTTCGGTAACGGCTATTGCGTCAAGCAGGGAAGCACGCAGGGTTTGTGGCTCAACCTCAGGCAAATCCTCCTCGGGATAATCAACCCACGCCGAAAGCTCACCTAAAATCTTAACAAGGCGGTCTGAAACCCCCTTTATCTGCTTAAACATTTTGCCCTCTCTTGCGTTTACGGCAGAGTTGAGCGCCTGTTTTCCGTTTGCAGAAATAACATCCATAACAGCTTCCGCCTGGGTAAGAGAAATCTTTCCGTTAAGAAATGCTCTCTTGGTGAATTCTCCTGCCTCTGCCGGTCTCGCACCGGCTTCTATACAAGCTCTCAGCACCTGCTTAGTAACAAAAATTCCGCCGTGACAGGAAATTTCACAGACGTCCTCGCCGGTATATGATTCAGGTGCTCTGAAAACCGTCAGGATTCCGTCGTCGATGACTTTTCCGTCGCTGACAGTTTTTCCATAGGCACAGGTATAGCCTTCCATCGAATTTACGTCTTTTCTGGTTTTAAAAACCTTAGACCCGATTTCAACAGCCTTGTCACCGCTTATTCTGATAACTGAAATTCCACCTGCCGCATTTGGCGTGGAAATTGCCGCAATAGTTGACATCTTTTCCTCCATCTGTATTTTCACGTAACTAAAACAAAACGCCCATACTAAATGGTGACAGTCATATAGAAGTTTTTGTATGTATTTATCGTGGGAAACCTTTCTGAAGAAAGGTTCTCCCCCGAGCCCCCTTCCAAAGACTTTAATATAATTATTTAAGCC
>SVNV01000029.1 GCA_015066705.1 Ruminococcus sp.
ATCCCATACAGGACGTTTTGTCCCGTATGGGATTTTAAATTGAAAGTTTTAGGAAAGGAGCTTGAGGAATAACCCTTTTTCAAAAGGGTTTTCCTCAATAAGTCCGTATAATACTTCCTTATGACCATCGACCTTAAAGCCTACTCTTTTTTTACTTTTTAAAATCCACCAATGCGAGGAGCACTGAGAAGTAGTGGAAAATGCTTCCTGCTACTGTAAAGAGATGCCACACTGAATGGAAATACTTAAGTTTCTTGAACACGTAGAATACAATTCCTACCGTGTAGAGGATTCCGCCAACGAGGAGGAAAATCATTGAAAGCTTTGGTACAGCGTCAAGCATCGGCTTTATCGCAAACAAAATTACCCAGCCTGTTAAAATGTAGCACACAACAGAAGGCTTTCTGTATTTTTCCAGATTTATAGAATTAAGGGTTATTCCCGCAGCGGCAGCGCCCCATACTATCCCGAAAAGAATCCAGCCTGTTTTTCCGTGAAGGCTTACAAGAGTGAATGGTGTATACGTACCTGCTATCAGAAAGAAAATGGTGTTGTGGTCCATTATTCTGAAAAATCTCTTGGCTCTTTCGTGTGAAATAGCGTGATAAAGGGTTGACATAGTGTATAAAATTATCAGAGAAGCTCCGTAAACACACGCACTTACAACTGCCCATGCATTTGAATAAATGGCACACAGAACAATAAGCACGACTGTTCCGGCGATTGCAAGAAGTCCGCCTGCGCCGTGTGAAACAGCGTTGAAAATTTCTTCTCCGAGAGAGTATCTTTTTGAAATCTTTTCAGCCTTGCGGATTTTTTCTCCACGTCTTAAACGGGGGTCAAATTTCCGAAGCTTGTTATCTTTTTCGTCCATAAAAACAACTCCTTTCAAAATCCTACACTTTTATTTTAACCTCTCAAAAAGTCTTTGTCAAGGAGTTTCACGACATTGGCTGACGGTTTTTAACAAAACCCTTTACTTGACGGATTAAATGTGTTAAAATTATTCTGAAGTAAAAAATACGGCGAGGGAGTGTTTTTGTGAAAAATAAGATTTTTGCAACTGCTATGGCAGTTGTTGCAATAGCGGTAATGTTTCTGATGCCAGTGGGTCTTGACGCTATTGAAACAGGCGACGATGGTGCTGTTACTACCACAACAAGAAACGATACTTCTCCGGTAATAACCACTACCCCACCTGTTTCTGAAGGTGAAATCACAACCACGCCTTCTATAAGCGGAGATTCAAACACAACTACTACGCCTGTTTCAGAGGAAATCGGTACTACACCTTCAGGCACAAAGCCTTCGGTAAGCGTTACTATAACTGTTCCGACAAAAACCGAAACAAAAAAGACTACAACAACTACAAAACCCACCACTACAACTAAAAAAACAACCACCACAAAGGTTACTACAACTACTAAAAAGACTACAACAACGACCACTAAAAAACCTGTAACAAACATTCCGACAGTCAATGCACCTGACGGCACGCCGGTAAAAAAACACGGACAGCTTTCGGTAAAGGGTGCGAATATCGTTGACCAGAATGGTGAAGTTTTTCAGCTTATAGGGGTTTCTACTCACGGTGTGGGCTGGTTTCCTGATGCTGTCACAAAGAACAACTTCAGGGTTTTGCGTGACGACTGGGGCTGTAATGCGGTAAGACTTGCAATGTACATCGAAGAAAGCTGGGGCGGAAGCGAAAGCTGTTATCTTCAGGACAGACAGCGAAACCTTAATTTAGTTAAAAACGGAATCGACTACTGTATAGAACTGGGACTTTATGTAATTGTTGACTGGCACGTTTTAAATCCCGGAGACCCTACAACTCATACAGCGGAGTCAAAGGAATTTTTTGAAATTATTGCAAAAGAATACGGGGATTGCCCCAATATCATATACGAGCTTTGTAATGAGCCAAACGGCGGAGTTGGCTGGAGTGACAAAATCAAGCCTTACTGCGAAAGCGTTCTCAGTACAATCAGAAAGCACGACAGCAACAACATTGTTGTCTGTGGAACACCCACATGGAGTCAGGATATTCACAATGTAATCGGCAAGACTATTAACGATAAAAATGTTGTTTATGCTCTGCATTTTTACGCAAATACGCATACCGACTGGCTGAGAAGTCGTCTTAAGGATTGCTACAACAAGGGACTTCCTGTTCTTGTAACGGAATTCGGAACCTGTGACGCAAGTGGTAATGGTGGCTTTAACGCTTCTGAAACCAAAAAGTGGCTTCAGACACTTGACAGTATAAATGTTGGCTTCTTTAACTGGTCACTCTGCAACAAGGGTGAAACCGCTTCAATTATGACACCGGGCTCATCTCTCGCAAATCTCAAGGCAGGCACTTCACAGCTCACCGAAAGCGGAAAGCTCATAAGAGAAGAAATCAGAAAAAGAGCAGGTCTTTAAGTCTTAAGAAAGGTCGAATGATAAATGAAACTTGATAAGAATACTATGAAAAAGATTGTTTTTCTCATAGCTTTTGCAATTACTTTTTATATGCTGCTTGCAAATATTAAATCAGTGGGAAATGTTATCGGCTATCTTTTCGGAATAGCTCTGCCTATTGTATTGGGCTTCTTTATAGCATTCGTACTCAATGTTCCGCTGAGAACTATTGAAAAGCATCTTTTTACATCAAAAAACAAAACAGTTCAGAAAATAAAACGTCCTGTAAGTATTCTTTTGTCTATACTTATTGTTGTGGCAATAGTTACGGGAGTTTTGTGGCTGGTTATTCCTGAGCTTATCAAGACGGTACAGCTTCTTGTTGATATTTTCCCTGACTTTGTGGAAAAAATCAAGGATAAGGTTGTTGTGCTTTACAACAAGCATCCTGAAATCAAGAATACGCTGGATTTCATCGGTGAAAACAAAAAGGAAATCACAGGTACCTTTGTTGATTTTGCAAAAACAGCGGCAGGCGGAATTTTAGGCTCTACCTTTTCAATTATCTCGTCATTTTTCGGCGGGGTTATCAACGTTGTTCTGGGATTTATTTTTGCGGTATATATCCTTGCAAACAAGGAAGGACTCAAATTTACCTTCAAGAAAATACTGAAGGTATGGTTTCCTGACAATCAGACAAACAAGGTGTTTCACGTCTGCGCTGTTGCAAACAACATCTTCGCAAAATTTGTTGTAGGACAGTTTACCGAAGCTGTGATTTTAGGAACTCTCTGTATGCTGGGAATGGTGCTTTTCAGATTCCCGTATGCAGGAATGGTAGGTGCTCTGGTTGGAATAACTGCACTTATTCCTGTTGTGGGCGGATTTATCGGTGCCGGTGTCGGCGCATTTATGATTATGATGGAAGACCCTATCAAGGCAATTCTGTTTATAGCTTATATCATCATTTTACAGCAGATTGAAGGAAATCTTATCTACCCTAAGGTTGTAGGCTCATCTGTGGGACTTCCTGCTATGTGGGTGCTGGCGGCTGTTACTATCGGTGGCGGACTTGCAGGCATTATGGGTATGCTTATCGGCGTGCCTGTTGCATCAACTATCTACTACCTGCTGAAGGAAAATGTAAATTCCCGATACTACCGTCAGGAAGAAAGAAAAAAACGCATTGAGAAGCTTATGGAGATTGCAAATGAGGAGAAAACCGAGCAGGAAGTAAAGGTTATTTCTCATAACGAAACAACAAAGGACGGACAGTAGTGAAATCACCTTTTATCTATTCAGACGACAACAAAAGATATCATACCTATAACTATTACCTGCGTCATCGCTTTTCACAGAAAGTCTTTAAAGTGAGCCTTGACGCAGGCTTTTCTTGCCCTAACCGTGACGGAAGCAAGGGCGTGGGCGGTTGTATCTACTGCTCTGACAAGCGAAGCGGTGACTTTGCCGGAAACAGCTGTGACGACATAGAAGTACAATTCAACAAGGTAAAAGAGGTGCTTCACAAAAAATGGAGTGACGCTGTTTATATTCCCTATTTTCAGGCAGGAACAAACACCTACGGGGATTTTTCAAGACAGAAGGAGCTTTTTGAGAGAGCATTGAATTTCAAAAATGCAGTGGGGCTTTCTGTTGCAACAAGAGGCGACTGTATTGACGAAAGGACTGCTGACCTTTTTTATGAGCTTTCAAAGGACAAGTATGTTACCATCGAGCTGGGACTCCAGACAATTCACGACAGCACAGCGAAGCTGATAAACCGTTGCCACAGCTACGAGGACTTTTTAAAAGGGTATAATCTTTTAAAAGAGCGTGGAATTAACATCTGCGTTCATCTGATAAACGGACTTCCTTACGAAACAATAGATATGATGATTGAAACAGTAAAAGAGGTTGCAAAGCTTGAGCCTCACACTATGAAGCTTCATCTGCTTCACGTCATAAGAGGTACTGCCCTTGAAAAGCTTTATGAGCAGAAGCCCTTTCACGTTTTTGAGCTTGAAGAATATGCTGAGCTCATCTGCGACCAGCTTGAAATCATTCCGCCACAGGTGGTAATTCAGAGGATTACAGGCGACGGAGTCAAGGAGGATTTGGTAGCACCATTGTGGAGCTTAAAGAAATTCTGCGTGATGAATGAGATAGATAAAGAGCTTCTGAGACGTGACAGCTGGCAGGGTAAAAAGTGCGATTTGTTGCTTTGATATAAAATTCTGATTAGGAATTTGTCTATAAAATATATTGACTTTTGGGGATAAATGCTTTATCATAAAAGTGTATATTGAAGTATTTGCATAAGGTATCTGATGGATGTTTTACGCATAATATTTAATGACATTTTATTGAAATTATGGTGGTGAATCGTTATGAGACGTAATGAAACAACAAATGACAAGATTGTAAGACTTTTTAACGAGGGCTGGGAAGCACAGAAGATTGCTGACTTTATTAAAATGCCTATCGGTTCTGTAAACAGCATTCTCGAAAGAAGAGTTGAGGGATATGCTGACCTTCTTTCAAAGAGAAATATCGAAGCAAACAAGGCGAGACAGGCTGCTAAGGAAGAAGAACTCCGTCGCCAGAGAGAAAAGGAAGAACAGCTTGAAGCGAAGCAGGCTCAGTACAGTGGTGTTCCTAAGAAGCCTGTACTTGTAAATCCTGATGATTTCTTCAAGGGTGACCTTGACGGTATGCTTGTTGGCGGCTACAAGAATAAGGTTGCTGAAGCTGAAAAAGAAACAGTAAACCTTCTTACTGCTGAGGAAAACAGAAATCTTCTTACTGCTGATTACGAAGAGAATGCTGAAGAAGCAGAAGATGTTATCGAAGACGTAGCAGAAGAAATTGCTGAAGAGGTTGAAGAAACTGTAGAAGCTGAAGAAGAGGCTGATTTGGTTTCTGAAGAAGAGCTTGAGCTTGTTGAAGAAGAGGCTCCTGCTCAGGAAAGCGAAGCTGCACCTGCTACTGCAACACAGAAGATGGCACTTTTTGCTCAGGCTCAGATTGCTGAAAACGACGAAAAGATTGAAAGCGTTAAGGCTCAGCTTGCTGAAATCGTTGCAAAGATTAACGAAAGCAACGAAAAGAACGCTCTTGTAAGCGAACAGATTTCAGAAATCGACGGACAGATTGCTGCTATTTACGAAGAAATGGAAGCTCTCAATCAGAAGATTGCTGCTCTTGAAGAAAGAAAGGGCGAGCTTGAAAACGAAGGCGGAGAGGACACAACAGAACTCAGCGCTCAGGCTGACGCATTCAACGAGCAGATTTCAGCACTCGAAGCAGAAAACGAACAGTACAGAGCATTCATTAAGTAATGCACAATTCACAATTCATAATGCACAATTAAGAGCAGGAATTACTCCTGCTCTTTTTATGTTTCAACCCTCTTGCAAAATTTTTGATATTGTGCTAAAATATAGGTTGAAATTGTTTTTGGAGGTGAGGTCTTTGAACGGCGAGCTGGTACTTGTTCTTTTAAAATTCGGTGGAATGATGATGCTCATAATGATGCTTATTATGGGAGCCACTCTGCTGACACCGGTTATTGCCAGAAAAATTGATAAAAACAAAGACGAACCTATTCCCGAAAGGGTTAACGAGAATGAATATACGGTAAAAGGTCCTTACGATAAACAGACCGACGAGGACTTTGACCCTAACTATAAAATTTACAACACCGATATTTACGGTTTTGACGGATTGAAAAATAAGAAAAATCACCGAAAGGATGTATAAAATGGCTAAGAATAACGGAAAAATGGTTGAAGCTATTACTTCAATGGACGAGGATTTTGCAAAATGGTACACTGACATCTGCAAAAAGGCAGAGCTTGTTGAATACACAAGCGTTAAGGGCTGTATGGTTATCAGACCTTACGGCTACGCTATCTGGGAAAACATTCAGAGAATTCTCGACACAATGTTCAAAGAGCGTGGACACGAAAACGTGTGTATGCCGATGTTTATTCCTGAAAGCCTTCTCCAGAAGGAAAAGGACCACGTTGAGGGCTTTGCACCTGAGGTAGCTTGGGTTACTCACGGTGGAAGCGAAAAGCTTGAGGACAGACTTTGCGTAAGGCCTACATCAGAAACTCTTTTCTGTGAGCATTACGCTAACATTGTTCATTCATACAGAGATTTGCCAAAGCTTTACAACCAGTGGGTTTCTGTTGTAAGATGGGAAAAAACAACAAGACCATTCCTCCGTTCAAGAGAATTCTTGTGGCAGGAAGGTCACACAATTCACGAAACTGCTGACGAAGCTATCTGGGAAACAGAAAGAATGCTCAACTGCTACGCTGAATTTTGTGAAAAGAGTCTTTGCATGCCTGTAGTCAAGGGCAGAAAGACAGACAGCGACAAGTTTGCAGGGGCAGAAGCTACTTACGCTATTGAAGCACTTATGCACGACGGAAAGGCTTTGCAGGCTGGTACTTCACACTATTTTGGTGACGGTTTTGCAAGAGCTTTCGGAATTCAGTACACAAGCAGAGAAAACAAGCTTGAATACCCACACCAGACTTCATGGGGTGTTACAACACGTCTTATCGGTGCAATCATCATGACACACGGTGACGACAACGGACTTGTTCTCCCACCTGCTGTTGCACCTGTTCAGGTTGTAATTGTTCCTATCGCACAGAAAAAGGAAGGCGTTCTTGACAAGGCAACTGAGCTTTACGAAAAGCTCAAGGCTTGCGGACTTCGTGTAAAGCTTGATGACAGCGACAATTCACCAGGCTGGAAGTTTGCTGAATACGAAATGAGAGGCGTTCCTGTAAGAGTTGAAATCGGTCCTAAGGACATTGAAAACGGACAGTGCGTAGTTGCAACAAGATTCAACGGTGAAAAGGCTGTTGTTTCACTTGAAAACAATCTTGAAACCTTCAAGGACACAGTAGTTGACCTTATTGAGAATGTTGTTCCTGAGGGAATGTTCAACAAGGCGCTTGAAAACAGAAAAGAAAAGACATACCAGTGCAAGACCATGGACGAAATCATCAAGGCTCTTGAAGAAAAGGGCGACGGTTTCATTGAAGCTATGTGGTGTGGCGAAGAGGAATGCGAGGACAAGGTTAAGGAAGCTACCGGTGTTGGTTCAAGATGTATTCCTAACGAACAGCACGAAATTTCTGATGTCTGCGTATGCTGTGGCAAGCCAGCCAAGAAAATGGTTCTCTGGGGCAAAGCATACTAAGATTATTGCTTATTCCCCCGCCGTACGGCGGGGGAATAAGAAGAGATATTCGATGTCTGTGTCTGCTGTGGCAAGATAGCAAAGCAGAGGGTACTCCGGGGTAAAGCGTATTAAGCAAACGTGACGTTTGCATCCTCCTCCCCTCGCTTTTCGTTTGATAAGTGTCGAAGTTTTGAGTGTTCGGGTGTTATCGCCTCGCTTAATGCTCGGCTTAAAAAGCAAGGATAGAGAGTGTAGTATAAATTTAACGGTTTCACTGTCTTCGCCTTTGGGTAGTTTGAGCAAGCAGCCACTTTTGTGTGACGGCGGTTATCGGCTCACTTAACGTTTGCCTTAAAATGAAAAAACAGAGAATAAATACTAACAAAAAATCCCACAAGCCCAAAAACTTGTGGGATTAAATTTAAAGAGGTATATATGAGTTTAAGAGGATTTTTTAAAAAGCTTCCTGTAATCGAAACTGAAAACTACATTCTTCGTGAAATAACCCTTGATGACGCTGATGATTACGGAAAATGCATAGCTGACGAAAAAACCTACAAATACTGGGGCTACAAAATGACGGAGGAAGAAAAATCCGTTATCGGAAAAATCCGTTACAACAAACTTGCAAGAGAAAAACACAGCGAGCTTGTGTGGGGTATCTGTGACAGAAAAACCGGAAAAATTATCGGAGAATTTCTGCTTTTTCACTTCAAAGGAACAAGAGAAAAGCCACAGGTACTTGCTGAAATAGGCTATCGTATTTCCCCTGAGATGTGGGGAAAAGGCGTTGCCGGTGAGGTTATCGGTGGGGCTGTGAAGTATATTTTTGAAAACACACGCCTTGAAAAGCTTTCTGCAACGGTTATTAAGGATAACGAAGCCTCGAAAAAAGCCCTTTTGAAAAACGGTTTTCAGACAGAGGGGCTTATCCGCCACGGCAAGGTTTATGAGGTTATAGCCGACTATTACCTTTTGGGGATATTAAGGGACGAGGTGGCCTGATTTAACAGCATTTATTAAGTTGAAACCAACCAAAGAATGAAAGTTCCCATTATAAAGAGTAATACTGCATCTATTAGAAGCCACTTTTTTAATTGGCTGACCGTTTCTTCTCCTCCATAAAGCCAGAGATTTCTTAACGGTACATATTTAAAAGGAATATATACAGTCAAAGAGGTCAGATAGAAAAAGACACAAAATACGGCTAAAGCCCAGCAACCTGCTGTTATAAAGTTGATACCGTGTTTTAAAAAGAAAATAAACGGAGCAAGAGAACCAAGTATAGCTACAATCCAAATCAGAATGTCGTAGGCATCATATGATTTGCTTTTTTTGCGTGACGATGGCACATAATCTTCGTCATCATCTTCCCCCATAACATCTTTATAGATTTCGTACTCAATCATTGAGTCGAAAATATCTTTTTTGCCATCACGGTTAAAATCAAATCTTGCCATAATAATTCCTCCCTTTTTTCTCTTTGGCTAAATTGTACTATACAAAAAGTGGATTTTCAAGTGGGTTTGTGACAACTGTACGTGCTTTTGGACAGCAAATGGAGATTTTTACTAAAGTTTACAAAAAGTTCACATATACCTGCCGAAAGCCCTTGACAAAGGGGTTTTGGATATGTTATGATAATTGTACCTCTTTAAGAGGTCTATTTTTTTGCGCAAATTTTTAATTTTCCTGCACCAAAAATGCGGGAAGTATAGTTTTGCTCAAAAAAATACCTCTGAATTTCTTGTGGAATTCGATGAGGGAGGCAAATAAGCGGTCCGAATCGCAAGATAAGGACTAAGGACAAGGTGTTTCATTTGTTCTTGTGAAACCCAAATTTCGTCAGGAGGTGCCGAAAATGAGAGTAAAAATTACTTTGGCGTGCACAGAGTGCAAGCAGAGAAATTACAACACAAAAAAGAACAAGAAGAACGACCCTGACAGACTTGAAATGAACAAGTTCTGCAAGTTCTGCAAAAAACACACTCTTCACAAAGAGACTAAGTAAGCTGAAAGGAGAATTTGATTATGGCAAAGGATTCTTCAGCAAAGTCTTCTAAAAATGAGAAGGCAAAAGCAAAAAAGCAAAACAAGGTTGTTAAATACTTCAAGGACCTTAAGGGTGAACTCAAGAAGGTAGTATGGCCGAGCAAAAAGACGGTTGTAAACAACACAGGTATTGTTTTGGTAGTTATGCTTGTAGTTGGTCTTTTCCTTGCTGGTGTTGATACCGGCGTAGGCTTTATCATTGAAAAGCTTATCGGATTGGGCAACTAACAAAAGACAGGTTTTTACAACTTGCCCCAACAAACTAACGGAGGTTAACGATAATGTCAGAGACAGCTAAATGGTATGCGATTCACACTTATTCAGGCTACGAGAAAACAGTTGCTGATAGTATTGAAAAGGTTGTAGAAAACCAGAAGCTTCACGATTTGATTTCAGAAGTAAAGATTCCTGTTGAAATCGTTACTGAAATCAAGAACAATAAAACCGTTGAAGTTGAAAGAAAGCTGTTTCCAAGCTATGTGCTTGTGAAAATGGTTCTTACAGATGAAAGCTGGTATATTGTAAGAAATACAAGAGGCTGTACAGGATTTGTAGGCCCTGGGTCAAAGCCTGTTGCACTTACAGATAAGGAAGTTGCAGCACTTGGCGTTGAAGAAAAGAAGACGGTTGTTGAAACAAACATCAAGGTTGGCGATACGGTTGCTATTTCAGGCGGACCGGTTGACGGAATGACAGGTACTGTCAGAAGCGTTGACATTGACAGCCAGACAGCAGAAATCGTTGTTTCGATGTTTGGTAGAGAAACACCGGCGACTATTGCACTTACACAGCTCACAAAGGTTGAGAACTAAGCTTTTAGGGACGTTTTAAACGTGACCTTGCGTGAAAACGCTAAAAACACAGGATTTATTAAAAACTGTCGGAATGAAGAAGTTTCCGACAAGTGGGAGAGTTATAAACTACAATAACTCGCCTTACCACAATTTTACGGAGGTGCGAAGAATGGCACAGAAGGTAGTAGGCTATATTAAGCTTCAGATTCCAGCAGGAAAGGCAACTCCTGCACCACCGGTTGGACCTGCACTTGGTCAGCACGGTGTTAATATCATGGCATTCACAAAGGATTTTAACGAAAGAACAAAGAATGATATCGGACTCATCATTCCTGTAGTAATTACAGTTTATGCAGACCGTTCATTCACATTTATTACAAAGACTCCACCAGCAGCAGTTCTTATCAAGAAGGCTTGTGGTATCGAGTCAGCTTCAGGCACACCTAACAAGACTAAGGTTGCTAAGATTACAAAAGAACAGATTCAGAAGATTGCAGAGCAGAAGATGCCTGACCTGAATGCAGCAAACATTGAATCAGCTATGAGCATGATTGCCGGTACAGCACGTTCAATGGGCGTTGAAGTTGTTGACTAATTTTTATTGACAGTTTTAAGCACTAATTTTTCAGTGCTAATCGGTGGGAGGAAAATTCCGTTAATCAGATGCGAAGAATGCATACTGATGTTACCACTTTAAGGAGGAAAATTAAATGAAACACGGTAAGAAGTATGTTGACAGCTTGAAGGCTGTTGACACTGCTAAAGTATACGATGCATCAGAAGCTCTTGACCTTGCTTCAAAGAATGCAAAGGCAAAGTTTGATGAAACTATCGAAGCTCATATCCGTCTTGGTGTAGACTCACGTCACGCTGACCAGCAGGTTAGAGGCGCTGTTGTTCTTCCAAACGGTACAGGTAAAAATGTAAGAGTATGTGTTTTCTGTAAGGAAGACAAGTACGACGCTGCAAAGGAAGCTGGCGCTGACTATGTAGGCGGTATGGACCTTGTTGAAAAGATTACAAAGGAAAACTGGATGGAGTTTGACGTTGTAGTTGCTTCACCTGATATGATGGGTATTGTTGGTCGTCTTGGTAAGGTACTTGGTCCTCGTGGACTTATGCCAAACCCAAAGGCTGGTACAGTTACTCCAGACGTAGCTAAGGCTGTTGCTGAAGCTAAGGCTGGTAAGATTGAATACCGTCTTGACAAGACAAACATCATCCACTGCCCAATCGGTAAGGCTTCATTCGGAGCTGAAAAGCTTGAAGAAAACTTCAACACACTCATGGACGCAGTTGTTAAGGCTAAGCCAGCTGCTGCTAAGGGTCAGTACCTCAAGAGCGTTGTTGTTGCTTCAACAATGGGCGTTGGTATCAAGGTTAGC
>SVNV01000010.1 GCA_015066705.1 Ruminococcus sp.
TTTATACTAAAAGTCTTTGGAAGGGGGCTCGGGGGATAACCTTTCTTCAGAAAGGTTTCGCCCCGATAAATTCATATAATATACTTCTATATACTACTCACCATAAAAGAGCAGGGGATTTGTTTGTATGGGCAAAAAAATAAGCTGTCATAAAGACAGCTTATGTTTCAAATCTTAACTTAAACGGCTCTGGTAACCTTTCCTGAACGGAGGCATCTTGAGCAAGCGTGAACGTGACAAGGAGTACCGTTAACAACAGCCTTTACTCTTTTTACGTTTGGCTTCCAAGTTCTGTTTGTTCTTCTGTGTGAGTGGGATACCTTAATTCCGAAAGTTACACCCTTTCCGCAAAAATCACATTTTGCCATGAGGTTGCACCTCCTTTTCTTCTTTCAAAATAATCATAATACACAACATTAGTATTGTAACAGAAAACAAACAAAAAAGCAAGCCCTTTTTACAACTTTTTTTAAAAAGTTAATATTTTCAGTATAATAAATAATTTGTGGTAATAAAAATATGTTAACCTCTTGTAATTTTTACAAAAATATAGTATAATAATTAGTGTATGTATAACTGTATGAAAGGATAAAAAGATGATTCAGAGATTTATCGAAAACTTCACTACTGTAGACGGAATTTTAACTATCGGAGTGCATCTTATCATTATATTTATGATACTTCCTATCCATGAATTTGCACACGCTGTTACAGCTTATAAGATGGGTGATATGACTGCAAAAAACAGAGGACGTCTTACTATAAACCCTTTGTCACACGTAGACCCATTCGGAGCTTTGTGCCTGCTTGTAACGGGATTTGGCTGGGCAAAGCCTGTACCTGTCAATCCGCTCAGATTCAAGAAGTATAGAGCAGGTATGGCTATTACAGCTGCTGCAGGACCTGTTTCAAATCTTGTTGTAGCTTTTATCGGAATGATTGTTTATAGAGTGCTCTGGGCTATACCGTATAGTGAAGAAACCTATCTGGCTTTTGTTACAGGTGAGGGTGCTCTTTATTATTCTCTGTTTATTCTTCAATATTTTATCCTTATAAATATAGGACTTGCAATTTTTAATCTTATTCCTGTACCGCCACTTGACGGTTCAAAAATCCTCAGTTATTTCACACCTGATTCATTTGAGAGAAAAATGGAGCAGTATCAGATGTATGTCTACTTCGGATTTTTAATTGTTATGTTTTCAGGTATTCTCGACGGACCTATGTCATTTTTGAGAAACTCTATTTTTGACTTTATGTTTTTCCTGACTAATTGGGTTGATAAAGTTGTTATGATGTTTATATGATTATTTGATTGGACGTAAATTTAATGAGCTTGATTACTTTTAGACTGGAGAAGTTTGAAGGCCCTCTTGACCTTCTGCTTCACCTGATTTCAAAACATAAACTGAATATTTATGACATAGAAATCTCCTCACTGCTTGAACAGTACCTTGCCTATATCGATGGACTTCACGAGCAGGATTTTGAGCTTGCTGGCGAATTTCTTGAAATGGCAGCAAGACTTATCTATATCAAAACAGTGTCACTTCTTCCTAAGCCTAACGAAGCCGAAGATTTGAAGAGGGAACTCGAAGGTGCTCTTATTGAGTATTCACTTTGTAAACAAGCTGCAGAACGTATTAAGGAAAGATATGTCGGCAATGAGATTTTTGTTAGAAATCCTGTTGAAATCGAAACTGATAAAACCTATACAAGACTTCATAATGCCGATGAACTTCTTGACGCATATATGGGTATAGCTGTTAAGGAAAGACGCTTTGTTCCACTTAAGGCTGATATATTCAAGCCTCTTGTTTCAAAGAGAATTGTTTCTGTTACTTCGAGAGTTTTCTTTATTCTCAGAAAGCTTTATAACGAGGGTGTTTATAAGATGAAAGACCTATATAAGGGTATGACCGACCGTTCAGAAAGAGTAGCAACATTTCTTGCTGTCCTTGAGCTTACCAAAAACGGCAGAATTCTTATAAGCGACGATAATAGTGAAATTACTCTTGAAAAGAGAGTTAAAACAAGTGAAAATAATTAAAAATGAGGATTTATTATGCATCTTGAAGAAAAAGTATCAATAGTTGAAGCGATAATATTTGCAAGCGGCGACTGTATTGACGCAGAGAAAATCGCTGATGCCGCACAGATTGAATATGATATTGTGGACAAGCTGGTTAAACTACTTAACGATAGATACGAAAGCTCAAATTCAGCGCTTCGTATTTTAAAGCTTGATGACGGATATCAGATGACAACCAGAAGAGAATTTGCTCCTTTTGTTAAAACTGCTCTTGAAACCAAAAAGAATACAATGCTTAGCCAGGCGGCTCTTGAAGCACTTACTATTGTTGCCTATAACCAGCCTGTTACAAAGAGCTTTGTTGAACAGGTAAGAGGCGTTGATAGCTCAGGTGTTATAAATTCACTTGTGGAAAAGGAACTCCTTGAGGAAGCAGGAAGACTTGATTTGCCGGGACGTCCTGTTGCATATAAGACAACAGCAAACTTCTTAAGATGCTTCCAGATTGAAAATATTAACGAGCTTCCACCACTTCCTAACCACGATAACCAGATGACTATTGACGAAATTACATAAAACAGTATAGTAATTTATCTGATTTTATAAAAGGAGATGAGGGCTATAATTGTATTGTATATATTTTTGGGTATAATAGCCCTTATTGTACTTCTTCTGCATTTTTCTGTCAGGGCTTGTGTCAAAGTAAACGGTGAGGGATTTACGTTAAAAGTAAAGTATCTTTTCTTTACTTTGTATCAGATTCCTGAAAAACCGGATAAAAAGCCAAAGAAACCTAAAAAACCTAAGAGAATAAAGAAAAAGAAGAATAAAACAACTTCTGATACACCACTTACTGTTGAAGAAATCGACAACCTTAAAGCTCAGCTTGATGAAATTGATGAAAAAACCGATGACGATGCTGAGATTATAAAAGAAATTCCAAAAACTAAGCCAAAACCTCTTACTAAGGCTGAAATTAAAGAGCTTAAGAAAAAACAAAAAGAGGAAAAGAAAAGATTAAAGACCGAGAAAAAACGTATTAAAGCTGAAGAAAAAGCAAATAAACCAAGCCTTAAGGATAAAATCAACAACCTTAAACGTAAATGGCTTAAGATTAAACCTTATGTACCTACAACGTGGAAGGCTGTCAAGAAACTTCTTAAAACAATACGTTTTCGTAATACAGCTATACAGCTCGGCTTCGGTAAGGAAGACCCTTATGAGTCGGCTATGAATTACGGAAAGATGAATATAGCTGTGTTTGATACTCTGGCATTACTTGGAAATGTGTTTACAATGCATTATAAACACGTTGAGGTGCGTTGCCTGTTTAATGAAAAAAAGCTTGAATATGACGTTGAAACAACAGTTTGTGTACGTCCGTCAACAGTTATTGCAATCGCATTTTGTACTCTTGTAAATTACCTTAGAATATTTCTTTCTCAGAGACATAAGGCTAAAAAAGCTTATAAAGCTAAAATAAAGGAACAAAAACTTAAACTTAAAAATAAAGAAACGGAGTGTGTTGAAAATGAGTGAAAACAAACATCTCGAAGGCCTCGTAACAGGCGCAATGGAAAAAATCAAGGAAATGGTTGAATGTGAAACTATTGTTGGTAAGCCAATTACTGTTGGTGACGGAACAACAATTATTCCTGTGTCAAAGGTTTCATTCGGCTTTGCTTCAGGCGGAAGCGACCTTCCTTCTAAAAATGCCAAGGACCTTTTTGGCGGCGGTTCAGGAGCAGGTATTACAATTTCACCTATTGCTTTTATCGCTGTTTCAAACGGCGAAGTAAAGCTTCTCCAGCTCTCAATGAACGCTGATAAGGGAAATGCTATTATCAATATGGTTCCTGAGGTAATTGATAAGGTTACAGATTTTCTCAACAAGAAAAAGGCTGAGAAAGAAACCGTTGAAGAATAGAGAAGATTTACCACAGTATTAAAATGATTTTCACGAGCATACTGTTTTTACAATGCTAAAACAGAGGTGTTACTTGTGAAAATCTTTTGTAAAAAAATATTGTCACTTGCTTTGAGTGTTACTTTTTCAATCTATGCGCTTACCATCAATTCAACTGCTTATGGCGAGGTTAATGTGTCTGCTGCGTCTGCTATTCTTATCGAGGCAGAAACAGGTAGAGTTGTTTTTGAAAAGGACGCATATGAAAGACGTCCTATGGCTTCCACAACTAAAATTATGTCCACACTTATCGCTCTTGAACAGGGTAACCTTGATGAGTATTTCACGGTTGATAGCGAAGCTATTAAGGTTGAAGGCTCTTCTATGGGACTCAGAGAAGGCGATAGCGTGTCCCTCAGAACACTTTGCTATGGAATGATGCTTCCAAGTGGTAATGATGCTGCAAATGCTGCTGCTGTAAGAATTTCCGGAAGTGTTGAGAAATTCGTTGAGCTGATGAATAAAAAGGCAGATGAATTGGGTCTTGAAGATACCAATTTTGTCACACCGTCAGGACTTGATGACTATACTGATGACCATTATTCGACAGCTTATGATATGGCAAAACTGACTGCATATGCTATGGAGAATGATGAGTTTCGTGAGATATGCTCCCTGAGTGACGCTAAGATCAGCTTCGGAAACCCGCCTGCTGACAGATGGCTTTCAAATAATAATAAACTGCTTGATATGTGTGAGGGTACAATCGGAGTAAAAACCGGTTTTACCGATAAGGCAAGAAGATGTCTTGTTTCGGCTTGTGAAAGAGACGGTGTTACCCTTATAGCCGTTACTCTTAATGCACCTGACGACTGGAATGACCATACAAAAATGTATGAGTATGGATTTTCTCAGATTAAAAACTATGCTCTGCCTTGTGAATTCGGCGGTCTGAATGTCAATGTCGTTGGCGGAACACAGGATACTGTTATGGTTGAAATGCCTCGTACACCAACCGCACCGCTGTTTTCTGATGAGCTTTCAAAGGTTAAGACACAGGTGATTTTGTATAGCTTTTACTATGCACCGGTCGTAAATGGTGATACCCTTGGAAGAGTGGACTTTTATGTTGATGACAGACTGATTGAAAGCGTACCGCTTGTGGCAACAAAGGAAATTAATTACCAGAAAAGTGATGAAAAAAGTACTGTAAGTAAAATTCTTGATAAATTAAAAAATCTTGTCGTGAGACAATAATTTCTGCAGGGAAACCTGCATACATATGAGGTAAATTATGGAAAAAATCAGAATACAAAAAATCATCGCAGATAGTGGATACTGCTCAAGAAGAAAGGCAGAAGAACTTATTTCTGCTAATAGAGTTCAGGTTAATGGAAGACCTTGTAAGCTTGGCGATAAAGCAGGAAATAAGGATTTAATCACTGTTGACGGCGAAAAAATTTATGTTCCTAAGAAAAAAGAACTCTATTATATTATGATGCATAAGCCAAGAGGCTATGTTACTACTATGAGCGACGAGCTTGACAGAAAGTGCGTTGTTGACCTTCTTCAAGGACTTGATGAAAGAGTTTATCCAATCGGACGACTTGACCGTAATTCTGAGGGACTTCTCCTCTTTACAAATGACGGTAAATTTGCAAATGATATTATGCACCCGTCAAAGCATATTACTAAAACCTATAGAGTTACAGTGAGACCGGATGTTACCGATGAACAGCTTGTAGAACTTTCTGAGGGCGTTGAAATCGAGGGTAGAAAGACACTTCCTTGTACAATTACTGTTCTTGATAAACAGCCAGGAAGAGTCGTTATGCAGATGGTTATTAAAGAGGGTAGAAACCGTCAGATTAGAAAGATGTGTGAAGCGGTTGGACTTGAGGTTGCAAGACTTAAAAGAACAGCTGTCGGCCCTGTGAAACTCGGTATGCTCAAGCCGGGTGAATATAGAGAACTTAAAGCTGATGAACTCCGTGCTTTGAGAAATGCTATATCAAAACAACAGGGGTGATTTTTTGTTACAGATTTTACAGACAAAGCATATTGAAAATTATGCTCAGATGATAGATGAAATGGGACTTTCAGAGCTTTATCCTAGTATTGTTGAAGCTACGGATAAAGACGAAATAATAGGAATAGGTGTTTATCATTTTGAATCAGATACCGTTGTGCTTGACAAGGTTGATTCAAATGGTGATTTGTACCTCTATGACGGTATTGTCAGAGCTGTTCTTTTCCTTGCGATGATGAAGGGAATTGATACAGCTAGATTTGATTTGTTTGACCTTGATAATGCTAAGAAACTTGGTTTTGTGCAAAATAATGATAATATACTTTCTGACCTTAATGGTTATATGTCTAAATGTAAAAGTTGTGGAAAATAATTTGTTATTTTCTTGTCAAACTAAGGGAAATGTAGTATAATAATAACAATTAGTTTTGATAAAAACGTAATGAAAATTTTAATTGTCGAAAGACTTTTATATGATTGGAGGATATTTTAATGCGTGATTTCAACTCAAAACTTGATGCACTCAAGACTGAGATAGGAAAATCAACTCCTGCAAGAGAAAGACTTACATATCTTTACGATGAAGGCTCATTTACAGAAATTGATGCTTTTGTTAAACACTGTGATGATAACTTCAGCGGTGTTGTGACAGCTTACGGATACGTTGACGGAAATCCGGTTTATGCTTTTTCTCAGGATATTACAGTTAAAAACGGTGCTATGAACTGTGTTCAGGCAGAAAAGATTAAAAAGGTTTATGACCTTGCAGCAAAGACAGGTGTTCCTGTTGTAGGAATTTATGATTCTTTTGGTGCAAGTATAGATAAGCCGGTTTGTTCGCTTACAGCTTATGGCGAGCTTCTTATGTGGGCAAATAACCTATCAGGAGTTGTTCCTCAGATTTCAGTTGTTGCAGGAACTTGTGCAGGCGCAGCTGCAATGCTTGCTCAGAGTGCTGACTTTGTTGTAATGTCAAAGGATGCTGAGATGTTTGTGACACCTAATACAAATATCAAGAACCTAGCAGAAAATTCAGCTAAGTCAGGAACTGCTTGTGCTGTTTGTGAAAATGATAAGGAAGCTGTTGAGTTTGCAAAGAATATCCTTCTTAAACTCCCACAGAATAACCTTTCACCTGTGCCAATGTATGAATTTGATGCTTCTGATGTTGAATTTTCAAAGGACGCAGATACAATGATTAAGGCTGTTGCCGATTTGGATAGCGTTATTGAACTCAGCGCTGAATTTGGTAAGGCTTCTTATACAGCTCTCGGCTCAGTAGGAGGTGCAACTGTCGGATTTGTTGCTACAAATAAGACAAATGCTAAGCTTACTTCTGCTGACTGCTCAAAGATTGCAAGATTTGTAAGAATATGTGATGCATTTGCAATTCCTGTTGTTACTCTCGTAGATACAGAAGGCTTTGAGGTTTCTGATGAGATAGAAATGCAGGGTGCTGTAAAGGATATGTCAAAGCTTGCTCACGCTTATGCTGAGGCTACTACTGTAAAGCTTGCTGTTATTACAGGAAATGCTTTCGGACCTGCTTATATCGCTCTTGCAGGTAAGGGCGCAAATGCAGACTTGACATTTGCTCTTCCTGAGGCTGTTATTTCACCGATAGCTCCACTTGCTGCTGCTGAATTTGTTTCACACGACGAGCTTAAGGGCGCAGAAAATGTTGATGCTAAGAGAAATGAGCTTGCTGATGAGTATATCAACGAAAAGGCATCTGCTATTGTTTATGCTGAAAGCGGTGCTGTTGATGCGATTGTTGATGCAGGCGACGTTAGAAACGCTATAATCAATGCTATTGAAATTATGGCAGGTAAGAGAATTTCAAGACTTCCTAAGAAGCACGGCAATATGCCACTTTAATTATAAAAAGGATAGGTGAATTATTATGAAAAGATATAGTATTACAGTAAATGGTAAGGCTTATGACGTAGCTGTTGAAGAAATTACAGACGGTTCTGCACCTGTTGTGGCTGCGTCTCCAGTCGCTGCTGCACCGGCTCCTGCAGTTGCAACTGCACCTGTTGCTGAAGGTACAAAGGTTGCTGCTCCAATGCCTGGAACAATTCTTGATGTTAAGGTTGCAGTAGGCGATACTGTTGAAGCGGGTAAGGCACTTTTCGTTCTTGAAGCTATGAAGATGGAAAACGACGTTAACGCTCCTTGTGCTGGTAAGATTGTAAGTATTAACGTTACAAAGGGAACTGCTGTTGAAACAGGAACTGTTCTTGCAGTTATTCAGTAATCTTCATTTTACTACATAACGAAAGGAAAGAATGTAATGGCTAAGTTAAAGATTACAGAAACCGTTCTTCGTGACGCTCACCAGTCACTTCTTGCTACAAGAATGACAATGGACGAAATGAGACCAATCCTCAGTAAGATGGATAAAATCGGTTTTTATTCTGCTGAAGTATGGGGAGGCGCAACATTTGACTCCTGTCTCAGATTTTTAAACGAGGACCCATGGGAAAGACTTAGAATTATCAGAAATGAAATGCCAAATACAAAGCTCCAGATGCTTTTCAGAGGTCAGAATATGCTTGGTTACAGACACTATGCAGATGACCTTGTTGAGTATTTCGTTCAGAAGTCTGTTGCTAATGGTATTGATATTATCAGAATTTTTGACGCACTTAATGATATAAGAAATCTTGATACTGCTATTAAGGCATCTAAGAAGGAAGGTGCACACGCTCAGGTTGCAATTTCTTATACACTTGGTGACGTGTTTACACATGACTACTATGTAAACTATGCTAAGCAGATTGAAGAAGCAGGTGCTGATTCACTTTGTATCAAGGATATGGCTGCACTTCTCACTCCTTACGAGGCAGAATCCCTCACTAGAGATTTGAAGTCAGCAGTTAAGATTCCTGTACAGCTCCATACACACTATACATCAGGTCTTGCTTCAATGTGTATTATGAAGGCTGTTGAAGCAGGCGCAGACGTTGTTGATACAGCAATGTCACCACTTGCTCTTGGTACATCACACGCACCTACTGAGTCAATCGTTGCCGCATTCCAGGGTACTGAATACGATACAGGTATTGACCTTAAGGCACTTACAGAAGTAAGAGATTATTTTATGGGACTCCGTAAGAAGTATATCGAAAGCGGACTTCTTGACCCTAAGATGCTTGCTACTGATGCAAACGCACTTATTTATCAGGTTCCCGGCGGAATGCTTTCAAACCTTCTTTCACAGCTTAAGCAGGCAGGAAAGGCTGACCAGCTTGATGAAGTTCTCAGGGAAGTTCCAAGAGTTCGTAAGGATTCAGGCTATCCACCACTTGTTACACCAACATCACAGATTGTTGGTACACAGGCTGTGTTCAACGTAATTATGGGCGAAAGATATAAGACAGTTACTAAGGAATTCAAGGGACTTGTTAAGGGCGAATATGGTAAGACACCTGTTGAAATCGACCCTGAGTTTCAGAAGAAGATTCTTGGTGATGAAGAACCTATTACATGTAGACCAGCAGACCTCTTGAAGCCTGAATTTGAAGAAATGAAGAAGGAATGTGCTGAATGGCTTGAACAGGAAGAAGACGTTCTCAGCTATGCTATGTTCCCTAAGGTAGCACCTAAGTTCTTTGAAACAAGAAGAAATAATAGGTTCGGAATTGACAATAAGCATTCTGACTTTGAAAACAAGGTAATGCCTGTATAAATAAAAAATTATCCCCACCATTAAGGTGGGGATTTTTGTTTTAGTATTCAATCTGTTTTAATGCGTTTGCAAGCTGGTCAGGGCAGGAGGTGGGCTTGAATCCGCAAGTGATTCCTTCAAGGCGTTCAATAACATCTTCAACTTCCATTCCTTCAACGAGAGAGCCGATGCCCTTTAAATTTCCGTTGCAACCGCCGATAAACTCAACGTTCTTAAGGATGCCGTCCTCAACTTCAAATCGTATTTCCTTTGAACAGGTTCCTTTTGTTTTGTATGAATATTCCATATAATCTCCTTAAATCCTTGCTACTCCACTTTTTCTTGCAGCCACGGCAACAGCTGCAGCAACAGCAATCGGCACACTTCTGTCAAAAGCGTTTGGCAAAATAAAATCAGCCGATAGCTTGTCATCACTGACACAACCTGCAATAGCCTTCGACGCCGCAAGCTTCATTTCTTCGTTTATGTCACTTGCTCTTACAGCCAATGCACCCTTGAAAATTCCAGGGAAGGCAATTACATTGTTAATCTGGTTAGGAAAGTCACTTCTTCCTGTGCCTACAACGTATGCACCAGCCTTTTTGGCTATGTCAGGCATGATTTCAGGTGTAGGGTTAGCCATTGCGAATACAATAGGCTTGTCTGCCATTGATTTTATCATTTCCTCAGTAACAAGATTTGGCTTTGAAACGCCGATAAAAGCATCAGCACCGACCATGGCATCTGAAAGCTTGCCTCTGATTTTATTTTTGTTGGTAACCTTAGCAATTTCCATGTGAGCAATGTTAGTATACTCATCACCATCGCATAAAATACCGTTTATGTCAACCATAATGACGTTTCCCACACCAAGAGAAATAAGAAGCTTTCCAATAGCAATTCCTGCAGCGCCTGCACCGTTGATTACAAGTGTCAGGTCTTCAAATTTCTTGCCTACAACCTTGCAGGCATTCATAAGTGCAGCACCAACTACAATAGCAGTACCGTGCTGGTCGTCGTGAAAAACAGGAATATCAAGCTTTTCTTTGAGTTTTGCTTCGATTTCAAAACATCTTGGTGCGGCAATATCCTCAAGGTTTATTCCTCCAAAGCTGTCAGAAATGAGTTCAATAGTTCTGACAATTTCGTCTGTGTCCTTTGATTTTACACAAAGAGGGAAGGCGTCAACTCCTGCAAACTCCTTGAATAAAGCACATTTACCTTCCATAACAGGCATACCTGCAAGTCCGCCGATGTCACCAAGCCCTAAAACAGCAGTTCCGTCGGTGATGACAGCAACAAGATTTGCACGTCTTGTAAGCTCGTAGGAAAGCTCAGGATTTTTCTGAATTTCAAGACAAGGCTGAGCAACTCCCGGTGTGTATGCGTGTGTTAGCGCATTTGCATCATTGATTTCAACCCTTGAAATAACCTCAATTTTTCCGTTCCATTCCCTGTGTTTTAAAAGTGAAGATTGCATTATGTCCATTGTGTTTGCGTCCTTAAAATTATTTCTTTGCGTTTGCTGAAATCATAGAGAGAAGTCTCTGAATGTTTTCGGCGTCAGTAGTTTCACTGCCAATGTGTGAAGGTACAGCATTGTAAAGCCCGTGAAAGTCGGAACCACCGGTAACAAGAAGGTCATATTCCTTGGCAATGTCAAGAAGAATCTTTCTCTGTTCTTCATTAGCACTGTTATGATTAACCTCGATGCCGTCAATCTTACCCTTTTCAGCAAGTTCTCTCAATAAATCAATATTGTTGAAAAGATAAGGGTGCGCCATAACAGCAACGCCTCTTGAAGAATGAATAAGGTCAATTACAAAATTAACATCAGGGTATTCTCTTGTGACAATACATGAGCCGTGCTCTCGGTTGAAAAGCTCGTCATCAAGCGCACCGTAAAGCTCAGTAGCATATCCGTAGTTTACAAGAGCTCTCATAATGTGCTGTTTGTAGATACTCTTACTACCTTTGCAGTATTTAAGAACTGCTTCTGTAGTGATAGGGTATCTTTCAATTACCTTTTCAATCATATCCTTAGCAGAAGCCTTTCTGATTTCGCATGATTTCAGACAAAGACCTTCAAGTCTGTCAGGCTTCTGTGGAGCATAACAGAGAATATGTACTCTTGAGTTTCTGACCTTGTCCCAGGCAGAAAGCTCAACTCCCGGAATAACTTTAACACCATATCTTTCACCAAGAACAGCAGCTCTGTTTGAAGAGGAAAGTGTGTCGTGGTCTGTGATAGACAAACAGTCAAGATTCATTCTTTTAGCCTGAACAATAACTTCTTCGATTCCCAAAGAACCGTCAGAAAGTGTTGTGTGGCAGTGTAAATCACCAATCATAGTATTTATCCTTTCATAGCTCTCGTAAGAGAGAATTCATATTAGAAGTGTACAAGGTTGTATTAGTAAGAATATATAAATTTACACATACAATTATACCATTTATTATGATAAATTTCAAGTCTTTTTAGAAAATAATCAGTTATCCGAAATATTTCTCTTTAAACCAGACGTCATCGAGCTGAAATTTTCTACCATCGAGATAGCTGAGAATACCACCTTCAGTCTTAAAATCAAACTCAAGATAATAAGAGCATAAGGCCTGTGTTTTGATTCCATAGGAAACATTAACCTTGTTTACGCCGTATTTACCGTCGCCAAGAAGAGGACAGCCGATGAATGCCATATGAGCTCTTATCTGATGTGTTCTTCCTGTAATCAAATCAACATCTACAAGTGCAAGTCTGTCCTTTGTTTTTAAAACTTTATACTCGGTTATAATAGTCTTGTTTTTATTTGTTTTTCTGTCAGAAACCTTAACTGTGTTTGTCTTTTCGTCCTTTTCAAGATAAGCGGTAAGCCTGTCTGATTTTTCAGACGGAATGTTAATGGTAATACAAAGATACTTTTTGTGAAGCTCTCTGTCTTTGATTTTTTGATTTAAAATGCGTAATGACTCAGCATTTTTAGCACAGATGACAATTCCTGAGGTGTTTCTGTCAATTCTGTTGCATAAAGCAGGTGCAAATGAAAGCTCCGTGTCAGGCTTGTATTCGCCCTTTTCGTAAAGATAACGATGAACTCGGTTAATGAGCGTGTCATATCTGCCCTCGTTGTCCTCGTGAACAACAAGTCCGCATTTCTTGTTCAAAAGTATAATGTTTTCATCTTCGTAAACAATATCTATGTCAGACGATGCAAACATAAAATCAGGCTTTTCACTGTTTTCATCAAAAAACTCATCATTGATGTATAGTGAAATAACATCACCCTCACAAAGCTTTGTTGAAATTTCACATTTCTTGCCATTGACCTTTATTCTTTTTAACCTGATGTATTTGTAAAGTAAATTCTTAGGAAGCTTTTTTACAGCCTTGCTCAGAAATTTGTCAAGACGCTGATTTGCATCATTCTGGTTTATTGTAAATTCTCTCATAGCAATCACTACCTTTTTTGTTCTATCTCTATTTTACAATATTAGGGAAATTTTTTCAACCATTTTTATAATTTTTAATTGTTTACTTTTCGGCATAAATGTAGTATAATAATAAATAGTTATGTTCGGTTATTATGATAAGAAAAGGTGAGCTTATGAATAGTAAAAACATAAATGAAAATCTTCATACAGGTCATCGTGAAAGAATAAAGGAAAACTTTCTTAAGAGGGGGCTTTCCGGGTTTCAGCACCACGAAATAATTGAGCTTCTGCTCTTTTTCGGGATACCTATGAAGGATACAAATGAAATTGCACACCAGCTTATCAATTCTTATGGTAGTATTTCTGCTGTTTTCAATGCACACTACGAGGACCTTATCAAAATCAAAGGTATGACCAAGAATGCAGCTATACTGCTAACAATGCTTCCTGAACTTTTTACTGTTTATGTTAACGATGTAAAGGATTTTGCAACTCTTGATAATATAAACTCAATCAATGACTACTTTGTGTCAGCATTTTTCGGTGTAAAAAATGAAGAAATCAAGATTTGTTGCCTTGATAATGATATGAAAATCAAGTACTGTACAACAGTTATTGAGGGCGGTATTGAAAAAGCAAAGGTAGATATGCGTAAACTTGTTGAAACAGTTTTCAGAGCGAATGCTACATATGTTATAGTTGCACATAACCATCCTAATGGCTCACCTGTACCGTCAGAAGAGGATATAGTTGTTACAAGAGCGATTAAAAATACCTTTGATATGCTTAGTATTGTGCTTCTGGACCATATAGTTGTGGGTAAAAATGCGGCTGTTTCTATGAAGCAACTCGGCTATATGGACCTTTTGTAATTTAAGGAGAATTTTTGTGGATAAATTTCATCTTGTGTCTGACTATAAGCTGTCAGGCGACCAGCCCGAAGCTGTTGATAAAATAGTTGAGGGACTGAAAAAAGGATATAAAGAACAGACTCTGCTGGGCGTCACAGGCTCCGGTAAGACTTTTACGATGGCTAATGTTATTGAAAGAATAAATAAGCCTACCCTTGTTCTTGCTCATAACAAAATCCTTGCCGCACAGCTTTGTAGTGAATTCAAAGAGTTTTTTCCTGATAACGCAGTTGAGTATTTTGTTTCTTATTATGATTACTACCAGCCTGAAGCTTATATTCCAAGTAAGGATGTGTATATCGAAAAAGATAGCTCGGTAAACGATGAAATTGATAAACTCCGTCATTCTGCTACAACCGCAATCGCTGAAAGACGTGACGTTATTGTTGTAGCTAGTGTTTCCTGTATCTATTCTCTCGGTGACCCTGAAGAATATAAATCAATGGTTGTTTCAGTCAGAAAGGGTATGGAAAAAAGCAGGGACGAGCTTCTTGCTCAGCTTGTAGGTATCCAGTTTGAAAGAAATGATATTGCTTTTGAGAGAAACCGTTTCAGAGTAAGAGGTGATACGGTTGAGATTTTTCCTTCAAACCATACAGACACTGCATATAGAATTGAATTTTTTGGCGATGAAATTGATAGAATTACTGAAATAAATGTTGTTACAGGAGAGATAATCGACTTTTTGAACCACGTTGCAATTTTTCCTGCAAGCCATTATATCGTGGGTAGGGAAAAACTTAACGAGGCTATTGAAGAAATTCAGCAGGAGCTTGATGAGAGAATCGAGTTTTTCAAAGAGAACGATATGCTCCTTGAGGCTCAGAGAATTGCCCAGAGAACAAATTATGATATAGAAATGCTTGAACAGATAGGATTTTGCAGCGGAATTGAAAACTATTCAAGAGTGCTTGCAAGACGTCCTAAGGGTGCAGTGCCTTATACACTTTTAGACCATTTTCCAGAGGATTTTCTGCTGATTGTTGATGAATCTCATGTAAGCCTTCCACAGGTAAGAGGAATGTATGCAGGAGACAGAGCGAGAAAGACAACTCTTGTGGATTATGGCTTCAGATTGCCGTCAGCTCTTGATAATCGACCACTTCAGTTCGATGAATTTTATAGACATATAAATCAGGCTGTGTTTGTTTCGGCAACTCCTGGTGATTTTGAAAAGGATAAATCTGCTCAGATTGTTGAACAGGTAATAAGACCGACAGGACTTCTTGACCCTGTTGTTGAGGTTAAACCAACCTCGGGACAGATTGAGGATTTGCTTTCTGAAATAAACATGAGAATTGAGAAAAAAGAAAGAGTTCTTGTTACAACCCTCACTAAGAAAATGGCTGAGGACCTGACAAACTATCTTAAAAACTACGGCTTAGCTGTTAGATATATGCACCACGATATCGACTCAATCGAGAGAATGGAGATTATCCGTGACCTCAGACTCGGGGAATTTGATGTTCTGGTTGGAATAAATTTGCTCAGAGAAGGCCTTGACCTTCCTGAGGTTTCACTTGTTGCTATTCTTGATGCTGATAAGGAAGGCTTTTTGCGTAGCGAAAGCTCACTTGTCCAGACAATAGGACGTGCTGCCCGTAATGCCAATGGAAAGGTTATTATGTATGCGGATACGGTTACACGCTCAATGGAAAGAGCGATTTCTGAAACCGAGAGACGTAGAAAAATTCAGATGGAATTTAACGAAAAACACGGAATTACACCAAAAACAATCATTAAAGATGTACGTGATGTTATTGAGATTTCAACTAAGGAAGAAGTTGAATACTCAGCGAGACAAAAATCTAAGCTTTCAAAGCGTGAAACTGAAATGCTTATAGATAAGCTGACAAAACAGATGAAGGAAGCAGCAAAGCTTCTTGAATTTGAACACGCCGCTTTTCTGCGTGATAAAATTGCTGAGCTTAAAGGAGAAAAGTAACTTTGACGAAAGGACGTAATTATGGAAGATAATCTTTTGTTTGACCTTGACTGTAATAATTATGACGCAATGCGTCCTAAGTATCACAAGGAAATGTATATAGATATAAAGAAGTATTGCCACGGTAAAAAGGCACTTGAGGTCGGCATTGGTACGGGACAGGCTACCGAATCATTTCTCAGAGGCTTGTATAATGTTACCGGAATAGAACCGGGAACTAATATGTATAATAAGGTTCTCGCAAAATTTGCTGATTATAAAAGATTCAGCTGTGAAAATACTACTTTTGAAAACTATGTTGCTGAGCATGATAGCTTTGACCTTATTTATTCAGGTACTTCGTTTCACTGGATTCCTCCTGAGATAGCATATCCAAAGGCAAACTATCTTCTCAGAAAGGGAGGAACACTGGCTGTATTCTGGAATACCCCCGATGTAAACCGTACGGATGACAGCGTTCATTATGCAATAGGCGATGTCTATAAAAAGTATCGTGGCGAAAGACCTGTGCGACCAGATATGAATTATATCTACGAAACACGACTTTCCTATATGCATAGATACGGCTTTGAAGAAGTTACCTTCAAGATGTATGATAGTGTCAGACGTATGAATTCACTTGAGTATGCAAGACTTCTTGAGACATATTACGACGTAATTAAAATGGAAAATAAAAACGAGTTTCTTTCGGATATCGTAAACGCAATAGAGCGAAACGGCGGAGTTGTTACAATCTACGATACAATCGACCTTTATCTCGGAAGAAAGTAGTTTGAAAGGATAGAATAATGCAATCAAATGAAATAGTGATTAAGGGTGCAAGAGAGCATAACCTTAAAAATATCGACCTGACTATTCCGAGAGATAAGCTTATCGTTATGACGGGACTTTCGGGCTCAGGAAAATCTTCTCTTGCATTTGATACAATTTTTGCTGACGGTCAGAGACGATATATGGAATCTCTTTCGTCCTATGCAAGAATGTTTCTTGGCCAGATGGAAAAGCCTGATGTAGACTCAATAACAGGACTTTCACCGGCAATTTCAATCGACCAGAAAACTACTTCAAAGAATCCACGTTCAACGGTAGGTACAGTTACCGAAATATATGACTACCTGAGACTTCTCTATGCAAGAATAGGTGTTCCTCATTGTCCTGTCTGTGGTAGGGAAATCAAACAACAGACTGTTGACCAGATTGTTGATAAGATTATGGAGCTTCCTGAGGGTACAAAAATTCAGATTATGGCACCTATCGTAAGAGGCAGAAAAGGTGAGTATCAGAAGGAATTTCAGAACGCAAGAAAATCAGGCTATGTAAGAGTTCGTGTCGACGGAATTATTTATGATTTGAGCGAAGAAATCAAGCTTAATAAAAACCAGAAACATACTATTGAAATTATCGTTGACAGACTTGTTGTTAAGCCGGAAATCAAGTCCCGACTAACAGATAGTATTGAAATAACTTCACAGCTTACTGGTGGACTTACTACAGTTGATGTTATCGACGGTGAAGAACTTCACTTTTCACAGAATTATTCTTGCCCTGAACACGATATTTCAATGGAAGAGCTTGCACCACGAATGTTTTCCTTCAATAATCCTTATGGAGCTTGTGATAAGTGTACAGGTCTTGGTGTTTTCAAAAAGGTTGACCCTGACCTTGTTGTGCCTAATAAGGAGCTTTCTATCAATCAGGGAGCAATCAAGGCTTCAGGCTGGAATACCCTTGACGAAGGCTCTTTTGCAAGAGCGTATTTCAACGCTATTTCAGAAAAGTATAATATTTCACTTGATGAGCCTGTTAAAAATCTTTCCAAAGACGAGCTTGATATTTTCCTATATGGAACTCAGGGACAGCTTCTTGAACTGCAAAGAAAGTCAGAATTTTATAAATCACAGTTCTCATCTGCATTTGAAGGCGTTATAAATAACCTGGAAAGACGTTATAGCGAAAGCTCAAGCGAGTGGTCAAAGAATGATATAGAATCTGTAATGAGCGATGAGCCTTGTCCGAAGTGTCACGGAGCACGCCTTAAAAAGGAATCGCTGTCTGTAACAGTGGGCGGAATCAATATTATAGACTTTACAAACTATTCAGTAGATGAAGCACTTGGTTTTCTCGATAATCTGAAGCTTTCTGAGAGAGATGCCCTTATCGGTGAAAGAATTATTAAGGAAATTAAAGAAAGACTGGGATTTTTAAAGAGTGTAGGTCTTGATTACCTTACACTTTCACGTCTCAGCGGAACACTTTCAGGCGGTGAAAGCCAGCGGATCAGACTTGCTACACAGATTGGTTCTTCACTTGTGGGAGTGCTTTATATCCTCGATGAACCGTCAATAGGACTTCATCAGAAGGATAATGATAAGCTTATTGCAACCCTTAAAAGACTTCGTGATTTGGGTAATACACTTATTGTAGTTGAACACGATGAGGATACAATGCGCTGTGCTGACTTTATCGTTGATATCGGCCCCGGAGCAGGTATTCACGGCGGAGAAATCATCTGTGCTGGTACAGTTCAGGATATTATCAACTGTGAAGATTCAATCACAGGTGCTTACCTCAGTGGTAAGAGAAAAATCCCTGTTCCTGAAACAAGAAGACAGGGAAATGGTAAATTCCTCACTGTTCACGGAGCAAAACAAAATAACCTCAAAGATGTTACCGTGGATATTCCACTTGGAACCTTTACCTGTGTAACTGGTGTTTCGGGAAGTGGTAAAAGCTCGCTGGTAAATGAGATTATCTATAAGGAACTTGCAGGAAAGCTTAACCGTTCAAAGGTGAGAGCGGGTAAGTTTGATAAGATTACCGGTATGGAAAACCTTGATAAGGTTATTGATATCGACCAGTCGCCAATCGGCAGAACACCACGTTCAAATCCTGCGACCTATACTGGCGTTTTTAATGATATAAGAGAGCTTTTTGCTTCTACGAACGACGCTAAAATCAAAGGCTATTCAGCAGGAAGATTTTCATTCAATGTACGTGGCGGACGTTGTGAAGCCTGTGAGGGCGACGGAATTATAAAAATTGAAATGCACTTTTTGCCTGATATTTATGTACCTTGTGATGTTTGTAAGGGTAAACGCTATAATCGTGAAACCTTAGAGGTTAAATATAAAGGAAAGAGTATTTATGATGTCCTTGAAATGACAGTTGAAGAGGGCGTGGAATTCTTTAAAAATATTCCTAAAATTCAGAGAAAGCTGCAGACTCTATATGATGTTGGACTTGGATACCTTAAAATCGGACAGCCTGCCACAACACTTTCAGGCGGTGAAGCCCAGAGAGTCAAGCTTGCTACTGAGCTTTCAAAACGCTCAACAGGAAAAACAATTTATATCCTCGACGAGCCAACAACAGGACTTCATACAGGTGATGTTCATAAGCTTACAGAGGTTCTAAGTAAGCTTGTTGACGGCGGAAATACTGTTCTTGTTATCGAGCATAATCTTGATATAATCAAGATTGCTGACCATATTATTGACCTGGGCCCTGAAGGCGGAAATAAAGGTGGAATGGTTGTTGCCACAGGTACACCCGAACAAATCTCTGAAAATGAAAATTCCTATACAGGTCAGTATCTTAAGAAAATCCTTTAAATATAAAGCTAAGACATTAAGTCTTAGCTTTTTTTCGTTGACAATCATTCGGAAATTTGCTAAGATTTAATTATAAAAAAATGTTTGAAGGTGTTCATTTATGAATAATGAAATCAAAAAAATTGTTGATAATGTAGAAAAAGTAATAATCGGAAAAACTGATGTAATTCTTAAAACACTCACTGCTCTTATTAGTGGCGGTCATGTTCTTGTGGAAGACGTTCCCGGTGTCGGAAAAACTCAGCTTGTTTCTGCTATTGCAAAATCCCTCAACGGCAAATTCAATAGAATACAGCTTACTCCCGATGTAATGCCGTCTGATATTGTGGGATTTTCTATGATAAATCCACAGACAAGAGAAATCGAATATAAACAAGGTATTGCTGACTGTAATTTTCTTCTTGCAGACGAAATTAACCGTGCGTCACCGAAAGCCCAGTCGTCACTTTTAGAGATTATGGAGGAATACCAGATAAGCCTTGATGGTAAGACTTATAACCTCCCTAAACCCTTTATGACCCTTGCAACACAAAATCCTGTTGAGACCTACGGAACTTATCATCTGCCGGAAGCTCAGATGGATAGATTTCTTATGAAGATTTCTATTGGATATCCGTCAAGAGAACAGGAAATTGAAATAATAAACAGAAAATCTGTTACTGATACTACAGCTCTTTCACCTGTTATGGATATTTCTGCTATTGAAGAAATGAAATCTGATTCAGAAAAAGTTTTTGTAAGTGAAGAAATTAAAGGTTATATTCTTGATATTATTGAAGCAACAAGAACTTCTTCTGATTTTAAGCTTGGAGCTTCACCAAGAGCAAGTATAGCTCTTTTGAAATCTTCAAAGGCCTTTGCTTTTGTTAACGGCAGAGATTATGTTACTCCTGATGATGTTAAGAAACTTGCTGTTAATGTTATTGCTCATAGATTAATACTTTCTCCAAAGGGAAAAGCAGCTTACAACACTAACGAAAAAGCAGTCGAGGCTATCCTTGAAAAAGTAAATGTTCCGACAATAAGAAACTGAAAGAAGGCATAATTTGAATATTAAAAATCTGATTAGCTATGTTTTTTGCCTTGTTGTTTCAATAGGTCTGACTTATTATATCAACGGCAAGGGCGGGCTTATGCTTTGCATTTGTCTTGTGACGGCGTTCTTGTTATCTCTTGTGAATTTTTTAGCTGTAAAGGACAAAATCATCTTTGATATTAAATATGATAATGTTAATCTTAGAAAAGATGATGTTTTCTGCGTTTTGCTAAGTGTTTCAAAGAAATGTATGTTACCGACACCTTATGTGGAAATCAAGCTGCGTTCTTCTCAGAAACTTACTCCTCTTAAATCGGAAATTTTCAAAACCTCGCTTTTTTCAAAAGATGATGTTGTTAAAATCAAAGCGGAATATAAAGCTGATTTTTCAGGTAAGTCAACTGTTGGTATAGAATATGTAAAAGTTACGGATTTTCTCGGACTTTTTACTAAGTATATTTATACCACATCAAATGATGATATAGCTGAATTACGTGTTTTACCTGAGATTCCCGATAGCGTATTTTCGACTGAAATGATTAAAGCAGTGGCTGACTCGGTGTCATATAATGATGACGATGACGATAGCGGAGATACTATCAGATATGGTGTAGGTACACCGGGTTATGAGCATAGAGATTATGTTCCTGGTGACCCTATAAGAAAAATCAACTGGAAGCTTTCTTCTAAACGTGATAAGCATCTTATCAGACTTGATGAAAAAAACTCAGTTACAGGTCAGCTTGTTGTTTTTGATATTTTCACTAATAAAACAGACCGACAAACTTATTTTGACGTTGATAATCTTATTGAAGGTTCACTTGGGTTAATCTTGTCAATGATTAGACAGGAACTCGAATGTGAATGCTATGTGTATAATAAAAACGGCTGGAATTATTACAAGGTTAACGATGAAAAATCCCTTTCTTTTTTACAGACGGAGCTTGGGAATTATGATGTTTCACAAGAGCATATATCACGCTTTCCGAATGGTATAGAAAAAGAAAAAGGAACAGCTGCTGCTGTTGTTTTTACAAATAACCTTGACCACAATGTCGTTAAAGCAGGAAATACCCCTACTGTACAAAGCTTTTATGTTACAAAGGAAAGCTTTGTGAACTATAAAACTGATAATATATGGTTAATAGACCAACTTTTTGAATTGACTCGTTATAGATAGGAAATAATTATGGCAGAGAGACTTAAAAACTGGCTTTTACCACTTTTGTTCGGAAGCTCAGTTGCATATATGATAATCAAGTGCTACCATAACGCAGATGCCTTTGTGCTTAGCTGTGTGTTTTTTGCGTACGCACTTTTTTGTTTTATACTCTTTGACCTTATAAGAAAAACAAAGATTTTTGCACCTGTACTCTATATACTTCTGTTTGTTGCAGTGATGACCATAGGTGTAAGAATAATTTCAGAAGGGTATAGAAACGGCTCTTTTAATATGCACCTTGATAAATGGTTTTACGGTGCACAGACTGAAGCAACAAAAGTGTTTGAATACTCTTTTGTGCTTATTTTCTGTGGAGGATTTTTCATAATATCCATTCTGTACTATTTCACACAGGTTATTTATCGTGTCTTCGGAACTCTTCTTATAATGCTTTTTCCACTCTTTATATATGCAAAAAGACTGGAAACGATAAATGTTTTTCATTTTGGAATTGTTCTTACATTTTATATAGCTGTGCTGGTTCATAACAGACAAATGAAATGCGATAAGAATTCAGTGGTTATCACAAATAAATCATATTTTGCCTGTGTCGGTGTGTTTGTTACTGTTGTATCGCTTGTAACCCTTGTTTTGCCTCAGCCTGATATACTTGCTGTTCAGGAAAAAGATGATACATTTTTTTCAAATCTTGTTGATACAACAGCTCCACAGGATTTTTCTGATACATCTTCTCTTTCTGGAGGACGTCTCAGCGACGAAATTCTGTTTTATGTTGAGACAGATAAACCTGTTTATCTGCGACGACAGTCATTTGATAATTACTCCTATGATTATGGCTGGTCTATGAATGATGATGACCCTATGTTCAATAAGATTCCTAAGCAGAATGATGATTATGTAAATAATACTACTTTTGTAAGTATGATTCAGATGCTTGATAAGGCTGAGGAACTTGTCAGTGATGATATGTACTTTGACTATCCGACGGTGAATTTCGATTTTCCACAGAATATCTATGGAAAGGTTGTTAATGAAGATACATTCAGACCCTGGTATATTCAGCTTCCACTTTATACAACAAACACTATTGACAGTAATTATAATAAGCTGTTACACGGTGAGTATAAACCTGTTCAGGGTGTTGCTGACTATGTGAAAAATAATAGCTTTAAATTTAATTATCTTCCTGTAAATAGTATTCCTGGTGAATTTGTTTCACAGTTCAATTATTCTTATTCAGATATATTGAGTGTTTTAGAACATTTGAAAAATGTCACGGCTGACCTGAAAGAACTTGAAATCATCGAAGATTTGTATACCGAGGTTGAGTATACAAGCAGTCGTTTTGATGATTTGCCTGAGCTTTCACCTGAGCTTTATGAGCTGGCTATGGACATTACATCAGGACTAAACTCACCTTATGAAAAAGCAAAAGCTCTTGAAGGCTATTTTGAGGAAGAAAATTTTGAATACAATGTTGACGTATATCCGGACGATGTTGACGACTTCGTTTTTAACAAAAAGAAGGGTGCTTGTGGTCAGTTTGCAACAGCAATGACACTTATGGCTCGTGCGGCAGGTCTTACAGCTCGTTACGTAGAGGGCTTTGTAGTTGAGGAAAAATCAGAAAACAGTAATTCTTATGTTGTAAGGGAATACCATTCTCATGCTTATGTTGAGGTTTATATAAACGGTCTTGGCTGGATGGTTTTTGAACCTACTGTGTCGGGATTTCTCGATTTTTATCATCAGAAAGATGCACTTGATGTATTTGATGTTCTTAAAAAGTACGGATTTTTTATTGCATTTGCTTCTCTGATAGCATTTATAATCTATATTTCAAGAAATATAATTGCTGAATGTGTATTTGTATTTCTGATAAACTTTTTTACACCTAAAAAATCAATAATACTTTGTTATAACAGACTTGTGAAATTCCTTTCAAGGTATTTGATGACTGATTTGAGCTCAAAGACTTCTGATGAAATAAGACTTATTCTTAAAAATATGTCCCTCAATGGTGATATTCTGATTTCAATTTTTGAAAAAACCTGCTATGGGTATAAGGAAATTTCAGGAAAAGAAAAAAATACTGTTTATGATGAATATAAAGCACTGAAACGGTCAATAAGAAAAATGAAAATAAATTATTAAATCACTTGTCTTTTTTGGTATATAGTGGTATAATATATAAGTGTTTTTAAATAATAATTTAAAGGTGGTATATAAAATGCTTAATTCAATTATTACACTTTCCGCTAACGGTGGTGCGACAGGAGCAACAGGAGCTGATTTGCTGGTTACATTACTTCCATTAATCGTTGTATTTATAATTTTCTATTTCTTCCTTATGAGACCACAGAGAAAAAAAGAAAAGAAAGACGCTGAAATGAGAAAAAATCTTCAGGTAGGCGACGAAGTAGTAACAGTTGGTGGCGTTGTTGGTATTGTATTTTCAGTTAAAGAGGATACAGTTGTTGTTGAAACAGGTGGCGACCGTTCAAAAATTCGTGTAAAGAAGTGGGCAATCGCTCAGAATCTTACAGTTCACGAAGAAGACTAAGAATATTTAAACCAAAACCCGAATAAGATGTATAAAATGCGTCTTAGGAGGGTTTTTTTATGCAAAGGCGTAGGGGTAATGTTTCAGCATTTGCCGAGTCAAGAACCTTTTGTGTTCTGATGTCACTTGCTGTCGGATTTTTCGTTATAATGGGTTGCCTATTTTTGTTTTCACTGATTGTGAGTAAGATTGATGTGCCCGATGGCGCAGTAAAAGCTATGTCAACCGTTGCTTTGTGTTCCGGCGCGTTTGCTGGTGGCTATTCCTGTGCAAAAAAACGTCGAAAAAACGGTCTTTTTATGGGTATCGCAACAGGAATTACTATTTTTGTTGTTGTGTTTTTACTTAGTCTTGTTTTTGCGCGCACAACTGTGAATTTCACGGCGTTTACAAAGTTTTTCTTTACAACTGTTTTTGCTTCGGTCGGTGGTATTATTGGCGTTAATTCAAAAAGAAATAAGTATTGACACCTATCGACAAGTTTAATGAATATGTCATATTTTGTTAATAACTGTAAATGCTATTTGTGATATAATTATTACATATTAAATATAGTTTTGGAGGAATTTGATTATGAAACATATCAAAACCATCAATAAGGCTAACCTCAAGAAGACTGCTGAAAAGGGTGGCTGTGGAAAGTGCCAGGCTTCATGTCAGTCAGCTTGCAAGACATCTTGCACAGTAGCAAATCAGAAGTGTGCTAAGGACGAATAATTTATTCAAATGAATGCACTTAAAGGGACCTTGAGTCCCTTTATTTTTTGTAGTGTTTTTTGAAAGGGGCATATTAAAAATATGATTCATAAATTTAAACTTTCGGGATTTAACATATTGCTTGACGTTAATAGCGGTGGAGTGCATATTGTTGATGACCTTACATATGACCTTCTTGATAATGTTGAGCCACCTTTCGCTGTTGAATGTCCGGAAGAGGTTGTTAATAAGCTTTCAAAGCTCTATGACGCTGATGAAATCAAGGAATGTTATAGCGAAATAGTTGAGCTTTATAATGATAAAATCCTTTTCAGCGAGGACGATTACGAAAAGTATGCAAGATTTGCAGTAGCTTCACCTGTTAAGGCTATGTGCCTCCATATTGCACACGACTGTAACCTCAGATGCGAATACTGTTTCGCTTCAACAGGCGATTATGGTGTCGGCAGAAAGAGAATGTCTCTTGAAACAGGTAAGAAGGCTATTGATTTTCTTATTGAAAAATCTCAGGACAGAAAGTTTCTTGAGCTCGACTTTTTCGGTGGCGAACCTCTTATGAACTGGGATGTTGTTAAGGAAATCGTTATCTATGCAAGAGAAAGAGAAAAAGAATGTGGTAAGAAATTCAGATTTACAATTACCACAAACGGGCTTCTTCTCACAGATGATAAGATTGATTTTATCAATGAGGAAATGTCAAATGTCGTTCTTTCTATCGACGGCAGAAAAGAAGTTAATGACCGTATGAGAAAGCGTGTTGACGGAACAGGAAGCTATGATAAAATCACTGAAGCATTCAAAAAGCTTGTAGATAAGCGTGGCGATAAGGAATACTACGTAAGAGGAACTTATACAAAGTATAATCTCGACTTCTCAGATGACGTAATGCATCTCTATGAGCTTGGTTTTGACCAGATTTCCGTTGAGCCTGTAATGGCTGACCCGGAGATGCCTTATGCAATTACACAAGCTGACTTGCCTAAGATTTTCAAGGAATATGAAATCCTTGCAGAAAAGCTTCAGAAGGTTTATGATGAGGGTAAGTTTGTAAACTTCTTCCACTTTATGCTTGACCTCGACCAGGGACCTTGTGCAATCAAGCGTCTCCGTGGCTGTGGCTGTGGAAATGAGTATGTTGCAATCACTCCTGACGGAGATATTTATCCTTGCCACCAGTTTGTTGGTATCGACGATTTCAAGATGGGCAACCTTGATGATGGTACATTCAATCAGGAAATGAAATCTTATTTTGCAGCTTCACACGTATATTCAAAGCCTGAATGTAAAAAATGCTGGGCTAAATTCTATTGTAGTGGTGGCTGTAATGCAAATAACTATATCTATGAAGGTGATATTCATAACGCTCATAAGCTGTCTTGTGAAATTCAGAAAAAGCGTCTTGAATGTTCAATAATGATGAAAGCACTTAAGCTTGCTGAAACTGCTGAATAAAAATAAAAGCCGTTCTCTTAATTGAGAACGGCTTTTTCTACTTTTTTACTGTAAGCTCTGCCATAGCAACATAATGAAGAATATAAAATTCCTCTGGTGCATTCTTTTTGAGCATTTCCTTGTGTTCACTTTCCCAAAGACAGATTTCATCAGCTGACAGGGAAGCACCAACACCACGACAGGCAATCATTCTTCCGTGCCATGATTCCCGGGTGAAAGGTATTTTAATATCAAATTCTTCTCTGTGAGTTATGTCAAAGTACTCAAGATATTCATCAGGCACCCACATAGGCTTGCGTGTTTCTCCGGAACCATTCCACTGAGGATTGTATTTTAATATAATTTCCTCGCTTTTGCCTGCAATTTCATCTTCAAAAGGTAACCACGCCATATATAGTATCAGAAACTTACCGCCACTTCTGAGCATTTTATATAGCTTAGGTGCGAGCTTTTTGTGGTCAGGATACCATATGCACTGACAAGCAGTAACAACATCAAAAGTATCGTCAGGATATTCAATTTCTTCAGCAGGGCAGACGTAAAATTCAATATCCATATTCTGATTTTTGCTTAAAATTTTCGCCTGTTCAATCTGATTTTCGGCGATATCAGTGCCTACCCATTTTGCACCATACTTGTACATATTTCTTGGTAAAACGCCTGTTCCTGTTCCAATGTCAAGAACCTTCTGACCATCTTTGCATAGACCGGAGTCAAGGATTTTCTTATAGAATTCCTCTGGATAAATGTCTCTGAATTTAGCATAATATTCTGAAGTTTTACCCCAGTCAAATGTTTTTCCGTTATCAATGTTATCTAATTTCATAAATTCACCTAAAAATACACCTCCGAATGTATCGGAGGCATTTTTCTTTATTCTATTGATAAAAACTCTTCAGGAACATTGCTGTAAATGTCATAAATGAGGTCCATATTGAATATGCTCATCCCATGTGCATATGCAAGGTCCTGATTGTATTCGCTGAGAGGATAGATTGTTACATTACTGTAATTGTGTTCAAAATGTGTGATTATAGGGATAACTTTAGGATTTTCAATAGTTACTTTACCGGTTTTGGTGTCCTTTATAATGGTGAAATCACCAAGACCGCCCATCATAGCTCTGTTGTCGCCCATTGCCGAAACAAAGTTGCCGAGACAGTAGTATACAAAAGCCTTGTTTCCGTTGTCAGCTTCAACCCAGTTACATTCCTGAATTGTGTGTGGCTGAGTTCCTACAATAACGTCAGCACCCCATTCAGCAAACTTCTTTGAAAGGCTTCTCTGACTGCTTGAAACTTCGTTTGTAACCTCAACTCCAAAGTGCGGTGAAACAATAACAACATCAGCAAGCTCGTCAGCTTTTTTAATCTGTTTTTCAATCAAATCAAGCTCATCAAGATATACAAGCTCTGTGCCTTGTTCAGCATTGTGCTTGATTCCGTTTGTGTGCTCCATATATCCGAGAAATGCAATAGTAATGTTATTAATTGTGGTGATTCTGATGTTGTCCATATCCTGAGTGTTTCTGTAGGCACCGTATCTGATGATGTTTGGATGTCTCTTGTCCCAGTAGTCAAGAGTAGCAATAAGTCCACTTTCACCCTTGTCAAGAACGTGATTGTTTGACATTGAAATAGCATCAAATCCAATTTCAACCATATGGTCACCCAAAGCCTCAGGAGAACAAAAAGTAGGATATGTAGAAGGTGCAAACTCACCTGTAACGATTGTTTCCTGATTTAAGATAGCCAAATCTGCAGGCTTTATGTATTTTACAACTCTTTCATATACTGGCGAAAAGTCATAGCTTCCATCATCTGTTCTGTTTTTTGCCTGAAGATAAATTGTATCGTGAATAAGATTGTCACCTGCACATACAACATGAACTGATGTTTTGTCAGGAAGGTTTTCATTTGGTTTTGGTGGTACAGTAATAATCTGCTGACCTTGCTCGTTAGTTATAGCATTTGTATTTTTAGTTGCAAGAGTCATTGTGCCGATGTCAGTGTTATCGATTTTATTACCACAAGAAGTCATACTTGAAGTAAAAATCGCCATAGCTGTTAAAGCTAACAAGAATTTGCGAAATTTCATAAAAAACTGTCCTTTCGTTAAATTACAACTATTTTAGCATATTTTGGCAAAAATTTCAATAGCTTTATAAAAATAAGCACATACAGTTATTTCTGTATGTGCTTATGTGTTAATTGTAATCAGAATATTTATAATAAATCCTTCATAGCATAGAGTCCTGCCGGCTTTCCTGACATAAATACAGCAGCGTTCACAGAACCAACGGCAAAAACCTGCTTTGAGTGTGCTTCGTGCTTGAGTGAAATAACCTCATCACGACCTGCAAAGATGATTTCGTGTTCACCGACAATAGTTCCTCCTCTGATAGCGTGCATTCCGATTTCGTTTTTACCACGCTTCTGTCTGACAGAATGTCTGTCATAAACATAGTTATAGGAGTTATCAAGCTCTTCGTTTATTGCATTTGCAAGCATAATAGCAGTTCCGCTTGGAGCATCAATCTTCTGATTGTGATGTTTTTCAATAATTTCAATGTCAAACTGACCGCCAAGAATCTGTGTAGCCTTTTTAGCAAGCTCTGTAAGAAGATTGATTCCCAAAGACATATTGAATGTGAAGAAAACAGGAATCTGCTCACTTGCTTTGTTGATTTTTTCAATCTGCTCATCGTTGTAACCTGTCGTAGCAATAACAATAGGAGTACCATTAGTAAGACAGTAATCAAGCAGGTCATCAAGAGTTGATGGGTGTGAAAAATCAATTATAACATCAGGCTTCTGTGGAATTTCACTTGCTTTTTCAAAAATAGGGAAGTCAGCATAAGGTGTTGTAATTTTGTCAATGCCACAGACAGTTTCACAGTCATTTCGCTCAGAAATAACATCGTGAATAAATCTTCCCATTTTTCCGCAACAGCCACATATAGCAATCCTAATCATTTTAAAAATCCTTTCAAAAAGCTATTGACTACTTAACAAGTCCGATTTTTCTCATTGATTCAGTAAGTTTAGCTCTTGCATCATCACTAAGAGGAATGAGTGGAAGTCTGCATTCGCCGACCTCAAATCCCATGATATTAAGGGCTTCCTTAACAGGGATAGGGTTTACGTCGATAAAGAGGTCGTTTGCAAATTCAAGATACTTGTTTGCAAGTGTTCTTGCTTCGTCATACTTGTTTTCAAGACAAAGCTGACAGATATCGTGAGTTTCCTGTGGAATACAGTTAGAAAGAACAGAGATTACTCCCTTACCTCCAAGAGCCATAATAGGAACAATCTGGTCGTCGTTTCCGCTGTATATGTCAATCTTGTCACCACATATAGCAGCAATCTTTGCAATCTGAGAAATGTTTCCGCTTGCTTCCTTGATAGCAACAATATTCTTGTGTTCAGCGAGCTTGCAAACTGTTTCAGGAGCAATGTTCACACCTGTTCTTGAAGGAACGCTGTAAAGAATCATAGGGATGTTGACAGCGTCAGCAATTTCAGTAAAATGTCTTACAAGACCTGCCTGAGAAGTTTTGTTGTAGTATGGTGTAACTACTAAAAGTGCGTCAGCACCAAGCTCTTCAGCATGCTTAGAAAGCTTTATAGCATAAGCTGTGTCGTTGCTTCCTGTACCTGCAATTACAGGTACTCTCTTTGCAGTCTTGTCAATAGCATACTTTATGCAGTCAACGTGCTCCTGGTCTGACAGGGTAGAACCTTCGCCTGTTGTTCCGCAGATAACGATAGCGTCTGTTCCGTTATCAATGTTGAAATCAATAAGTTCGCCAAGCTTATCGTAGTTAACACTTCCGTCAGCATTCATAGGTGTAACAATAGCAACAGCCGCTCCTGTAAAAATTGTATTTTTCATAGGAAAAACTCCTTTCATCTGTTATATATGATTGATTGAAAATGCTGTCCAGCCTTCGTCCTGCTTTGAACCGACAATCTTAAAAAAGTTTCCCGCTTCAACATTCCAGGACTGGCATTTCCATTCTATTCTGCAACAATTATTTTCTTTTGCAATAGTTCTGAGCTTTGCAAAAATCTCACGTCCTACGCTGTTTTTTCTGAAATCTTCCTTAATATAGATTGCATCAAGACTAAGAATCTTCTTTCCTGCAAAAGCTGAAACACCGCTTGTGTAGTAAAGGGCAGTACCAACTACCTCTTCGTTTCTTACAGCAACAAGTGCATTCAGGGATTTTTCAGTAAGTATCATTTCTTTAAGTCTGTCAATGTCTATCTTGAAATCACTTCCCATATGCTGAAAATCAGCAAGTTCTCTGAGAAGTGTAAAGATTTCCGGAATATGCTTGTCGCAAGCGTTAATTACTTCAATACTCATCAGTCAAAATATCCCTTAGCTGCGAGAAGCTCGGCAAGAAGAACAGCTCCGCCTGCAGCACCTCTCAATGTATTGTGTGAAAGACATACAAACTTGTAGTCATACTGTGTGTCTTCTCTGAGACGACCGATAGAAACAGCCATACCACCTTCGAGGTTTCTGTCAAGCTTAGCCTGAGGTCTGTTGTCCTCTTCAAAGTAGTTGAGGAACTGCTTTGGAGCTGAAGGAAGTTCAAGCTCCTGTGGAACACCTGCAAATTCCTTCCAGGCCTTGAGGATTTCTTCCTTTGAAGGCTTCTGGTCAAATGATACAAATACAGCAGCAGTGTGTCCGTCTGAAACAGGTACTCTGAGGCACTGTGTTGTGATTTCAGGCTTAGAAGCGTTTACAATAACGTCGCCTTCAACCTTACCCCAGACCTTAAGAGGTTCTTTTTCTGACTTTTCTTCTTCACCGCCAATAAACGGAATGAGGTTGTCAACCATTTCAGGCCATGTTTCAAAAGTTTTACCTGCACCTGAGATAGCCTGATAAGTACATGCAAGAACCTTGCTTACACCGTATTTCATAAGTGGGTGAAGAGCAGGAACGTAGCTCTGGATTGAACAGTTTGACTTAACAGCAACAAATCCTCTCTTTGTGCCAAGTCTGGCTCTCTGTGACTTGATAACTTCAATGTGTTCAGGGTTAATTTCTGGAACTACCATAGGAACGTCATCTGTAAATCTGTGAGCTGAGTTGTTAGAAACGACAGGAATTTCTGCCTTAGCGTATGCTTCTTCAAGAGCCTTGATTTCGTCCTTCTTCATATCAACTGCACAGAAAACAAAATCAACCTTTTCAGCTACCTTTGAAATATCAGCAGTAGCATCAAGCATAATCATATTTTTCAAAGCTTCAGGCATTGGGTTTGCCATTGCCCATCTTGAACCAACAGCTTCTTCGTAAGTTTTACCGGCACTTCTTGGTGAAGCTGCCAGACAAACAACGTTAAACCATGGGTGATTTTCAAGAAGTGTAGCAAAACGCTGACCTACCATACCTGTTGCACCTATGATGCCTACATTAAACTTTTTCATAAAAAATTCTCCTTTTCACTGCAAAACAATGCAGAGTAATAATTTACATAAAAAAAACCGGTCAAAAACCAGTTCACCATACAAATATAGAGTTGACATATTGACAGAAAAATATTATAATCAAAATAAATATGTCGATAGCACTCCATCATGATGTATGATGACAATTACAGATTTCTTAAACCTGTAATCAGATAACTGCCGGCACCCGCGAGCAGAAATCTTCGGCAATCTCACCTTTCTTCGTTTCGTGTCGGGTGACACTGCAAAAGCGTGAAACGAATACTCATCTTGACCGCGCCTCTATCTGATGTTTTTATAATAACAGACTTTAGGCGGTCTGTCAACACATTTTCGTAAAATTATCTATTTTGAACGAAAAATACTATTTTAAAAGAAAAAAATTATAAATCAGGAGAAAAATTATGCTTGATATCAATAATATGAAGAAGTCGGATTTCTATTATGACCTGCCTGATGAGCTTATAGCACAGACTCCGGTAGAGCCGAGAAACTCATCAAGAATGATAAAAATTGATAGAAATAACGGGGAGATTGAACATAAGCATTTCTATAATTTATGTGACTACCTTAAAAAAGGTGACTTGCTTGTGCTTAATGATTCAAGGGTACTTCCTGCAAGAATTTACGGTGAAAAATCAGATAACGGAACTTTTATCGAGTTTTTACTCCTTGAACAGAAAGAAAATATGGTCTGGGAAATTCTTTGCAGACCTGGTAAGAAAGCGAAAATCGGAACAAAATTCACATTCGGAAACGGACTTCTTGAGGCGGAAATTATTGATGTTAAAGAGGATGGAAACAGAGTAGCAAGATTTACCTGTGAAGGAAACCTTTTTGCTGTCCTTGATGAAATCGGACAGATGCCACTTCCACCATATATTACTGAAAAACTAAAGGATAAGGAACGTTATCAGACGGTTTATTCACGAGAAATCGGCTCGTCTGCCGCTCCGACAGCAGGCCTTCATTTTACTACCGAAATGCTTGACGAAATAAAGGCTATGGGTGTGAATATTGCTTATGTTACACTTCACGTAGGTCTGGGTACTTTCAGACCCGTAAAGGAAGAAAATGTTCTTGACCATAAAATGCATAGCGAACACTACGAAATGCCTGAGGAAACAGCACGTCTGATTAACGAAACCAAAAAAAATGGTGGCAGAGTTATAGCTGTCGGTACAACTTCCTGCCGTACTCTTGAAAGCGTTGCTACCTTCAATAATGGTGAAATCAAGGCTTGCGACGGCTTTACTGATATATTTATCTATCCTGGCTATGAATTCAAGGTGCTTGACGGACTTATCACAAATTTCCACCTGCCTGAAAGTACACTTATTATGCTTGTTTCAGCATTTATGGGCTATGAAAATACAATGAATGCATATAAAATTGCAGTAGAAGAAAAATACAGATTTTTCAGCTTTGGCGATAGTATGTTGATTTTGTAAGGAGAATTTATGGATATTTCAGTATTTTTAAAGAGTGTTATTGATACAGATATAGCACCGGTTGTTATATGTGACCTTGAACATATTATTGTTTATATGAACCCGTCAGCCGTTTCTTCCTATGAAAAATGGGGTGGCGATAAACTAATGGGGAAGTCACTTCTTGATTGTCATAACAGCGTCTCTGTGGAAAAAATCAACAGAGTTGTTGACTGGTTTAAAATAGATAAAAATAACAACAGAATTTTTACTTTCCATAATAAAAAGGAAAATAAAGATGTTTATATGATTGCCCTTCGTGATGAAAAGGGCGACCTTATCGGATATTACGAAAAGCACGAATATCGCAATAAAGAAACTAATTCACTATACGGAATGAATTGAGGATAATTTATGTTTAAACTTATAAAACAAGAAGGAAACGCAAGACGAGGCGAATTTGTTACTCCTCACGGTACAATTCAGACACCTGTTTTTATGAATGTCGGTACTGCCGCAGCTATTAAAGGTGGAGTTTCTTCAATCGACCTTGCAAACGAACTTAAAACACAGGTTGAGCTTTGTAATACTTATCACCTTCACGTAAGACCTGGCGACGAAATTGTTTATAAAATGGGCGGACTCCATAAGTTTATGAACTGGCAGAAGCCTATTTTGACAGACAGTGGCGGATTTCAGGTTTTTTCACTTGCAAAACTCAGAAAAATCAAAGAAGAAGGCGTTTATTTCAACTCTCACGTTGACGGCAGAAAGATTTTTATGGGACCTGAGGAGAGTATGAAAATCCAGTCTAATCTTGCGTCAACTATTGCAATGGCTTTCGATGAATGTGTTGAAAACCCTGCTGAACATAGCTATTCAAAAAAGAGCTGCGAAAGAACAACACGCTGGTTAAAACGCTGCATAGATGAGATGAATCGTCTTAATTCTCTTGAAACTACAATCAACCCTAAGCAGATGCTTTTTGGTATCAATCAGGGCTGTACCTATGATGATTTGAGAATTGAGCATATGAAAGAGATAAGAGAGCTTCCGCTTGACGGATTTGCTATCGGTGGACTTGCAGTAGGCGAACCTACTGAGGTTATGTATCACATTATTGAACAGGTTGAACCATTTATGCCAAAGGATAAGCCACGTTATCTTATGGGCGTTGGTACTCCTTCTAATATTATTGAGGCAGTTTATCGTGGTGTTGATTTCTTTGACTGCGTTATGCCAAGCAGAAATGCAAGACACGCCACTATTTTCACATGGGGCGGAATTATGCACGCTACCAATAAACGCTATGAAACAGACCCAAGACCACTTGACCCGCACTGCGATTGCCCGACCTGCAGAAACTTTTCAAGAGCTTATATCAGACATCTTTTCAAAGCTGATGAACAGCTTGGCGGTAGACTTGCGGTTATGCATAACCTGTATTTTTATAATACTCTTACCGAAAAAATCAGAGAAGCACTTGATAATGGTACGTTTACAGACTTCAGAAATCATTATTCACCACTTCTTGCATCAAAACTCGAAGATTAGTTATGAATCATTCGGTATGATTAATTTCAGGTTATGTATCACATAATATTTTAGTATACCGCGTTAATAATTAGGTAATTTTTTAGAAGCAAACTATCAATAAAGTTGTAGTATTATTACTTTAGCGCGAAAGAAAGTGATAAATAATGATAAAGCTGGTTGTTTTTGACCTTGACGGAACGCTGGTAGATTCTGTTTGTGACCTTGCGGATTCTGTTAATTTTATTCTTTCAAAAAACGGATATCCGATAAACGATACGGATAAATATTATAAGTTTGTTGGCGACGGAACCCTTAAGCTTGTTGAAAGAGCTTTAAAGGGTAAAACCGATGACAAAAAAGTGATTATGAGATTGCACGACGAATTCCTTGCATATTATAGTGAACACTGCCTTGATAAAACGAGGGCTTATGACGGGATTTATGAACTTTTGAAGAACCTTAACAAAATGAACGTTATGATTTCCGTTGCATCAAATAAAACTGACGTATTCACAAAAGAAATTGTGTCAAAGCTTTTTGAGGAAATTGCTTTTTCTGATGTTTCAGGAAAAAAAGAAGGCGTACCGAAAAAACCTGACCCGCAGATTGTTTTTGATATTATGAATTACTCAAATGTTAAGCCTTTTGAAACCCTTTATGTAGGAGATTCTGATGTGGATGTTCAGACAGGTCATAACGCAGGACTTCTTATTTGCGGTTGTGAGTGGGGCTTCCGAGGTCGTGAAGAACTTTTAAATGCCGGAAGTGATTTTATTGTTAAGTATCCTAAGGAAATAATATCTATTATAAATAATTTGAATAAAGGAGAGATTTAAATGATTAACTACAATATTAAGGAAGTAGCCGAAAGACTTCAGGGGCTGAGAACTGCCTGTGACCTTTCTATTGAAGAATTCTGCGAAAAAACCGATATGAATGTTGAGGATTATAAAAAGATTGAAGCAGGAGAAAAAGATTTTTCAGTAACATTTCTTTATAAGTGTTCTGAGCTTTTCAATGTTGACCTTGTAGCAATTCTCACAGGCACAACTCCAAAGCTTACTACATACTCTATCGTTAGAAAAGATAAGGGACTTCCTATTGAAAGACGTGAAAGATTTGCTTATCAGCACCTTGCTTACAGCTTCAAAAATAAAGAAATCGAACCTCTCCTTGTTAAGGCTCCATATGATGATGCTGAACAGGATAAGCCGATTAAGCTTTCTGTTCACGAGGGTCAGGAATGGGACTATGTAATTAAGGGTAGCCTTAAGTTTGTTATTGGTGACCATATCGAAATTTTAAACGAAGGCGATTCACTTTATTATAACTCAAATACACCTCACGGAATGATTGCCTACGGTGGGGAAGACTGCGAATTTCTTGCGGTACTGATTAAAAAGTAATTTTGGAAGGAATATACTATGAGCGAACTAAATAATTTCTACAAAAGATTTGTCAATGAAGAATTTGACGATAAGGGAAACCTTGTAAAGTTTGAACTCAATACACCTGATAACTATAATTTCAGCTATGATGTTATCGATGAAATTGCAAAAACACATCCTGATAAGGTTGCTATTCACTGGATGAACGAAAAGGGCGAAGAACATAAATTTACATTCAAGGAGCTTTCCGAAAAATCAAATCAGGTTGCTAATATGTTCCTTGCACACGGTGCTAAAAAAGGCGATATGGTAATGGCTGTTCTTAAAAGACATTACGAATTCTGGTTCCTTGTTTATGGACTTATGAAAATCGGCGTTGTAATTATTCCTGCAACAGACCAGCTTATGACCAAAGACTATGTTTATCGTTTTGAATCAGCTTCTGTTAAGTATGTTGTAGCTACCGGCGAAGGACATACTGTTTCAGAAATCGAAGCGTCATTTGAAAAGTATAATGGCATTGAAGAAAAATTTATAGTGCACGGTGAAAAGGAAGGCTGGACAAACTTCCTTTCTGAAGTTGAAAAGTATCCTAAGACTCTTGAAAGAGTTGAAACACAGGTTGATGAACCTATGCTTCTTTACTTCAGCTCTGGAACAACAGGCTATCCAAAGATGGTACTTCATAGCTACTACTATACTGCTGCACACATTATAACTGCTAAACACTGGCATCACGTTGATGAAAATTCACTCCACCTTACAATTTCTGATACAGGCTGGGGTAAATGTGCTTGGGGTAAGCTTTTTGGACAGCTTACATGTGGCGCAACAGTGCTGGTTTATGATTTTGACAGATTTAACCCTGCTGATATGCTTAAAACAATTCAGGATAAGAAGATTACTTCTTTCTGCGCACCACCTACAATGTATCGTTTCTTTATTAAGGAAGGTATCGAAAACTATGACCTTTCAAACCTTAAGTACGCTACAATCGCTGGTGAAGCTTTAAACCCTGAAGTGTTCAATAAATTCTATGAATATACAGGTATAAAGCTTATGGAAGGCTTCGGTCAGACTGAAACTGTTCTTGCTGTTGCAAACCTCTATGGTATGGAACCAAAGCCAGGTTCTATGGGTAAGCCTGTTCCACTTTATAACGTTGATATCGTTGACGAGGACGGAAATTCACTTCCAAATGGTGAAGTAGGTGAAATGGTTGTAAGAACTGACGGAAGATACCATAAGGCACTCTTTAAGGAATATTACAGAAATCCGGAAGCTACCGAAAATGCTTGGCACGATAATATTTATCATACAGGCGATACAGCTTGGCGTGATGAAGATGGATATTTCTGGTATGTAGGAAGAACTGACGACCTTATCAAGGCGTCAGGCTATCGTATCGGTCCTTTTGAAATCGAAAGCGTTCTTATGGAACACCCATCAGTACTTGAATGTGCAGTAACAGGCGCTAAGGACCCTATCAGAGGTAACGTTGTTAAGGCTACAATCGTTCTTGCTAAGGGCTGGACTGGTTCAGACGAGCTTGTTAAGGAATTGCAGACTTATGTTAAAAACGCAACTGCACCTTATAAGTACCCAAGAATTGTTGAGTTTGTTGACGAACTTCCAAAGACAATCAGCGGTAAAATCAGAAGAACTGAAATCAGAGCTAAGGATAATAAGTAAAATAATACAGCGGTTTTCATTATTGGAAACCGCTTGTGCTTTATGAAAGGTGAAATATATGCTTCTTTATGAGTATCCGCCTAAAATAGATAAAAGAACAGCCCAGCTTGTGGAATTCAGTGCGGCAAATGAACGTAAAAAGATTAAAAAAAATGCAACTAAAAGCCTTGTTATAGGGCTGATTATAGTGTTGATTTCATTTTTTGTTCCACAGACTGTGGTTAAAATATTTATATTACTGATAGCAGGTTTTAATATTTTTACAGCGTACCTTCTTTATAAATCAGCCGAACAGATTAACGATAAAAACAACTGGACAAGAATTTATGACGACCATATTGAACATTCACAAACAAGTGTGGTGTCAGGTAAAGCTACTGAGATTTCTTTTTACTATGATGATGTTGAAAAAACCTCTCAGAATCTTCTCGGAGAGATGGTCTTTAACCTGAAAAACACGGAAAATACCAAAGTTTTTGTAAAAACCAAAAAGGGAACTAAAGAAGCTCCGGTTAAAAACAATACTGTTTCACTGTATTTTGTAAATAGTAAGCCGAAGATTTTTCTTATTGATAATCTGTACGAAAAAATAAATTACCCTAAAAAGAATTACCTTGTTATCGAAGATGATGAGGATACTGATTTTTGATTTTTGTTTAAAATTACAATTTAAACTGCTTATTTTTGTAATTATCATATAAAATTTTAAAAAAGACTTGTTATTTTTCTTAAATTAGAATATAATAGAAATTGAAGATAAGACAAAGGAGGAATAGCCGATGCACGACCAGACCATGACCTTTTCAGTCAAGGATGATAAGGAAAAAGAAATGAAAAAAACTTTGATGATTATTTATGACGCTTTGAGAGAAAAAGGCTATAATCCTATAAACCAGATTGTAGGCTATATTCTTTCTGAGGACCCGACATACATAACCACCTATAATAATGCAAGAAGCTTAATCAGACATATCGACAGAGACGAGCTTCTTCAGGCATTGGTTAAATCATATATACAGTACTGATATTAAAAACGTCTGTTTTCAGGCGTTTTTTATTTTAAAAAAAGCAAAGTGGTAATGAGTTTTTCTCACTACCACTTATTTTTTAATATAAAAATCTGAAATACTTTAAAATAAGCTTTCTTAGAGGCGAAACCTTTGTATAAATCTCATTTCTCAGCTTGTTGTAAAGAGTGAATGCAAATTCGTAAGAATCTTCAGTTACAATGTTTCTGCTCATATCAGCTTCAACAGCAAGAATGATAAATTCGTTGAATTCATCGGGATTTACCGTTATTTCAAACTTTTCAAGCTGTTCATAAAGGCTACTTGCGTCCTGAATGTCAGTTCTGAAATCATTGACATTGACTTTTACAGCACTAAGTATTTTCAACAGGTATCCGTAAATCTCAATTATAGCCTTATTTCTGTCAGAATCTGAAACCAAAGTTTCGTGCTTTCTGCGTTTGTTGTCGTAAATGAGCTTCCATAAATATAGGAGTAACAGAATACTTACAATCACTAAAACAGTTGACACAACAATACGGATTATCTTTTCATAATCAGTCTTGTTTCCGTTTGGAGATTTGTGTTCAAGTGTTGTGATAGTAGTTGAATCTTCATTGTTATTGTCAGGATTGCTATTATGATTATCCTTGGAAGTTGATGTGATTTCTTCTTTTTTGGTCGTAGTTGTTGTTTCCTTTTTGGTTGTTGTGGTAGTTTCCGGGTCTACGTAATTTTCCATAGCATCTTCATAGTTAGGAGTAAACTCCACAGGAATCCAACCAATGCTCTTAACAAAGACCTCACACCACGCATGTGCATATTTGTCTTTGATTTCAGCTCTGTAGGTTCCTGTTGTTTCATCTGATAGAAACTCTTCTCTTGGTGCTACATATCCTTCGACATATCTTGCAGGGAAGCCGAATGCTCTCATCAGCAATGTACCTGCAGATGCAAAATATGTGCAGTAACCCTTTTTCTGTTCTTCTAAGAAGTACTGAACAAAATCTTCACCCATTGGTGTTCTGCCTGGTTCGAGAGTGTAAGTATAGTTGTCATCAAAATACTTTTGAATTAGTGCTGATACGTTATTAACACAGTTAATGTCATCATATCGGTAAGCATTTAAATTTAAAAAGCCGTCCTCAAGACAATCATAATCTAAGTAATTTTTGTATTCTGATATAGATAACATATCATCTAAATTGTGAAAATAGCTTTCATAGCTTATTAAATGTCCATATTCTAAATAATCAAAATAACTTTCAAAGGCTTCTATGCTGATTTCGTTGTAAGTATTTCTGATAATTTCATCATCAAAATCAAGATAGTTTTCATATACGAAATCTTCATATTCTATATAGTCTTCTAAATTCATAGGAAGAAGAAACTCTTGATAATTTGGTATAGATTCAGAATAACGAATATGGTTTTCGTATGAGTAAGAATAGCTGTTTTCAGTTGTTTTCAAATATAAATCGTTAACCGTATATGTATTTGTAATCGTACTGAAATCAGCTGAATAAGGCATATAAAAACAATTGCTTTGGGTTTTGTCTTCAATAAATATCTTTTTAGGTTCTGTTGGAACAACAGAAGAATTGTTTATCAGAAGTGAACTGTAATCCTGAAAATCATATTCAGAACTATCAAATAAATATTCATAGTCTTTATAAACATCAGCATCAAGCTGTTTCCATGAGTTTTTATTATATACTCCCGATGAAACTCCTTTTAAATATAAAACATTTGCAGTAAATAGGTCTTCAATTTCTATTTCAAGCATAACCTTGTTTTTGAATTTGATTTTACTTTTATTACCGAGTCTACCTCCGAAGAAATCAGGATTGTCTGAAAAATTCGTGTTAATGTTAAAGTTTCCAAGAATGTCGTCGACGTAAGAGGGAATTTCCTCAACCTCAAAATTTTCTAAAGCGTTTTTTATTGATAAACGGGTGTTGTTTATGCTGTCTGGTCTGTCTCCGTAAATACTGCTGATTATCAGAGAAAAAACAAGTACGATTAAGCTAAGAACAGCAATAAATATAGATGCCCTTGAACCACTATGAAATATCTGGCTTTCTGAGTTTGAATAAAACACGTTCTTGCCTGTTTTAGGTAAATACTTATCACCCTTTGAATACTTAACATTAGTACCTATACAGTTTTGTGAGCAAAGCACTATAAACCACACACAGAGAAGCACAAAGAAGCAAAAGTAGTCAGGTACAAATCCCCAGAATATACCAAGTTCAAGAAAAGGGAATGTCAGACTTAGTGTACCTATAAAGCTGAAACGATAAAACAATGTGAAACAGAGCCCTACTATCACCAGAAACAGTATCAGCGTATAAGAAAGATTTATATAAGAATATTTGTTAATGTTTGAAATGTCATTGAAAAGCTTCTCAGCATCAACAGCTTCCAGATATTTATTGATAATGTGCTGAAAACCAAGAATTATGTCTTTTGTTTTTAAAATAAAAAACAAAACAATAATTCCAATAACGAATATGCTGCATACCTTTACAATTTTGCTTTTTAATTTAAAAGAGCATAATAGTAAAGTTGCAACAATATCAAACAATATCAATGCAGTCAGATTCATTTCCATCTTTATTGAACTTACAAATGCGCCTATTGTGCATATTGAAGTCAGCATTACAAGAAATATTCTGAATAAATAGGTAAAACCAATATCGTTGTTACTGAAATCAGAAATCATCTCTCTTTTCAGTACGATGCCGTTATTAGTCAATGATTTGTTTTTCTTCATAATTTTCTACCAGTTAAAACTTTAATTGTTCTATACTTTTTGAAATGTTATTATCTTTGATAATGAAGAGATTGATGCCATCAGGGACAGGGTAACATTCAAAATCAATCTCATCTGCACAAATTACAGTAATGTCACTGATTGTGTTTTCTGAAATAAATTCAAGCTCATTCTTGCTTATACACGAAGTGAAATAAACGATTTTCTGCTTGCCGTTATACTCTGAGCTTAAATAATCGCAGATTACTGACTGTTCAGAAGGCGTTCCTTTAGCCTTTAAAAGCTCAGAAACAGCATATCTGCATTCATCTATATCAGTTATTGTATTCCTGCTGAATTCGTTTGTTATACGGTCAAAATAAACTACGTTGTGAATAACTTCTTTTTCGCAAAGACAGTATGAAAAAGAAAAAATAGCTTCGAGGCATATATCAAACGTAGTTAAGGCCTTGAATATCTCATTTGCGTTGCTGATTTTAGAATCAAACAACAGAAAGGTGTTGTTTGCTATCGGCAGCGAGAAATCCTTTACGTAGGTTTCCTCTGATTTTGCGGAAATTTTCCAGTGAATTCTGTTAAGCTTGTCACCGGGGGCATACTCGTGAATATCAAAGATTTCCGAAGGGTCGTCGCCTTTCTGAGTTTTTGACATATATTCGCTTTCGTAGTCAACAGTGTTTGCAATGTTTACTTCAAGGTCGATTTCTGAAATATCAGGAAAAACAAGACTGTTTACTGTTGTTTTAGAAGCATTGAGCTTTCGTGCTTTGAACTTTTTCTTATGAAGCAAAAGCAAGTCATAAACCACAATACTTTCTATTTTTGCAGTAACCCCACCGCAGAATTCAGGTTTTATTACAGACGAAAGCTTCTGTGTGTTGTTTGCTCTTGCAAAAGTGCTTACAACATAATTGTCCCACACACCAAGAAAATCATTTTTGTATGATATAGTAATATCTACTCTTGATATAGGAATAAAGCTTTTGTTATTAACTATGAGATTAAGGATTATCGCATCATTTTTAGAAACATTCATACTTGAGCTTCTTAAGGATAAGTCAAGCTTTTTTCTTGAAATACAGAATAAAATCCATGTAACAACAGGCATAATCAGTACAAACATCAGCATTACAAAAGAGATAACGTCAATGTACATGATGTAAAATATAAATATACCAATAAGCATAAATATATAGAATATTTTTACACTAATCATAAAATACCGGCCTTTGCTACTTTCGGGACTTCAACTGAATTTACAATTTCTGTAATGATGCTGTTTATGTCAGCACCATTTACCTTGGCCTTTGAATTAAGAATAATTCTGTGACCAATAACGTCATTGATAGCATATAAAACATCATCAGGCTGTGCGTAATTTCTTCCTTTTAAAAGAGCAGTAGCCTTTGTTATGTTGATGAGTGCAATAGCACCTCTCGGACTTACACCGAGCTTTATGAAATTATGCTCTCTAGTGGCTTTTACAATCTTTGCAACATATTCGTAAACCTTATCAGAAACGAAAATTTCATCGACAACTTTTCTTGCTTTTCTGAGCTGTTCAACACTTACAACAGCGTTCACAGTATCAATAGGATTTCCGCCCTCCTTTGACTTGAGCATACCGATTTCGCTTTCAAGGTCAGGATATCCCATAGAAAGCTTTATAATAAATCTGTCAAGCTGTGATTCAGGAAGCATCTGTGTGCCGATTGAACCGATAGGATTCTGTGTGGCAATTACAATGTAAGGGTCAGGAGCATTTTTGGTAATGCCTTCGATAGTGATTTTACCTTCTTCCATAATCTGTAAAAGTGCAGACTGTGTCTTGCTTGAAGTTCTGTTGATTTCGTCAGCAAGAAAGAGATTTGTCAAAGCAGCGCCTTCCTTAAAAACGAAGGTGCTGTTTTCCTTATTGTATATAGAATAACCGGTCACATCTGACGGAAGTACGTCAGGTGTGAATTGAAGTCTTTTGTAATCAAGAGATAACGATTTTGAAAGGGCAAGTGCCAGAGTGGTTTTACCAACCCCCGGAATGTCTTCAAATAGGATATGCCCCTTAGCAAGAATTGCAACAAGAGATTTTATGATAACTTCGTCTTTACCTATAATTACTTTTTTGATTTCGTTAATTATGGCTTTTATGTTGTTGATTGCCTCAATTTGTTCCGCTGTCAATGACACCTGCATATTTATCGTCCTTTCATTTAGTTATATTTTATAAAATTATAGCATACATCATCAAATAAATCAACAAGTAAGTAATATTTTACAATCTGGAATCATAGTATTTATCAAGCTTGTACGAAAGGAACGATAACATATGATAAAGGAAAACTCCAAAATAGATAAGGCTCTCGAAATTCTTCCTGAAAAACTCAGAATAAATGTAATGAGAATACCTGAAATAGAAAGAATGCGTATTCAGGATATCAGATTAAGGCTTAACAAATATCTTTCTGTAACCGTGTTTGACAGCGAATATTTTGTTACAGAGTCGGGAGTGCTTACAAGAAACCCTGAAAATGCTGTAAAGGTCATTAAATCGGATATTGAAAACACCTTCAACACAGCATTTCAGAATTCAATACATAGCTTTAAAAGAGAAATATCACAGGGTTATATAACAATAAATGGCGGAAACAGAGTCGGTTTCTGTGGAAATGCTGTGTTTAATCCTATGCGTGAATACGGCGTTGACAGTGTCAAGGATATTTCATCAATAAATATCCGTGTCGCAAGAGAAGTAAATGGTTGTAGTTTTGATATATTTACAAGAGTATTCGGTGATGGAGTTAAAAGCCTTCTGATTATAGGTGCTCCTTGCTCTGGAAAGACAACTGTTTTAAGAGACTTGTGTGCGAATCTTTCAAAATATCACAGAATTTCTCTTATCGACGAAAGAAATGAAATTTCCTCTACAATCAGCGGCACGCCTCAGAACAATGTAGGAAATCTTACAGATGTATTTTGCTGTTATAACAAATACGATGGAATTATGACCGCTGTTAAGGTTATGTCGCCTGAGATACTTATCTGTGATGAAATCGGGTCAAAAGATGATAATAAAGCTCTGGAATACGCTGTGAATTCTGGTGTTTCGCTAATTGCTACTGCTCACTGTACGGATTACGAAGATGCTAAAAAAAGAATTACGGTTTCTAAGCTTTTAAAAGAAGGCGCATTTGATTATGTGGCTGTTTTAGGAAAAGGTAGTATGTGCGGAAAGCTTTTAAAGCTCATAAAAGTCGGTGGTAAAAATGATTAAAATAGCAGGCTTTATTGCAGTAATTATTTCGACATCACTGATAGGAATGACACTATCTGAGAATATAACAAAACGATACAGTCAACTTAGAAATGTTATTCGTATGCTTAGTGAATTCAAAACACGACTTGAATATCATCTTCCAACAAGGGAAGAATTATTTTCTTATGTTTTCAGTAAAAACGAATTCAAATTGTTTGAAAGTCGGAATCTTCATCTCACAAAACTGAATGATAATGAAAAACAACTGCTAACAGATTTTTATAACCAGCTTGGAAGTTCGGATTTACAAAGCCAGCTTTCTTCAATAGAAATATATATAAAGGATTTTGAAAAGGAGCTTTCAGAGCTTGCCGCAATAAAGGATAACCGTTGCAGGCTTTTAAGCACCGGTGGTGTATTATCGGGATTTTTTATCTGTTTGCTTCTTGTCTGAAAGGAGATAAAAAACAATGGACGTAGATTTGATTTTTCAGATAGCAGGAATAGGTATTATTGTTGCTGTTTTGAATTTACTATTAAAAAGAGCAGAACGTGATGAACAGGCGATGATGACAACCCTTGCAGGACTTATAGTTGTTCTCATGATGATTATTAAAGAAATCGGAGCTTTGTTTGATAGCATAAAGACGATTTTCGGGCTTTACTGATGGATGTTGTAATGATATGCGGGCTTTGTGTAGTAGCATCAATTCTCTGCAAGGTCCTTGAAAAAAACACAAAGGAAATTTCAACAGTTCTTTCGATAATAACCGTAGCGCTTGTTGTTTTATCTATTGTTTCAAAGCTGTCTGAGATAAACGAATTAATCAATGAATTGTTCATAAAAGCTGATATAAACAGCGAATATGCAAATATAATTATGAAATCAGCAGGCATTTGTTATATAACTCATATTGGTTCGGATACATGTAGGGATTGCTCAGAAAACAGTCTTGCTTCGGTTGTTGAACTATCCGGAAAAATAACTGTGCTTTCATTGTCTTTGCCAATTATCAAAAATCTGATTTCAATTATAGAAGGAATTTTAATGTAGGTGGATTATGAAAAGAGTTTTTTCGGTTTTGATAGTAATACTTCTTATTTTATTATTCCCGTTAACTGCATATGCAGAAGAAACCGATAAAAACGAAGAAGAAATATATCAGGAAATGACCGAGGGATTTAAAGAAGGAATTGACAGTGATGTTTCACAAGAACTCGAAAAATATGATATTGACGTATCAGACCCTCAGACATTAAAAGAGCTTGAAACATCAGATATTTTTTCTAAAATCATTTCAGCTCTGAGTGCTAATGTAGGACACGCTGTTAAAATTCTTGTTAAGGTAATTGCACTGATTGTACTTTGTTCGATTGTGAAAAATTGCGTACCTGAGAACAATTCTGTAAGTGGCGTTTTTTCATTTGTGTCAGTAATAACGGTTTTATCGGTAATTATGAACACTTTGCAGGATTGTATTGATTTAAGTCTTAACGCTCTTAATGGAATGAATACATTTATGACTTGTTATATTCCTGTTTTTACAAGTGTCGTTGTTACCAGCGGTAATGTTACATCGGGAAACAGTTATTATGTAGTGATGTTTTCTATATGTGAAATTGTCACACTTATTGCAAATACGTTTATACTGCCTGTACTGAGTATTGTTCTTAGCTTGTCGGTGGTAGGTGCGCTTAACAGTGATTTTCCTTTTCACAAAACAGCAGAGGGACTAAAAAAAGTTGTTCAATGGATTCTTGGTGGAGCAATGACTGTTGTAGTGGCAGTTCTGTCAATCAGAAGTATTATAGGCACATCTGTTGATAATGTTGCTACAAGGTCGGCAAAGTATGTTGTTTCAACATTCGTACCCGTGGTTGGCGGTGCTGTTTCAGAAGCTTTTCTGACTGTGAAAGGAAGTATGGGAGTTATTCGTTCCGGAATAGGAAGTTTAGGAATAATTATTATCTTGTTTATTATAATTACGCCTGTAGCTTCAATAGTTGTTATCAGACTTTCGATAAAAGTATGTGAGATGATTGCGGAAATGTTTGATGAAAAACCAATATGTGTGCTTATGTCAAGTGTATCTTCAATGCTTTCTATCTGTCTCAGCACAGTAATTTGTGTTTCTGTGATGTTTATACTTTCGACTGCCTTGCTTCTTATGATAAAATAGGAGATAAATATGGAAGATGTAAAATGTGCGGTGCTTGCAGGTTGTCTGCTCGGAGTATCGTTTGCAATAATTAAAAATATGCTTCCTGATATAAAGATTTATAAAACTTTCAGAATGCTGATGTCACTTGTTCTGACGGTTACAATAATTCTGCCTTTTATAAATGGCGAAGTAGAAATCACCCTGCCTACTACTGCTGAGATTTCTCAGAACGAAAGTGAAAATCTTGTATCAGAGCTTGATAAAGCGTATTTAAAACAGATTGAGAAAAATATTTCTAAGAATCTTTCTCTGTATTTAGAAAGAGATTACGTTTCTGTAAAAAAACTTGTCATAGAAACCTACGTGGACGAATATAATTTTTTAGAAGTAAGTAAGGTTTCTATATCAACTGACAAGGAAAACAAAGAAAAAGCCTTAGAAATCATTAAAGAACATCTTGGAGATAATATAAAAGTGGAGTTTTATGATGAAAACTAAAATCAAAGACATCGAAAATAAACTGAAAGCATTTCTTGATAACGACAACCGTATTAAAATTGTCTTTGTCATTGGAATAATAGGAATTCTTTTAATCTTTTTATCGGGTTTTATTGACAATAGCGAGGAAAAATCAGAGTCTGTTATGGCATCAGCTCAAATTGATACTGATACAGAAAAATATATAAATAATACTGAACAGGAGCTTGTAAAACTTCTTGAACTAATTTCGGGGGTAGGTGATGCAAAGGTAATGGTTACCGTTTCAGGAACAACCGAGCTTGAATATGCACAGGAGCTTTCAAGAGATAGTGACGACCAATCACAAAGCTATAAAAATCAATATGTCTTTGTTGAAACAAATGGCAAAAAAGAGGCTCTTGTTAAAAAAGTAAATAAACCTCAGATTAGCGGGGTATGTGTTGTGTGTCAGGGAGGTGAAGATATAAGGGTTATCGAAAAAGTAACCAGAGCAGTTTCCACTGTTCTTGGAATATCATCAAACAGCATATGTGTTATGCCACTTAAATAATTATTTTGAAAGGAAGAAATATTATGAAAATGCCAAATGCTATTATCGGAAAGAAGCAGATTATGCTTGCGGGACTAACTCTTGTTCTTTTTCTCGGAATATACATAAACTTTGTTTCATCAAGCGGTAACGGAGAAATCAAATCCACAGGTAAGGTTAAAGGTGCTAACGTCAATTATGGTGAATCTCAGCTTGTAGATACAAAAACAGATGACTATTTCGCTCAGGCAAGACTTGATAAAATGAATTCAAGAGATGAGGCGGTTGAAACTCTCAAGGTTATTATGAATGGCGGAGATTCAACGGAGGAAGAAAAGGAAATCGCAACAGAAAAGGCAGCGTCTGTTTCGGCTCTTATCGAAAGTGAAAATCAGATTGAAAGCCTTATTAAAGCTGCAGGCTTTGATGATTGCGTAGTATATCTCGATGGCGAAAATGCTAATATTGTTGTAAAGTCAGAAGGACTTCAGGCTAACGAAGCTGCGCAGATTAAGGACATTCTTCTTAGTGAGGTTGATGTTTTAAATGAAAATATCAGAATTTTTGATGTAAATTAGTATAAAAAGGTTGTGCTTTTTAAAAAAAGATGCTATAATATATGTAACTATGCATAACGTTTTATTTAATTCAGTATAAAATGTTTTAAATTGGAGGTAATTATTATGGCTGAAGTTAAAAAGAGCATTCCCGGTTCACTTAAAATCAGTGAGGATGTAATTGCATCAATCGTCAGAAATTCTGTAAACGATACTGACGGTGTGTATTCAATTCTTCCATCAACCAAGACAATCAAGGACCTTTTTGTCAAGAAGGAAGACACCGGTGCGATTTCAATCGCTTTAAGAGATGATGTTGTTGAAATTTCACTTAAAATCATCATCAAAAGTGGAAATAAAGCAATTACTGTTGCTGAAAATGTACAGGCAAACGTAAAGAGCGCTGTTCAGTCTATGACAGGAATTGCTGTTTCAAGAGTAAATGTAATTGTTGCTGATATTGCTTTTGAATAATTCATCACGGCCTTCAGAGGATACTCTGGAGGCTCAAGGTGTTTTGTTAGGATTTTTAATTAAGGATGTGTTTTTGTGAGTATTCCAAGAAGTGCAATAAGAGAATCTGCATTTGTTATAATATTTGAGAAGAGCTTCCGTGATGATGACCTTGAAGTTATTTTTGATGATGCTATGAATTCTCTTGATGATGATAAGGAAATTGTACTTAACGAAGCAGTAAAAAAGCTTGTTATAAACGTATATGAAAACGTCGAGGAAATTGATAAGATAATTTCTAAATACAGTGATAAGAGAAGTATTGAAAGAATACCTAAAATCAATCTTGCAATTTTAAGACTCGCTTTGTATGAAGCAATTTATGAGGAAAAGGTTCCTGTAAATGTTGCCATAAGTGAAGCAGTTATAATTACAAAGAAATATGCTCAGAAGGCTGATGTTTCATTTATAAACGGCGTTCTTGGTGCATATTCAAGAAGCCTTTCAGATGAGTAAGACATTTGGAATTGACACCAGTAACTATGCTACATCGGTAGCTGTTTTTGATAGCGATGGGATGGAAGTTGTTAAAAACAGAAAGCTTCTTCCCGTAAAAGAAAATGAGTTGGGATTAAGACAATCGGACGCTGTTTTTCTTCATACAAAACAAATTCCGGAAGTTATATCTGAGTTGAAAGGTTGCTGTGATAACCTTTGCGCAGTAGGCGTTTCCACAAAGCCACGCTGGGTTGAAGGCTCATATATGCCATGCTTTCTTGTTGGTGAAGCTGTTGCCGAAAGTGTTTCTGTTACAAATAACTGTGAAATATTCAAGACTTCACATCAGGTGGGGCATATTCTATCAGCACTTTATTCCTGCAACAGACTTGACTTGCTGAGAACTGAAAAACCATTTCTTGCTTTTCATGTAAGCGGAGGTACAACAGACCTTCTTTTGTGTACTCCCGATAAAGATGAAGTTATAGTTTCTGAAGAAATAGCTCATTCTCTTGACCTTAAAGCAGGACAGCTTATTGACAGAGTGGGGCTTATGCTCGGTATTAAGTTTCCTTGTGGTGCTGAGCTTGAAAAACTTGCCTTGAAGAGTGATAAGCATTTTAAAATTAAACCTTCAATGAAAGATAACGATTGTTGTCTTTCAGGTGGGGAAAATATCTGCAAAAAGATGCTTGCTGATGGCGTGAAACCAGAAGATGTTGCAAAATACGTCCTTGACTATGTTTATAGCGCCGTCAGGTCTATGACCATAAAGGCTAAAGAAAAATACAACGACCTTGAAATTATTTATGCAGGCGGCGTTATGTCTGACAAGATAATCAGGGACAAGCTCAAAGCTGAGTTTGATTGTTTTTTTGCGAAGCCTGATTTTTCTTGCGATAATGCAGTAGGAGTGGCTATTTTTGCTGCTATTAAAAAGGGGTTAATATGAGTTCAATATTGACTGTTTCACAGCTTAACAGGTATGTTGCCTTTAAGCTCAAAAATGATGTAAAACTATCTGGAATAGCCGTTAAAGGTGAGATTTCCAATTTGAATATAAATTATAATTCTGGTCATGCATATTTTTCACTGAAAGATGCTGAGGGACTTGTAAGAGCTGTTATGTTCAGAAATAATCTCTCAACATTGAAATTTCAGCTTGAAAACGGCATGAACGTTGTTGCTTTTGGAAGCGTTGATTTTTACGAACGTGACGGTGCATACCAGATTAATGTAAAGGAAATCAGTCCTGTTGGTATAGGTGCCGCAGCAGTTTCTTTTGAAATGCTTAAGAAAAAGCTTGCTGAAATGGGAGTTTTTGATGCTTCTATAAAACGTTCTATCTGTAAGTTTCCCAAGAAAATTGCTGTTGTTACTTCTTCAACAGGTGCGGCTTTGCAGGATATTCTAAATGTAATTTCAAGACGATGTCCTTCCTGTGAGGTTGTTGTTTTTCCTACGCTTGTTCAGGGTAGCGATGCTCCTGAAATGATTTCAAAGGCTATGTTTGAAGCTGACAGGGCAGAGGCGGACACAATAATTCTTGCGAGAGGTGGTGGCTCTGCCGAGGATTTGAGTGTGTTCAATACTGAAAAAGTAGTGCTTGCTGTTTATAACAGCTCTACACCTGTTATTTCTGCTGTAGGTCACGAAACAGACACAACACTTGCAGATTATGCTGCTGATTTGAGAGCACCTACACCTTCTGCTGCGGCTGAGCTTGCTGTACCTGATAAAACGGATTTGATAAATGAAATTAACAGGTTTATGTTTAATATCAAATTTGTTATGATGAACAGACTTGATGAATTTTCAAATGAATATAAGAGCTTAAAGGAAAAGCTTGATAAAGCTTCGCCTTTGACATTGATAGAAAATAGAATTTCATATTTTGAAAATGCTAAATTAAGAGCTGATAACGCAATGAAAATCATACTTGAAAAGCTTGATAAAACCATTGTAGAATCAGCTTCAAAACTGTCAACTCTTAATCCTTTTGCTGTTATGGAAAGAGGCTATAGTATTGTAAATCTTAACGGAGAAGCGGTCAGTGATTCCGGTAATCTTAAAAATGGTGATGAAATAGAGATACTTATGCAACACGGAAAGGTGATTGCTGAGGTTAAGAATATTTGTAACGGGTGATAAAATGGATTTTGAAAAATCAATAGACAGACTCAAGGAAATAATAGACCTCCTTGAGAATGGTAAAACTTCGCTTTCTGAGTCCCTTGAACTTTATAAGGAAGCAGTAGAGCTTTCTGTAAACTGTAAGCAGGAACTTGAAAATGCGAGAACACAAGTGACATCTTCTGAAATCAAATAATCGGAGTAGAATTATGACTGAGATTAACGAAATAATGTATAAAAACTATCAGAAGGAAATAAATGAATGCCTTTTGAGAATTACCGCAAAAAAGCCTGAGCTTCAGAAAATTATTTGTGAAGCTATGGAATACTCGCTTTCGGCAGGCGGAAAAAGATTAAGACCTATGCTTGTTCTTGAGTTTGCAAGACTTTGCGGTGATGATTATAAAAAATATCTTGAAATTGCTTGCTGTCTGGAGCTTGTCCATACTTTTTCTTTGATACACGATGACCTTCCATGTATGGATAATGACGATTTCAGAAGGGGAAGACCTTCTTGTCATAAGATTTACCCTGAATCTATTGCACTTCTTGCAGGAGACGCTCTGAATACTCTTCCATTTGAAATCATTACTGACAAAGCTGTTGAGGGTGTAATTTCCTGTGAAACAGCAGTAAAGCTTGTTAATGTTCTTTCTAAAGCAATAGGTGTCAATGGTATGATTGGCGGTCAGGTAATTGATATTGAAGCGGAAAACCGTAGAATTTCACTTGATGAGCTTAACACCCTCCAGAGCCTTAAAACAGGAGCACTCATAAAGGCTTCTTGTGTAATGGGTTGTATACTTGCAAACAGAGATGATTTGATTCCTTTTGCTGAGAGTTATGCTGATTGTGTAGGACGTGCTTTTCAGATTGTTGATGATATACTTGATGTTGAGGGTAGCTTTGAGGAGCTTGGGAAACCTATTGGTTCTGATTCTGAAAGCAAAAAATCAACATATGTAACTATTCTCGGACTTGAAAAATCAAAGGAAATTTCTGAGAAGCTTACAAAAGACGCACTTGATGTTCTTGAAAATTTTGATGACACTGAATTCCTTAAAGATGTCACTAAATACTTGCTTGTAAGAAAAAACTAACTGAGGTTTTGATATGAAAAATAACGGTAACAACAGAAAAAAGAAGATTTCTGATGTATCTTTGGAAAAGCTTAATCTTCCGCGTGATTTAAAGGATTTGAACTATGACCAGTGTGAAAAGCTGTGCTCTGATATAAGAAAAACACTTATCGAAACAGTTTCTAATAACGGCGGTCATCTTTCTTCAAATCTTGGTACAGTTGAGCTGACACTGGCACTTCATAGAGTGTTCAAGTCACCTGATGATAAGATAATTTTTGATGTCGGACATCAGGCATATACTCATAAAATTCTTACAGGACGTTATAAAGAATTCTCAACACTCAGAAAGAAAGACGGTATTTCAGGTTTTTGCAAGCCTTGTGAATCAAAACATGACCCTGTAATTACAGGACATAGCTCAACAGCTGTTTCTTCTGCTTTCGGAATAGCTAGTGCTATGAAAATTAATGGAAGCAATAACTATGCTGTTGCTGTTGTTGGTGACGGCGCTTTTACCGGCGGCATGGCTTATGAAGGTCTTAATAATGCTGGTAAATCCGACGTAAATTTGATTGTTATACTTAACATCAATGAAATGAGTATTTCTAAAAATGTCGGTGGAATGGCTAAATATCTGTCAAATCTTCGCTATAAAGATGGATATATCAAAACTAAAGACGTTGTAGAAAAGACACTTAATAAGGTACCTGTTATTGGTTCGCCTATTAAAAATACACTGCGAAGCTCTAAGAATGCATTCAAAAACTTTGTGCTCAGCACTACTATTTTTGAAGAATTAGGCTTTGATTTTGTCGGACCTGTTGATGGACATGACCAGAAAGACCTTGAAGAAGGTCTCAGAGCAGCAAAATCAAAGAAAAGACCTGTTGTTGTAGCTGTAAATACTGTTAAAGGTAAAGGTTATGCTCCTGCAGAGGAAAATCCCGGAGAATACCATGGAGTTGGCTCCTTTGAAATTGAAACAGGAAATCCTGATATTGTCAGTGCAGATAGCTTTTCATCTGCGTTTGGAAATGAACTTGTGAAGCTTGCGGAAAAAGACGACCGTATATGTGCGGTTACCGCTGCAATGAAATACGGAACAGGACTTCAGCATTTTGCTAAAGCATATCCTGAAAGATTTTTTGATGTGGGTATTGCAGAAGAACACGCTGCTACATTCTGCGGCGGACTTGCTGTAATGGGTAAAATCCCTGTTTTTGCAGTGTATTCAACCTTTGTCCAGAGATGCTATGACCAGATTATCCACGACCTTTCTATATCCAATACTCATACTGTTTTTGGTATTGACAGAGCCGGAATTGTAGGGGATGACGGCGAAACTCATAACGGAATTTTTGATATTCCTATGATAACGTCTGTTCCTAACACTAAAATATATTCTCCGTCAGACTATGAAGAGCTAAGATGTTGTCTGTACAATGCAATCAATAATGATGACGGTATTGTTGCTGTTCGTTACCCGAGAGGTAATTCAAAAGTAACAAATAACTCACCGAGAACAGATTACTATTATGAAAACAATAATTCCAACTGTCTTGTTGTGACATATGGTAGACTTTATAATAACGTTTCTGAGGCGGTTTCTGAAATCAATTATGGCGAAAATAAAGTAGACCTTCTCAAGATTGTAAATGTTTTCCCGATTTCAGATGAAATCAAAGATATTATATCAAAATATGAAAACGTACTTTTCTTTGAAGAAAGCTATTATGATGGCTCAATTTCTCAGAAAATTTCTGCAGAATTTGATAATGTAAAGAGCTTTACAATAAACGGTTTTGTAAAACAAATGTCTATATGTGAAGCCTATGAACAGCTTGGATTTTCAATCGATAAGATTATACAAACAATTAAGGAGCATCTTTGATGGACTTCAGATTAGATGTTTTGCTCGTCGAAAAAGGACTTGTAAAAAGTCGTGAAAGAGCTAAGGAACTCATTAAAAACAATGGAGTAACCGTTGATGGCAAGGTTGTAAATAAGCCGTCTGTTGTTGTTTCGTCGGATTCAACAGTAGAAATTATCGTTGAACAGCTTAAATACGTTAGTCGTGGCGGTCTTAAGCTTGAAACAGCTTTACGTACATTTGATGTTGATGTTAAAAACTGCGTATGTGTTGATATGGGTGCATCAACAGGTGGTTTTACAGACTGTTTGCTTCAGAATGGTGCTAAAAAGGTTTACGCTGTCGACGTAGGTCACGACCAACTTGATAAATCGCTTTGTAAAAGGGATGATGTTGTTAATATTGAAGGCGTCAATGTAAAAGAATTTTCTCCTGAATATATTGGCGAAAAAGTCGATGTTGTTACAGCTGATTTGTCCTTTATTTCAATAAGGAAAGCTCTGCCTGTTATTAAATCTCTTCTTAAAAACAACGCCTTTGGTATTGTTCTTATAAAACCACAGTTTGAAGTGGGTAGAAATAATATCGGTAAGGGCGGAATTGTTAAAGATAAATCTGCTCATATAGATATGCTTACTGATATTATACCTTTTGTCGAAAAAGAAAATATGAGAATTTTAAACATTATTTGTTCCGGTATAAAGGGTGGAGACGGGAATATCGAGTACCTTGCTCTTATAAAAAATGAATCACCAACCAAATCTTTTCTCGCAAATTTTGATGTAAAAAAATTAGTCAACGACAGCTTTGATTCTATGAAGTAGGAGGCATTTATGAAGCTATATGTTTTTCCGAATCTCGACAAGAAAAATTGCAGAAGCTACACTAAAACTGCTTGCGAAATACTTATAAATAATGACGTTTCTGTATATATGAGCTATATGTATAAACGTGATTTTTCTGATGTTAATGGAATTGAATATATTGATAATGACTGCGTTATTGAAGAATGTGATTTCATCCTTGCAGTCGGTGGTGACGGAACAATTCTAAGGTGTTCTGACCTGGCGAGAAAGTATAAGAAGCCGCTTCTTGGACTAAACTGCGGTCGTCTTGGGTTTATGGCTACGCTTGAACATGATGAAATCAACCTTTTGAATGACTTCTGTAAGGGTAAATATGTTCTTGACAAGAGAATGATGATTGATGCAGATGTTTATTATGAAAATGGTTCGGTAAACCATGTAACTGCTTTGAATGATGTTGTACTTACTAAAAATCATGGATGTAAAATTGCTGATTTTACAGTTTCAAAAAATAATAATGTTATAAGCTCTCTCAGAGCTGACGGACTTGTGTTTTCTACTCCGACAGGCTCTACTGCTTACTCGCTTTCGGCTGGCGGACCGATAATTGAACCGGATATGGAATGTATTGAGTTCACACAGATTTGTCCACACTCTCTTTTTGCAAGGTCAATGCTGTTTTCTGATAATTCAGTAATTGATGTGCATTTTAAAACCGATAAAAATTCTGAAGTGATTTTGACGGTTGACGGTGTGGAAATTGACAAGCTTTCTGATAACGATTATGTAAAAATATTAAAGTCTGATGACTATGTGGAAATTGTTGACATAAAGGGAGGTAGCTTCTTTAAGTCGGTAAATAGAAAGCTTATGCAGCCTTTCAAGGAAATTCTGGAGGAAGTGTGATGAAAAAGGAAAGACAAAAGCTGATACTTAAGATTATTTCTGAAGAAGAAATAGGCGTTCAGGAACTTATCCAGGAACGACTTGAAAAATATGGCCTTAAGGTTACTCAAGCTACAATTTCAAGAGATATAAAAGAACTTTCTCTTGTAAAAACACTCGGTTCAAACGGACAGTATAAGTATGATTTGCCTGCTTCAACAAAGGAAAAATCAGCATCTCCTGAAGATTTGTTTATAACTATTTTTACTCAATCGGGCTCTAGTGTTGATATTGCCATGAATACAGTTGTTATCAAGACTCATACAGGTATGGCTCAGGCAGTATGCTCAAAGCTTGATAATACAGGCTACAAGTCCCTTGTTGGCACTATTGCCGGTGATGATACTATTTTTGCAATGTTCAAAACTGAACACGATGCTACAATTTTTTATAATGCTATGAAGGAAATTTCAAGTCAGGTGAAGTAAATGCTAAAGGAACTTTATATCGAAAATCTCGCTGTTATCGAAAAAGCTAATATTCCTCTTGACGAAGGGCTTAATGTGTTTACCGGAGAAACCGGTGCGGGTAAGTCCATTCTGATAAACGGAATAAATTCGGTGCTCGGACAGCGTGTAACTAAAGATATTGTGCGCAGTGGCTGCAGAAAAGCAGTTGTCTCTGCGCTTTTTGACGTTGATGAAAGACTTGAAAAGCTTATAAATGAATACGGAATTGAAATTGAGGACAAGGAAATTCTCCTTTCCCGTGAAATTAACAGCGACGGAGGAAGTATTGCAAGAATAAATTCAAGAACTGTTAATGTTGCCATTCTGCGTGATATCGGAAACCTTCTTGTGAATATCCACGGTCAGCACGATAACCAGATTCTGCTTTCGCCTGAAAAACATATAGATATTCTTGATTCCTTCGGCGAGCTTGAAAATGAAATTTCCGATTATCTTGCGGATTTTAAAGAGCTCCAGAATATTTCGAGAAAAATCAAACAGCAAAGCCTTGACGAAAACAATAAATCTTTCAGAATTGAACAGCTAAAAGAGATAGTTTCTGAAATAGAAGCTTATAATTTTGCTGAAAATGAAGATGAAGCTGTTGAAGAAGAATATCAGATGCTTAAAAATTCAGCAGCACTTCGTCAGACTATCCTTGAAACAACAGCTATGCTTACGGGTACAGATGACGAAAAGGGAATTGATTCATATTTGTTGGACGCTCAGGGAAATCTTTCTGTAAATTCAGACCTGTATAAGAGCTTTAAGGAGTTTTCTGAACGTCTGAAGGCTGTGTCTATTGAGGTTTCTGACGTTTCTCAGGAGCTTTACGGTATTTTGAATTCGATGGATTTGAATCCTCAGAGATTTGATTATCTTTCTGAAAGACGTGACGATATCAGAAGAATTACTAAGAAATACGGCCCTGAGCTTAGCGATGTTCTTGAACTTCTTGAAAAATCAAGAACGGAGCTTGAAGAGCTTGAAAACGGCTCAAATAACCTTAAAGAACTTTCGCAGAAACGTTCAGACTTGCTTGCACAAGTTACCAAAAAGGCAAGAGTTCTTTCTGAAATGCGAAAAGCTGTTGCTAAAATTTTTGTTGAAAGAGTAACTGCCGAGCTTGAATTTTTAAATATGCCGAACGTTAAAATTGAAGTTTCACAGGTGGCAGGAAAGCTCACAGCAAAAGGACTTGACACTATCGAGTTTCTTATTTCCGCCAATCTCGGAGAAGAACCAAAACCGATAGCTAAAATTGCGTCGGGTGGTGAACTTTCACGAATTATGCTTGCACTTAAAAATGTAATCGCTCAGAAAGACGATATTCCGACACTTATTTTTGATGAAATCGACACCGGTGTAAGCGGACGTGCGGCACAGAAAATCGGTCTTAAGCTCCGTGAAATATCACGTCATAGACAGGTGCTTTGTGTAACTCATCTGGCACAGATAGCCGTAATGGGCGATAACCACCTGCTTATTGAGAAAAATTCAGTTGACGATAGGACAGTAACAAGCGTAACCGTCCTCGAAAAGAGCGAGAGAAAGCACGAAATCGCTCGTATTATGGGCGGAGATAATGTCACCGACCTGCTTTTAAAGAACGCTGAAGAAATGTTAAATTCGGTGGAGTAAAGGAGATATAGTAATGAAAAAACTTATATCGCTTTTGACAATGATAGTAATGCTTTTGTCGATGACGGGGTGTGATGACAAAGAAAAGAAACCCGAAATGGACCCGGAATCCGCCGGTGAATTTGCTGTCGACTATATGAAAGAAAAATACGATGTAGCTTTTGACTTAATAGATTTTATCGTTCCGATGGGAAAGGATTACGCTGAGATAAGAGGGTATATAGACAACAATGAAGAGGTAGAATATATAGTTTATGCCTGCGGTGATGATGTAGATAAAGATGATGACGGATACGCTGATTCATATACGATTATTGGTGATAATTATATGTGCACAATATTGGAACCATTGATAAAAAACGATATGGATAAATTATTAGCAGATAATGGTTTTGCAAATATCGAACTTATAAGTTTAGTATATAATGTTCGTGAACGCTATTTGAAAGCTAATTGTACCGGAGGTGTTTCAGACATTTTTCCGGTGTGTAATGAGAAAAATTTTGTTTTAGAAAATATGATTATGGCTTATGATTTGAGTTATTTTTATGATATATCAATTCCAGAAAATGAATACTATGATGGTTTTGAAGAAGATATTGAATATATATTAAACCAAAGAATAGGTTCTCTGATTTCAAATGATACAATTTTTGTGGATATATACGTATATTCGGTTGAGGATTTTTCTATAAAAAAAGAGGAATATGTAAACATTAATGAATCGTCAAAGTATTTTCAACCCGTAAAAAAAATAGATATAATGTTGAAGTAATATTAAGGAGTGAATAATATTGTTAAGTAATGAACAGTTATTGTTATTAGATGCTTTGGCTTAATGCAGTTTGTTATTACTTATTGATTTAAATTTCAGTATTCATAAATTATTTAACAGTCTTCTCGTTGAGAAGGCTGTTTTTTTACTATTTTTATTGACTAAACGACGTAAAAATGGTATAATAATCACATATATAACTACAAAGGAATGATTGACCTAATGAGTAACAGATTAGTTGTCCTTGAAGGGCTTGACGGTAGCGGAAAATCGACTCAGTACGAGCTTTTACAGAAGTTTTTGAGTGATAAAAACATAGATTTTAAGGCAATCAGCTTTCCTGACTATGATAAACCTTCATCAGCTCTTGTGAAAATGTATCTCGGTGGGGAATTTTCTAAAAACGCTTCCGATATAAATGCTTATGCGGCGTCAAGCTTTTATGCAGTTGACAGATACGCCAGCTATAAGCTTTACTGGGAAAAGGAATATACCGAGGGGAAATTTATTCTTGCTGCAAGATATGTTACTTCTAATGCAATCTATCAGATGGTTAAGCTTCCTGAAGATAAATGGGATGAATATCTTGACTGGCTTTCGGAATATGAATATGAAAAATTACAGCTTCCTAAACCTGATAAGGTGATTTTTCTTGATATGCCTGTTGAGGTTTCACAGAAGCTTTTAAGCGGACGTTATGACGGCGACGAAAGTAAAAAGGATATTCACGAAGTTAATGTTGATTTCCTTAACGCTTGCAGAAAGGCTGCACTTTTTACAGCTAAAAAACAAGGCTGGGTTGTTATTCCTTGTAGTGACGGTGAAAATCCGCTTTCTATTGAAAGCATTTCGCAGACTTTGAAAGGCTATATTGAGGAAACTCTGTAACTGAGGTTTTTATATGTTGGATTTTAAAGAGATAAAACTTTCTGACAAAAAATGGATTGACGAGCTTCTTGGGATTTCTGATTTTATGGGTTGTGAATATACCTTTGCCAACAACCTTGCGTGGCGAAGGCTCAGTAATTCCAAAATAGCAAGATATAAGGATTTTTATATTGTCGGTGCTGTTGATGGTGATGAAAAATTTTTCACCTATCCTGCTGGAAAAGGCGATATTTTTGAACTTATTAAAGAACTTGATGAGTTTGTCGGCGACAAAAATCTTGTTATGACTTCTCTCACAAAAGAAAACCTTGAGATTTTCAAACAGCACTATGGCGACAGGATTACTGTTGAGGCTGACGAGGGGCATTTTGATTATATTTATAACGCTGATGATTTGAAAAATCTTTCAGGGAAAAAATTCCACGGTAAACGAAACCACATCAGACGTTTCAAGGAAAATAATAACTGGGAATTTAAAGTGCTTACTGAGGATATGTTTGAGGAATGTATAAGATTTTCTGCCTTGTCTTATAACAATAACAACGACTATGATGACCATTCTGCTGTTTGCGAGCAGTTTGCTATTCATACCTTTTTTGAAAACTACAGAATTCTTGGGCTTAAAGGCGGAGTTTTACTGGTAGATGATGAAATTGTAGGTTTTACTATTGGTGAAAAACTGAATTCCGAGACTTTTGTTGTTCATATCGAAAAGGCAAGGGGAGAAATTCAGGGTGCTTACCCTACACTTTGTAATGAATTTGCAAAAACAATAGATGATGAAATTAAATATATAAACAGGGAAGAGGATTTGGGTATCGAGGGTCTTAGAAAATCCAAAAAATCCTATAATCCTGCATTTTTACTTGAAAAATATACTGTAATTTTTGATAACAAGAAAGGTTAATTAACTATGATTTATGTGTTTTTAGCAAACGGCTTTGAAGAGGTTGAAGCACTCACACCTGTTGACATTTTGAGAAGATGTGAGCTTGATGTAGTGACTGTTGGTGTTGGTGGCTCACAGGTGATTACTGGCTCACACGGAATTACTGTTGCAGCTGATGTGGAAGAAAGCGATATAACAATAGGTGATGAAACTGATATGATTATTCTTCCTGGTGGTATGCCTGGTACACTTAATCTTGAAAAATCACCTTATGTTCAGAAAGCAATCGACTTCTGTGTTGAAAATGATAAGTATATTGCGGCTATCTGTGCTGCACCGTCAATTTTAGGCCATAAGGGACTTCTTAATGGTAAAACTGCTACTTGTTTCCCTGGCTTTGAAAACGAACTTATCGAAGCTGATGTTTCATGTGAGCTTGTTTGTGTTGACGGTAAGATTATTACTGCTAAGGGTGCAGGTGCCGCTATGAAATTTGCTCTTAAGCTTGCAGAAATCACAGCCGGCGAGAAGCTTGCTAAAAAGACAGAGGCGGCTTTACAATGCAAGTAAGTACTAAAAAAGAACAGCGTGCGTTCTATAAATCAAAGCGTTCTGAAATTGAAAAGACTCGAAAGAATGTTCTTGATACAGGTGTTTTTGAAAACTTCAAAAAGTTTTTTGAAAGCTGTAATAATAAGAAATTTCTTGTGTATGTTTCAAACGACTTTGAGGTTGAGACAACAAGAATAATTGAATTTCTGATTGAAAATAATGCTGAGGTTGCTGTCCCGAGATGTGAAAACGGCACCAATGTAATGAATTTTTACTACATAAGCTCTTTTTCAGACCTTGAAAAAGGGTATTTCGGAATACTTGAACCTGATAATCTGTGTAAAAAAGTTTCTTATACTGATGACTTTGTTTGTTTAGTTCCAGCACTTTGTTTTGATAAGCATGGTTACAGAATAGGTTATGGAAAAGGCTTTTATGACAGGTTTTTCAGTGAGCATAAAGTAATGCTAAAAGTCGGATTATGTTACGAGGTTTTTTTGATAGATAAGATAATTACCGATGAAAATGATGTTTCGGTTGATATGATAATTACTGAGTGTAACCTGCACGAAAGGAGTAACTATGAACGATAAGGATATGGAGCTTGATTTGATTATAAATCAGTATTCATCTAAAACCACTGAAGGAAAAAAAGCATCTATTGACGAACTTGATGCTTTGCTTAATTCGGTTTCAGTAAGTAAAAAGGAAGAAATTCTTACTGCTGAATCCTCTGAACCTTTAGAGGATTATGAAAATGATTTTGAATCAACAGTAGATAACACTACATATGATGAAAGAATCTATGTTTCTGATGATGTAGTTAGGGAAGCTACTGATGAAATTGAAGCTACCACTGAAATTGCTTCTGAGGAGATTCCTTCTTATCTCAAGGAAATGTCAGAAATCTCTGATGATTATGATGACGAAGAAGAGGATTCTGAAGAAGATGATGAATCAACGATAGATGATGAATCAACGATAAAGAAAAAACCAAAAACCTCAAAGAAAAAGGTACAGAAATCTAAAATCAATAGTTCAATTTTTGTTGCTCTTATTGTTGTTTGCGTTGTCCTTACTGTATCCTTTGCTATTGCGATTTTTGGAATAAATATGGGTATGGAATATCTTGGCGTAGGTAAAAAAGATGTAACCATCACAATGAATATTCCCAAAGGCTCTACATCAAATGATATCATAGAGCTTCTTTATAAAAATGGTATAATTGAAAACAAAACCCTGTTTAAAGCTACAATTAAAATCAAAAAAGCTGGCGGAAACCTTAAGCCGGGGGATATTACACTTCAGCCTTCAATGGGATATGACTCTATTATTCGTGAACTTTGTAGAATAAGAGAATCCTTTGAACAGGTTATTATTACATTCCCGGAAGGAATTACACTTCTAGATGCTGCAAAGCTTCTTGAACAGAACAATGTCTGCTCTGCACAGGACTTTATTTTCAATTTCAATTCTGAAGATTTTGGATATGAATATGAAAAATCAATTTCAACTGATGCAAGTAAATATTATAAAAACGAAGGTCTGTTTTTTCCTGACACATATGCTTTCTATGTAGAAGATTCTGCGTATAACGTAACAAGAAATATGCGTGAACATTTTGAAAAGGTGCTTGACGATAATGACCTTTATAAAAAAATCGATAAGAGTGGTCTTTCTTTTGAAGATGTAATTATTCTGGCATCAATCGTGCAGGCTGAGGCTGCTAACAAAGAGGATATGAAGTATGTTGCTTCAGTTTTTATTAACAGACTTAACAATCCTACTGAATTTCCGAAGATTGAATCTGACGCAACAGACAACTATTTTACTAACGTAATTGAAACTCAGAGTAGTGACACTCAGTCGCTTGAAATGTTCAGAGATTCATATGACACCTATATCAAGAAGGGGCTTCCTTCTGGTGCAATCGGTAATCCGGGTCTTGAGGCAATTCTAGCTGTTGTTGATGCACCTGAAACTGATTATTTTTACTTCTGTTCAAATCTTCAGACAAAAGAATGTTTCTTTGCACATACACTTTCTGAACACGAAGAAAATCTTGTAAAGGCTGGTTTGGTTTAATGCTTGATTTAAATAGACTTGAAGTTCTTTCGCCTGTAGGTGATATGGACAGACTTCATGCTGCACTTGATTATGGTGCTGATGCAGTTTATCTCGGCGGACAGATGTTTGGTATGAGAGCTGCTCCTAAGAATTTCACAGCTGAAACTTTAAAAATTGCTGTTGATGAAGCGCACAAAAGAGGTGTAAAGGTTTATCTTACCTGTAACACTCTTCCGAGAAATAACGAGATAATTCACTTTGATGAATTTATAGAAAACGCTGTGAATGCGAATGTTGACGCACTTATTGCTAATGATATCGGTGTGTTTTCTCTCATCAGAAAGAAAGCTCCCGATATGGAAATTCACGTTTCCACTCAGGCAGGAATTGTAAACTTTGTTACAGCTCAGGAATTTTATAATATGGGTGCTAAGAGAGTTGTTCTTGCAAGAGAGCTTTCACTTAACGAAATTGCAGAAATCAGGGCTAAAGTTTCACCTGAACTTGAAATAGAATGCTTTGTTCACGGTGCTATGTGCGTGAGCTTCAGTGGAAGATGCCTGCTTTCTAATTACCTTGTAAACAGAGATGCAAACAGGGGAGAGTGTGCACAGCCTTGTCGATGGGGCTATCACCTTATGGAAGAAAAGCGTACAGATGAATTTTATCCTGTTTTTGAGGATGAAAGCGGAACTTTTATCCTTAATGCTAAGGATATGTGTATGATTGACCATATTGATAAGCTGGCTAAAGCAGGTGTAAACAGCTTTAAAATTGAGGGAAGAGCTAAATCCGATTATTATGTATCAGTTGTGACAAACGCTTATAGAAAAGCTGTTGATATTTTTAAAGCTGACCCTGATAATTATAAGCTTCCTGATTGGGTGAGAAATGAAGTCTTTAAAATTTCCCACAGAGATTATTGTACAGGTTTCTTCTTCGGCCATCCTAAGGAATGTCGTCAATATTACGAAAACAGCGGATATATCAGAGAATATGACGTTGTTGGCGTTGTAGATTACTGTGAAAACGGTGTTATGTATGCTACACAGCGTAATAAATTCAATCTTGGCGATGAGGTTGAGATACTTTCACCGGTCGGCGAACCTGTTACTATGAAAATTTCTAATCTTTATAATGATAAAGGTGAAGAAATTGATACGGCTAACCACGCAATGATGAAATTTTCAGTTAAAACTGATATGGAATTTCCTAAAAATGCAATTATCAGAATGAAAAAATAGAAAGGGTAGGTGATTATGAAACGTAAAAAGTATTTGTTTCTTGCTTTTACTGTTGTGATTTCAGCATTTTCTGTTGCCTGCTCAGCAAAAGATGTTGATTCAAAAGAAAAAACAACGACTGCAGATTCTGTGACAGTTGTTGCTACAACTACTAAACCACTTGAAACTACCATTACAGTTAATCATACTACATATGGTGAAAACACCGATGTTCCTGAGTCGAGTACTACCGTCACTGAGAGCTCTTCAGATGTATTGACTACAACTGTAACATCAACAAGTAATAAAAAAGTTACTACAATCAGCTCAAAAAAGACATCAAAAACTACAACTACCGTTAAGAAAACCACTACAACTTCTAAAAAAACTACAACAAAACCTACAACTACAACTAAAAAGGTTACTACTACCGTAAATTTAAAACAAAAACTTCAAGGTAAACATAAAGTTCCTATTATAAATGTTGACACAAACGGTAAGAATATTACCTCACTTAAGGAATATGTTGACTGCACAGTTGACGTATTTAATGTTGATAGTAAATATGAACTCAATGATGTACCAGGAGGTATAAGAGTAAGAGGGAATTCTACTGCTTATTACGGCGATGTTCAACAAATTTTAAAAAATCAGGTTCCTTACAGAATTAAGTTTGATTCAAAGACAAATATGCTTGGACTTAATGATGGTGCAAAGTGTAAAAGCTGGGTACTTCTTAAAGTTGAATGGAACCTCGTTCCGAATGATATTGCATTTAAAATGGCACAGGCATTATTTGAGGGACAGGATAACTTTGTTTCAGACTCACAGTTTGTTCATGTTTATGTAAATGATAAGTTCAAGGGGTTGTACCTACTTTGCGAACAGACTCAGATAAATAAAAACAGAATCAACATTAACGAAGTTGATGAAGGCTATACCGGTACAGATATCGGCTATCTCGTAGAAATTGATAACTACGCATGGTCTGACCCCGAGGATTATTGTTTTAATGTTACATACGCAGACGGCCCATATATTACAGATATTGAAGGGACAAGAAGACCTCTTGTTTCCTCCGGATACACAATTAAAAATGATATCTATTCTCAGAAGCAGGTAGACTACATTTCAAAATATACCAATAACGTGTTTAAAATAGTTTATGAAGCTTGTGAAAACGGTAATTATCAAACTCTTGATAGTAATAACAATATTGTAAATTCTGATTTTAATAATGCTAAGGATGCTGTTAATGCGGTTTTGGACCTTGAGTCTGTTGTGAATATGTATATACTTGACGAAATAGTCCACGATAACGACTGCGGAGAAGGTAGCTTCTTTATGTGTGTTGACTTCTCAGCAACAAGTACCTGCAAAAAACTTAGATTTACAGCACCTTGGGATTATGGATGGGGATATGAAGGACAGGCTGCTAATAAATATTATGCTGCAGCATTCAACGACCAGAGCTTTGTAAATCAGTTCGGAGAAAGAAGCAATCCATGGTATGTTCTTCTTATGACAGAGGATTGGTTTGTTGATATGGTCAAGGAAAGATGGACTGAGCTTAGCAAAATAAATGCCCTTCAAAATGTTATTGATGCTGAATATGACCTTATAGATTATTATAAAAAAGATTTTGATTTTATAAATGACTGGACATACTATTGCGGTAAAGACCTTATTAAATGGGTAAACGACAGAATCAACTGGCTGGACCAGGTCTGGCTTAAATAAAAAGGGGGATTATTATGAAAAAGAAGATACTTATAGCTACAGCAATTACAGTTGTGATTGCAGGAATTATCCTTGCGATTTTGCTATTGGGCAATGATAAAGATACCTTAGATGATGATAAGAAAACTCCTGAGACTTCTGTAACAACCACTACAACAGCTGCTAATACAACTGCCACAACTACAGTAGCTACAACTACTACACCAAGCGAAACCCTTGATAATACCACAACAACTCCTGTAAATGAAACCGAAAGTATAACAACAACTACTAAAATTCCGGAAACTACAACGACTACTACAATAACTACCACTAAAAAACCTGTTACTACTACAACCAAACCTGTAGTTACAACTACTAAGAAACCTACTACTACAACTAAAAAGACCACAGTTACAACTACCACAACAAAGAAAAAGACTACAACTACCACAACAACCAAGAAAAAAACTACTACAACTACTAAAAAACCTACAGTTAAACCTAATAACAGACCGATTGTTACTGAAATTCTGGATGTATTATTTAAAGACGGACATATTGCAAATGATTTTCAGATAGCTTCGGGCTGGTCAAACGGAGGAGTGTTTGATTGTATCTGGACTGATAATAATATACGTTTTGAAGACGGCGTTATGAAGCTTATTATCGATAAAATGACCAGTGGAAATTATAAATACAGTGGTGCTGAATACCGTACAACCGAGTATTATAGCTACGGTTTATATGAAGTTGAAATGAAACCGATTAAAAACATTGGTGTTGTATCATCATTCTTTACATATACAGGCCCGTCTGATAATAACCCTTGGGACGAAATTGACATCGAATTCTTAGGAAAAGATACTACTAAGGTTCAGTTTAATTATTACACCAACGGCAGAGGAAACCACGAATATATGTATAATCTGGGATTTGATGCTTCTGAAGAATTCCATAAATACGCATTCCTTTGGGAAGAAGGAAAAATTACTTGGTATGTTGACGGAGTGGCAGTACATACAGCATATAACAACATTCCTGTAACGCCTGGAAAGATTATGATGAATGTGTGGCCAGGTATAAACGTTGATGGCTGGCTTGGAAGATATGACGGAAACACACCACTTACTGCTGAATATAAGAGTATGAAATTTACACCAATCGACAAGCTTTAATTTGGTAATAACAAAAAAATACTGCATCTTTAAAAGGTGCAGTATTTTTATTATTCTTCTTTAAATGATTTGATTTCCTTAGGTTTGTTTGTATTTTTAACATTTGAAAGTGGGGAAGACTCGGCAGCCTTTTTCATACTTTCATCTGACAGATGTGTGTAAATTTCTGTGGTAGCAATGCTTTTATGTCCCAGAATGTTTTTAAGAACAAGTGTATCCACATTTCCGTGCTGGTACATAAGAGTTGCGGCTGTGTGACGTAATTTATGAGTAGAAACCCCTAAATTTCCCAATCCGGCTTTCTTAAGGTTTTCCTCGACAATCTGCTGAACACGCCTTTTGTCGATTCGCTTGTTGTTTCTCGAAAGAAATACGGCATTCGGCTCGCTTTCAACAACAGGGCGTTTCTTTAAATAGCTTTCCAAAGCCTCAACACAAGCATCATTAAGGAAAATAATGCGTTCCTTGCGACCTTTACCAAGAAGTCTTAAAGTTCTGTTATCACGGCTGTAATCCTTGATATCCATTCCAACAAGCTCACTAAGACGCATTCCACAGTTTAAAAACAGTGCTAAAATGCAAAAATCACGTTCCTGTTGTTTTGAATTTACATTTTTTAACAATTCAAGACTTTGTTCAAGTGATAGATATTTAGGCAATTTATTTTTAACTCTTGGTAATTCAAGGTCAATCATAGGATTATCGCTTATAAGATGTGCCTTTTTGTGGAGATAATTATAAAACTGTTTCAGGGAAGAGGATTTTCTTGCTCTTGTAGCCGTAGAATTGTGCCTGATGTTCTTTAAATATCCAAGATATTCATAAGCATCAGAAAGTGTAAATTTCTTCACATATTCAAAAGGAGTATCTGCAATTTTAATTTCGCCGTATTCGTCGCTACGCGAAGACATTCCGTTTGTGATTTTTAAATATCTTAAAAAAGTTCTGATGTCAATATAATAAGCTTCTTCAGTACGGTCACCGCGGTCACGGACAAGTGTGAGGTTTGTCAGAAAAGACCTTAAATAATCGGGGCAGTCGTTTATGTATTCCTGTTTCATAAAAAATCCTTTCGATTTTATTTTCTATAATATATTTTAAAACAAGATTTCTTATTTGTCAATTAGCTCAGCGAGAGGGGATATTATTTTTACACATTGTAAATTTGATATACATAATTTCACTAAATGAAAATTTAGTGAAATTCGGGGTATAGGTTTTTGATGGGAATATCCTATATAATATAAATATGTAGCGAAGCTATATTTCAAGCCTCGCTACGTTATTCTTATTTAAGCTCGCATACAGTTACGCCATCTTCACCTTCGCCAAACATTCCACGCCTTGAACTCTTAACCTGTGGATGTTTCTTTACGTGTGCCCTTATGGCATTCTTTAAAACTCCTGTACCTTTTCCGTGAATGATTGTTACTACACTTATACCACTCATCACTGCGTTGTCGATAAATCTGTCAACCTCGTAGATTCCTTCATCTGATGCATAACCTCTTATAT
>SVNV01000011.1 GCA_015066705.1 Ruminococcus sp.
ATATATTAGGGTGACTTGCAATAAGTTTTACTACCTTATAAATTTACACTACTCTCAAACTACGCTTCCTTAATTGCATCGTGTGAGAACGTTTTACTACCTTATAAATTTACACTACTCTCAAACTCACGCTTCGTGTAGTAGCTTGTGCCTACAGTTTTACTACCTTATAAATTTACACTACTCTCAAACCAACTCGGTACACTACCAAAACCAACTGAAGTTTTACTACCTTATAAATTTACACTACTCTCAAACGGAGTTATGCAATTAGAAACGCCAAGTGGAGTTTTACTACCTTATAAATTTACACTACTCTCAAACCCTGCTAAACGTGATATTGTTAAGCAAATGTTTTACTACCTTATAAATTTACACTACTCTCAAACGCTTGATATATTAGGGTGACTTGCAATAAGTTTTACTACCTTATAAATTTACACTACTCTCAAACTACGCTTCCTTAATTGCATCGTGTGAGAACGTTTTACTACCTTATAAATTTACACTACTCTCAAACTTTAGTATGACGCACCTGACTCAATTCTTAGTTTTACTACCTTATAAATTTACACTACTCTCAAACATATAAAACTATCGGCTGTAAGAGACCTTTGTTTTACTACCTTATAAATTTACACTACTCTCAAACCTCACACACTCACATTCCTCACATAGCACAAGTTTTACTACCTTATAAATTTACACTACTCTCAAACGCACACCCAAAAGAAGAGAGCATAGATGAAGTTTTACTACCTTATAAATTTACACTACTCTCAAACCAGTATAATAAGACAGTCTTCCTCACAAAGGTTTTACTACCTTATAAATTTACACTACTCTCAAACAGGATAACGAGGATAACGAGGCTCGTTGGAGTTTTACTACCTTATAAATTTACACTACTCTCAAACTGAAAATGCAGACATTTCAAAGGAAAATGCGTTTTACTACCTTATAAATTTACACTACTCTCAAACCCTGCGGAATGTCGCAGTCAAAGTGCGATGGTTTTACTACCTTATAAATTTACACTACTCTCAAACATCTGTAATATCAGCTATTGAAAATCGTGAGTTTTACTACCTTATAAATTTACACTACTCTCAAACTGATGTTGTTGAGAGAGCTTCAACCATTTAGTTTTACTACCTTATAAATTTACACTACTCTCAAACTGAGTGTAACCACCCATAAAAGCCTTACTTGTTTTACTACCTTATAAATTTACACTACTCTCAAACCCAGGTTCTTATATTACGATTGTGGTTCTCGTTTTACTACCTTATAAATTTACACTACTCTCAAACATACAAGTCAATAGCGATACGGACCTGTAAGTTTTACTACCTTATAAATTTACACTACTCTCAAACAATACAAAGACAGACCAAAAGCCGAATTGCGTTTTACTACCTTATAAATTTACACTACTCTCAAACCCGGCGTGATTTCAGGATTGTTCTTAATCAGTTTTACTACCTTATAAATTTACACTACTCTCAAACCGAGTGATTGAGGTTACTGTTTATTACAAGTTTTACTACCTTATAAATTTACACTACTCTCAAACCTTAGCATTATACTTAATCACGAAAGCCACTGTTTTACTACCTTATAAATTTACACTACTCTCAAACGTTTTTCTGATGTTAAGTGATTTACATACCGTTTTACTACCTTATAAATTTACACTACTCTCAAACACAACTATTTCAGTTACCACCCTTTATCGGTTTTACTACCTTATAAATTTACACTACTCTCAAACGTTATACCTAACTCACTTGCAAGTGCTGTAGTTTTACTACCTTATAAATTTACACTACTCTCAAACAGTGGTGAGTAACGTCTGAATTCGATTGTCGTTTTACTACCTTATAAATTTACACTACTCTCAAACCAAAGCAGAAGACGGATATTCACGTTTTTCGTTTTACTACCTTATAAATTTACACTACTCTCAAACTGGGATACCTTATAAATTTACACTACTCTCAAACATGTATACTATTGTCGGATTTACAGAGAATGTTTTACTACCTTATAAATTTACACTACTCTCAAACAAGTCAGACGGATTTTATAGACGTTGGTTAGGTTTTACTACCTTATAAATTTACACTACTCTCAAACATTAACGACTATATAAGGGTAGTAAGCGAGGTTTTACTACCTTATAAATTTACACTACTCTCAAACCTCAAATTTTGAAAAAACGACACTACTCGCCGTGTAAATTTATAAGATTACAATTAAATTTTACTATTATTACAGCTTTTTGTCAACTAAATCAGACACAAATCCTTATCAAGTATTACCCTTTTTGAAAAATCAAGTTTAGGTCTTTCGCAACTTTCTAAACAAACCCAGCATATCTTATGGTCTGTCAAGGTTTTATACAGCATTTTACATTCATCGTCCATAAGATAACTTCTCAGATTGACTGAAATAAATACACTTTTTGCTAAATACTTTCTCACTATCTGAGCATAATCAAAGAGGTTTTCAGCAAGAGATTGTGAATCTACGTCAAATTCAATATCAAATACTTTTAATAAACCCGAAATATCAGCTGGCGATGTAACAGAAATTCCTTCGTCGAAATCTTCTGTGATTTCATATATATAATTCTCAACGTTGCTAAGTATCCTAACGGTTTTTTCGTACCATTCTTCATTAACCGATATTTTTTTCAGCTGATTATACAGTTTGGTCAAAAGCTCTTTTTTGTTGATTTCAAAAGGTATAAACGATGTTATTATCTCAACATTATTGTTGAATTTTTGTATTTCATAGTTATGAGAAAGAATTATTTCCTCGTTATCACATTCTTTTTGTAAAACAAGTGTCTTTATGATATTTGAAAACTCTCTTTGATTTTCAATAATCAGTTCGCACACCCATTCTTCGCTTAGTTCAACAATAAAATCCTGTTTTGAAAAAGTCAGCATCATAATATCAACAGCCTCTCATCTGTATCTACAACATCAGATTTAAACTCACCTGCAATAAACTCCATTTTTGTAAACTGTTTTTCCGTAACAGTCAACAGTTGGACAAGGCCCGAAGGCGGTTTATTCCTTCGGACATTGTCAGATATTGTTTTAGCTGCATTCTGATTAAGCGCCATACGGCAATACACCGATTCCTGAAGCATCAGAAATCCGTTTTTTATCAGATGTTTACGAAATCTGGTATAATTACGCCTTTGTTCAGGTGTAACAGTAGGCAAATCAAAAAACACAAATATTCTCATAAATCTGTAACTCACATTTTACCTCATCATTTATCTTTAATGGAATAAAACTTAATTTGCGAAACATCGCCGTCACTTATTGCGTCAAACACACTTTTACAATAAATTTTAATAGCATTATGGACATAATGTTCATTCGAGTTGATTATCACCGTATCATTAAGAATATTAACAAGCCTGTACTTTGTTTCTTTATCAAAAACTGTATAATTATTGTCTTTAACATGCCTGTCTACAAGTATTCTGAAAGGCTCCATCAAATCACAAGCAAGATTAAAATGATTGAACATATTATTATGGAAAATACCCAGCTGTGTCAGGTATCCGTTTGCAACACACTCTCTGTTAAATGCAGAAAGAAAAATGCTATACCCATAATTCAGAGCATGATTTGTGACACAATCAGCACTTCGTGTAAATTCCATACCAAAAAGTGCATTGAAATAGACTTTTGCTGCGTGGCCTTCCCTATTTGACGCATCATAGAATTCAAGCTCTTTTATGTACTCATTAAGCATATCCGCCTCTGTATCTTTACCGATTTCACCAAGAAGCTGAGCTTGTTTTCTGATTTTTTCGGCTACAATTTCCGTCCATACATAACCTTTTATATCTTCATTCCAACGTATCTGGTTTCTGATTTTTTCACTACTGTCGTGAGTTCCGTAATAGGAAACAAGCTCACTCTGAGGGTTTCTCTTTCCGTCACAGAAAATAACCTTGACTTTCTTTTCGCAAAGCTCACTAAGCAGACAACCTGTAATGGAAATTGCTGTATTTTCAATAATGAGAACCGATATTTCACTTATATTTACTCTTTTGGTTTCATTATCGGTTCTCATTACAAGATATCCCATTTTAAGGTCAAGCTTAGCTCTTTTTGATACTACAACTACTCGCCAGCTCATACTTCTGTGATAAGGTTATCGGAATATTTCTCAATAAGTCCTGTTGGTGACTGGTCAACAATTCTTATTGAAGCAAATCCTTTGTTTGATTTAATTATAGCATTGAAATTCGATACGCAAGCCATTTTCACTCCACCAACAGGCGTTAAATCGCAAGCAGTACTTCTCCCCGTCTTAAGAATTGACATAACACTCATCAAAGCTGTTACCTGCTCGTCAACTGAAAGGCTTATAAATTTATCTCTGCCGTTTTCAAGAGTTTTTCCTGCACCCTCAAAGGTTTTCCACAAAGAGAATGGCTTTGTAAAGCATTTCTTGGTATAGAGGTCATAAAGCTCAAGGTTTTCTTCCTTGGTAATTTTGTCACTTTCTGAAACCACAAGCTTCATAGTCTTACGTTTTTCGTTAAAGCTCGAAATACGCTTAGCGTAATCCTCATATTTTCTGTCCATTACAACCGGGACTGCAGATGAAATCGTGATATACTTTCCTTTGTTTGATTTGCCACAAAGATTGAATCTGAAACCGTCAGCTTCAAGCATAGTGTTAGCCTTGATGATACGCTTATTAAGCGGGAATGTAATATCACTTTCACAGACAGATGCAAACAGTTTTTCAGAAAGGATAACTGACAGCATATCATAAGCATATTTTCTTGCAAATTCCACATCAGAAATATAATTTTTCATTGATATAACCTCAACAGGAATAAACACGTTTCCGATATTTTTAACATTTACAAGTGCAAAATGTGAAGCTGTCGGGTTTGCATAGCCTCCATACTTAGAAGTGAGTCTGCCATTTTTCATAGGCACAAGACCGTCTTTGGCACTAAGTGGCATCTGGTCAAAATATCCACCCTTTTTAACATAAGAATACTTAACATATCTTATGCTGTTCTTTGACATCATTTCACGGACAGTTTTAAAGGAAGTTTCAGGATTCCATGCTTTGACTCCGTTTCGTTCAATGTTATGTCCAAGAAGTGATTTTAATTTAAGGGAATACTGCTCACCTCTGTTAATAATGTTCATAGGATTTTTAGTATACTTAACGTCGTGAACATTACCCATTACGATGTTGAGATATGCGTCCTTTGCGTGATGAAGGTCGTTGATTTCACGGCATTTGAGCAATTCGTATTCGTGTCTGAATTCAGACGCAAGTCCAGCCTTGACATAGACAATTTCAGAGCCAGGGAATATTTCACCAAGTAGCTGTGCTACTGCCTTGGTTGACTGTCTTGTTTCAACAAGCTGACGGTTGATAAATCCTGAAAGCTCATCATTTGTAAAACGTGTAGCTCTCGTAAGGCGATTATACTTCTTTTCAGAAATAATCTCTTTATCTAATAAATTTTTCCAGAAAGCTGACATTTCTTTTCTGAATGTATCAGGCACAGGATAATTATCCTTTTTAAATCCGTTTTCTTCCGAAAGACAAAGCACCTTATTGTCAATACTGTCATCCTTGACCTTTGACTGTGGGTAAATATGGTCAATGTCATACAGCTTGCTTACGCCAAGCTCCTCAAAGTTGATTGGTTTACCTGAATACATACTTCTGCCGAACTGATTGAAGTACAGATAATACTTTTCACTTCTCAGTTCGCTGTCTGACAAACCTTCAAGTCTGTTTTCAAGAGCTTTGATTTCTTCAGCTGAAACAAAGCTTTTTGCGTTCCTGAACTGTTCCTTGAGTTTTTCACGTCTTGATTTTGTACGGTCCCCCTTCTTGGTTTCACCCTCTCCTCTTGCCATTTCAATAAAGATTTTTGCAGGAGGTTCTTTAAGGACCTTTTTAAGTTCCTTGGCAACATCAAGAGTTCTTATAACAGAACGTCTGACAGCATTTGGAATATACATAGCTTTGAGCTTTTCCTCAAGAGTTTTTGGATTTGCAGAATAATATTCGTCATTTTTAGCATCAATAACGTGTTTATATCCGTTGTTGTCAGCAAGAATCTGCATCAGATTCAGATTTGTATTATACATTTTGGTGATGATATTCTCGCCTGTTGTTTCGCCTGTTTTCTTGTCAGTTTCATAAATACCGGTAAGGAGTTTTTCTGATAATCTGCCGTAATCATTATAATTAAGACCTGCGATATAGTTTACATCTTCCTTAGAAATATGTGGGTAATTCTCCTTTATCCACTTTTTAATCCTTGGTTTGTCTGTTGAAACAGTAAGTCTTACAATGATTTTTTCTACGTCACCCTCACTAAGCACACCTGATGTCAACAACCTTTTGAAATCGTGGTATGATTTGAGTGATGACTTTATGGTGGTATCTATTCCGCCGAGATTATCCTTTTTATCATCAAAATAGTTCTCGATTTTAAGCAAATCCTTAATCATTTTTACGGAAACCTTACGTTTTTCTTTGAAAAGCTTCTCAAAAATTGATTGCTTCGCCTTAACCGGTATTTCTTCGCCGTTGATTTTAAGGTTATTTATTTCGTTAAGCACCATAAACTTGCAGTAAAGAAGTGAGTTTTTAGGAAGTACATCTTCTTCCACAAGATATGAGCACTTAGCTGTCATATTATAGATAAACTTATCTTCGCTCTTATCAAGGTCAACCTTATCCTCAAAATTCCAAGGGGTAATTCTACCCTCTGCCTTTCTTTCAAACCACGCAAAATCGCTCTTTTCCTCAGAAACAAGAGGTCCTACATAATACGGAATTTTAAAAAGCATTGTCTGCAGGATTTTGTCCTTAACAGTTCCGTATTCATCTGAAACATTAAGAAAATCAAAGTAACGGCTTGCGTTTTCAAGAATTTTTTTCAGTTCATAGTAATAAAGCTGATATGGAATAACTCTGTTGTCGGAAGTCACCTGTTTCGGGCATAAAGTATTTGTTTCAAGCTTGTCCATAACTCGGTTATAAATTTCCGTGTCATTTTCATCAGGTGTTATTTTTGAAATATACCCCTTTACAAACTTACAAAAATCCTCCTGGTTACAAGAAGAATACTTTGCAGGTTTCTTTGGAGTTATTGCACTTTTAACGTTTTTAGTGTACTTGACATAGTTCGGCTTATCATTCTGAAGTCTGAAAATTTCGTTATTATCATTCTTTGAAAGATATTTTCTGCAAAGCATTTTAAGGTCAGCAAGGTCTTTCTGGTGAGTTTCATAAACCTTTTTCTTGGCTTTTGAAATTTCACTTTCGCCGTCAAGAATATCCACAAGCAGTGACCAGTCGTGAAGTTTTTTCACAATCAAAAGTAGTTGTGTATCGCTTTCTTCAAGGTCGTTTGCAAGGGCTTCAAGCTTGTCTGAAAAATCAGCAGATGATACTGTAACCTTATTATTTTCAAGCTCTTCATAGCTATCATTCATAAATAATTTTGAAAGAGCAATTGTTCCACCACAAATAAATTTTATAAGCACAGAAATATCAACAGGATATTCCTCAGGCTGAGAAATCTTCTTTCCATTAAAGAAACGGGTTTTAAATTCAGCCTCTTTAACAGACACGCCCTTTTTCATTTTGAGAATTTCAGAAAAAACATCATCATTTCTTTCAAAAGGAGCGTCGGTTTCCAGAGAAGTAAAATACTCAAAAAATTCATCAGCAAGAGGTTTAAATTCAAGAACATCAGAGATTTTATCCTTGTCAACTTCCGAAAGAAAATGACCTCTGTGACCAAGAATATATGCACAAGCAAGGTAAACAAGTCTTACGTCGTGTGGCTCAGGATTACCCATAAGTTCACATATAAGATGATGAATAGTAGGATACTGCTTGTTGTATTCCTTATCAGTATAGTCCTTATCATCAAAGAAAATGTTATATTTTCTGTTTTCACAGTCCTCTGGCATAAGCGAAGATTCAAGAAGTCTGTCAAAAAATTTTTCGTCAACTTTTGAAATTTCATCACAAAAGAATTTTTTTAAAATAGAGAGTCGCTGCTTTTTTCTGTTAAGACGACGACGTGCAGTACGAAATCCTCTTCTTTCAGCAGCCTGAGATGCAGCATCAAAAAGATTTACACCCCACATCATATTCCCTTTATATCTTAAAATCTTGTATTCGCTGTTTGACACAGCCCACCCTACGGAATCAGTTCCGATATCAAAACCTAAATAATTATTTTCCAAAACCACTTGACATACCTCCAAAAATATGATATTATATATTCATAGGATTTACTACCCTATAAATTTACACTACGAGTTCAAATAAGATTTTATCGAAATCGTTCGCTTGTCGTTCAGCACAGTGTGTGCATTTTTTGAACTTTCAGCCTTTCCTTATACGGAAAGGCTTTTTTATTTGTATTTTTCACAGTATAACAGAAATCCTGTCCGTTTTTCTGTACTGCAAACAAAACATTTGTTCACGTTTGCCGATTATGTAATATATTTTCGACAAAAATCGACAAAAACAAAACCCACCTATGGAGGTGGGTTTTAATAATTATTTAACTGTTATCCACATTGCAGGACGTGCGCAGTTTCCTTCAGCGTCAACAGATGTATATGATTCTTCAAGTACCCCGTCTTTAGTGAGGTAAAGATAGTCTGCACAGCCGTTTCCATACTCCTCTGAAGGGTCCGGAATTGAACGCAGCCACCACCAAGCGTAACCCTTATGAGTTCCGCCGGCGCCGTTAGCCTTGGCATATTCTGTAGGGTAAACAATCTTAACGCCGTCTACCTCAATATACTGTCTTGCTTCTTCAAGACTCAAAAGGAAAACCTTTCCGACATCAGCTTCGCTGATTTTAGCCTGTTCATCTGCTGTAAATGCAGTTGTGTAAAAATCATTGTTCAACCAGGTTTTAATAGAAGAAATTTCCCAAGACGGACGCTCGCCCTCAGGTATTACAGAATCATCCTCGATATAAGGAAGTGTTTCAAGAGCATCCTTACTTAGAATAAGAATTTTATCGTCCTTTTTATCAATAACAATCCATTCGATATCCTCTGCTCCGTTAGCAGTGTCGTTATCCTGTTCGTATTTACCGAAAAGAACTGTGTTTCCCTTTTCAGCCTCGCTAATTGAAACAGGACCTTTCTTTACTTCTTCCTTCTTACCGCTTACATCGCCATCTTCCTTACCGCAAGCTGTCAGCATAATTCCACAGCAAACCAATATTGATAAAATGCTAATTTTTTTCATAAAAACCACTACTCCTTTCGGTTTTGTATATTCATATTGTAACATTATATCGAGGGAGGTTCAAGGAATATGAGATTATTTGTTACCAAATTCGACAATATAAACAAATTAAAAAGCTTATTTTATTCATTATATTCAAACAGGATTTTCAGTTAATTTATTTTATAATCAGGAAATAAGATAATTGTGTGAAAATTGATGATTTCTCTTGATTTAAAAGAAAAAAAATGTTATTATAAATATGAATTTATTTCTTATAGAGGATAATGATTTATGAAACAAAAAAGACATATCTCAAGGTCTTGTGTTTTTCGGCTTATAGGCATCGGGGTTTCAACTCTTGTACTTATGGGTGCTTTATTCGGAGGGTATCTTTATTACAAGAGATTTCTTTCACCGGGCTGGCACGAAAAAGACGGAAAGATTTATTATATCAGTGAAAACGACTACAAAAATGCAGTTGGTCTTTACAGCATTGACGGTATAACCTATCTCTTTGATGATAAAGGTAGTATGCTTACCGGTTGGCAGAAATACAAGGGCGACACCTATTATTTTGCTGACGACGGAGTTATGCAGAAAGGCATTGTAAACATTGACGGGACAGACTACAATCTGGCTTCTGACACAGGTAAATTCTACACCGGCACCATTGAAATCAACGGAAGCAAAATTCATTTCAATAAGTACGGTTTCACAGACAGTGGTTTTATCACTGTTGACGGTGTAACGAAATTCTACAACTCTGCCGGAGAGCTTGTTACAGGCTGGGCAAAAATCGGGGATATCCAGTATTATTTCAATGAAGACGGCTCATATCTCACAGGCTGGCAGGAAATTGACGGTAAGAAATACCTCTTTAACGATGAAGGCGTAATGCAGAGAGGCTGGTATCCTAACGAGGAAAAGAAGGAATATTACCTCGGTAGTGACGGAGCTTGCGTAACAGGCTGGCAGTGGATTGTTGACGCTTACTATTATTTCAATCCTGAAGATTACAAGATAATGAAAGGCTGGCAGGAAATCGACGGCGAAACCTATTATCTTAAAAAGAAAACAGGTAAAATGCTTTTTGGTTGGCAGAGGATTGACGGACTTGAATACTGTTTTGACGGTGAAGGAAAAATGCTTCGTGGCTGGCAGGAATTCAACGGAAACAGATATTATTTCAAAAAGCTTGACGGTCACGCTCTCAAGGGCTGGCAGAACATCGGCAAAAAGAGATACTATTTTAATGAAAACTATGAGATGCAGACTGGCTGGCAGGTTATCGACGGAAAAACCTATTACCTCGGCTTGAGCGGTGCTATGGAAAAAGGTTTTGTCGAGGTTATGAACGGTTACTGTTATTTTGACGAAGACGGGGTTGCTCAGACAGGCTGGCAGGAAATTGACGATGAAAAGTATTACTTTGACGAGGATTTCTTCAGGGCTGAGGGCTTCACCGACATTGACGGAAAAACCTATTATTTCGACGAAGATGGCAAGCAGTTGAAGAACGGTTTCTTTGAAATTGAAGGAGAAACCTATTACTTTGACAAAAACGGCGTAAACAAAACAGGCTGGCAGGAAATCGGCGGAAAGACCTATTATTTCAATCCGAAAACAAGAGCGATGTGCACCCTTCTTACGGAGATTGGCGGACACTATTACCTCTTTAAGCTTGACGGCTCTCAGATTACAGGCTGGCAGAAATACCGTAATGTAAACTATTATCTCGGCGGCAAAAACGGTATGGCTTTTGATAACGGTTGGAACACCATTAACGGTAAAAAATGCTACTTCTACAAGACAGGTGCCGAGGCTATCGGTCTTAACAAGATTGACGGTGCATATTACTACTTTGAAAGCAAAAAGGGATACGTTACAAACAAGTGGGTAAAGCTTTCTGACGGACTTTATTACTTTGGTGCTGACGGAAAGGCTATTGTAAACACCAAGAAGGAAATCGACGGTGTTACCTTCTACTTTGACTCAAAGGCACGTGCCCGTGAAGGCTGGCTTGACCACGACCTTGGAAAGAGATATTTTGTAAACGGTATTCTCGTAACAGGAAAATACAAAATCGACAAGGTTAACTATCTCTTTACAACAAAAGGCTTTATGGCAAAGAATGAGTTTGTTACAAAGGACGGAAAGACCTATTTTGCAGGTAATGACGGTAAGGTTGTAACAGGCTGGCAGAAAATCGGCGGTGTTTATTATAACTTTGATAAAAACGGAGTTATGAAAAAAGACACAACTGTTGACGGTTTCACAATCGGAAGTGACGGAAAATCCAACAAGCCGGTTTGATTTTATACAAAACTTAAAACTTCTTTATTACGATAAAGAAGTTTTATTTTTAGGAAAATGTAAATCATACTATTGTTATAGTTTTCTATTGAAATGTTATAGATTTAAGATGAAAAATAGTATAAAATAGAAGAAATTATATCGAAGTGAGGTTTTTTTATGAGCAGAATTCTTGACTGGAACAAGTATATCGAAACAGCTGTCAACACTATTGCTGAGGGTGTTGTTATGCTCAGAAACGATAACTGTGCTTTGCCTCTTGACACAGCAAAGGAAATTGCAGTTTTCGGAAGAACACAGTTTCACTATTACAAGAGTGGTACAGGCTCAGGAGGAATGGTTAATGTTGCCAAGGTTGTAGGCATTCCCGAGGGACTTGTTGACGAGGGTGTAAAGATTAACAACGAGCTTCTGGAAGTTTACACAAAATGGGAAGAGGAAAACCCTATTGAAAAAGGCACAGGCTGGGGCAAAGAGCCTTGGTCACAAAAGGAAATGCCACTTGACGACGAGCTTGTAAAGAGAATTTCAGACAGCTGTGAAACCGCTGTTATCCTCATCGGAAGAACAGCAGGCGAAGAACAGGACAACACCTATACTGACGGTGCTTATCTTCTTTCACAGGGCGAAAAGGACATAGTTCTCAAGGTAAGAGAGGCTTTCAAGAAGGTTGTTGTTGTACTTAACGTCGGAAACATCATTGATATGGAATACTTTGAGGAGGTTCGTCCTGACGCTATCCTCTATGCTTGGCAAGGCGGTATGCTTGGCGGTACAGGTACTGCTAAGGTGCTTGTAGGAAAGGTTAATCCCTGCGGTAAGCTTCCTGACACTATTGCAAAGAAAATCAGCGACTTCCCTTCTGACTCTTGTTTTGGAGACAGAAACAGAAACTTCTACGAGGAAGACATTTACGTAGGTTACAGATATTTTGAAACCTTTGCAAAGGACAAGGTAAGATATCCCTTTGGTTTTGGTCTCAGCTACACAGATTTTGCTTTTGAAACTGTCAATACAGAATACGACGGCGATGTTGTTTCTATCGACGTTAAAGTTACAAACACAGGTAAATACAGCGGTAAGGAAGTTGTTCAGGTTTATCTTGAAGCTCCTCAGGGACAGCTTGGAAAGGCTGCAAGAGTTCTTTGCGGATTTGAAAAGACAAAGTCTCTTGAATGTGGCGAAAGTCAGGTTCTGAGTGTTAAAATCAGACTTTCAGAATTTGCTTCATACGACGATTCAGGGGTTACAGGAAACAAGTCCTGCTATGTACTTGAAGCAGGAAAATACAGCTTCTACGTTGGCAAGGATTCAAGAAATCACCAGCTTGCATTTTTCATTGACCTTGCTGAAACTGTTGTTACCGAAAAGTGCAATCAGGCACTTGCACCTGTACTTCCATTTGAAAGAATCAAGGCTGTTTCAGGCGATGAGGGATATGCAGTTTCAAAGGAAAATGTTCCTTTCCTTGAAATAGATGAGGCTCAGAGAAGAATTGACAACCTCCCTGCTGAAATTCCTGTTACAGGCGACAAGGGAATAAAATTCTGCGATGTTAAAAACGGCAAGGCTACACTTGATGAGTTTGTAGCACAGCTTTCTGACAAGGAGCTCGCTTCAATTATCAGAGGCGAGGGTATGGGAAGCCCGAGAGTTACAGCAGGTACAGCTTCCGCATTCGGCGGAATCACTGATGACCTTGAAAGCTTTGGTATTCCTGCGGCTTGTTGTTCAGACGGACCTTCAGGAATGCGTCTTGACTGCGGCACAAAGGTTTTCAGCATTCCGAACGGAACTATGATTGCTTCTACCTTCAACAAAGAGCTTATTACTGAGCTTTTCACATTTATGGGACTTGAAATGAGAGCCAACAAGGTTGACTGTCTCTTAGGACCTGGCATGAACATTCACCGTCACCCGCTTAACGGCAGAAACTTTGAGTATTTCAGTGAGGACCCATTCCTTACAGGTATGATTGCTTCATCTGAACTTATGGGACTTCACAGCGTAGGAGTTGAAGGAACAATCAAGCATTTCTGCGGAAACAATCAGGAAACAAACAGACATTTCCTTGACAGCGTTGTTTCAGAAAGAGCTTTGAGAGAAATTTACCTCAAGGGCTTTGAAATTGCTGTAAAGAAGGGTGATGCAAAGTCAATTATGAGTACATACTGCTCACTCAACGGCGTATGGACTGCAGGAAACTTTGACCAGAACACTATGATTTTAAGAAACGAGTGGGGTTATGACGGTTTCGTTATGACAGACTGGTGGGCAAACATAAATGTTCGTGGTGGAAAACCTAATCACGAGGATTTTGCTGCTATGGCAAGAGCTCAGAACGACGTTTATATGTGCTGTGCTGATTGTAGCAATAACAACGACAACACAATGGAAAGCCTTGAATACGGCACTCTCACAAGAGCAGAGCTTCAGCGTAACGCAAAGAACATTCTCAGATTCTTACTCAACACTCACGCTCTCAAGCGTTATATGGGCGAAGAAGAAAAGATTGAGATAATTAACAGACCTGCTGAGGAAGCTATTAATGAAGCTCCTGTCACTTTCTACGAAATGGACGAAGAGCTGACTGTTGATTTGAGCGACATTCCGACAGACGGCGGAACAGATTACAGCTTTGGTCTGACAGCAAACATTCTTGGCGGATACGACATTGTTCTTACTGCAAGCAGTGATGCAGGCGAGCTTGCCCAGATTCCTGTAACACTCTTTATGATGGGAACAAATGCAGGTACTTTCACATGGAATGGAACTAACGGAAAGCCTGTTTCATTTGAAGCGTTCTCCCCTGTTTTCTCACGTTACACAACAGTTAGACTTCACTTTGCACAGAGTGGTCTTAAGATGGAAAGCATTACATTCAAGCTCAAAGAAAGATATGGTGTTGGAATTTCCGAAATTGAATAGTACAAAAAACGGGTATCGGATTTTAAAGTCCGATACCCGTGAATTTTTTTAATATCCGAGGTTTTCTGCAACAAGGATTACTTTGATTCTTCCCTTATGGCGCTGATATGCGCTGACAACGTAATTACAGCAGATTCTTCCATCACCATGACAGCCTGACGGCATATCCCCGCCCTTATCAAGGGAAAGACAGTGTCCTGTTTCACTACAATATGAAGGGCAGCCAAGTCTTACACAGTTTGGTGGTGCAGCAGTTGTTTTTACTCTCACCGTTGCTTCATCAATATTTCTAACGATTTTATTCATTCCACAAACCATAATTACTGATTTAGGTCCGTAGCAGATTGCAGAAACTCTGTTTGAGTTTCCGTCAACATTATAAAGCTCGCCTCTTTCGGTTACGGCATTTGATGAGCAAAGATAAGTATCACAGGAATAAACCTTTCTGTAAATTTCTTCAACTTCTTCCTGTGAGTTTGCAAGAGAGCGGTCGAGGTAGTTATATTTCCCGCTTTTCATAAGAGCCATAACTCCGCTTTCCTGTAAGCTGACAGAACCTCCGCTTGAAATGGTTTCTCCCTCTGTGAGAAGTCCCTCAACGATTTTCACAGCCTCCTCAGAGGTTTTACAAACATAGGCGTCCATATTATTCTTACGCAGGTTTTCCGCTGTTGTTTCAAGGCGTTTCATAACAATTTTTTCAAGGCTTTCGTTCATAGATATCCTCCTAATTCAAGTCGATTTTTTTATCAAACAGCTCGTCTACAAGCTTTCTGAGCTGGCTGTTTTCGTTTTTTGAAAGTTTGTTGTCATCAGAAAGAATTTCCTTAGCACAGCTCTGTGCAATATTAAGTGCCTTTGTATTTTCAGCCATATCGGCAATTTTAAGGCTCGGAAGTCCGTGCTGACGCTGTCCGAAAAAGTCACCGGGGCCACGAAGCTTCAAATCCTCCTCAGAAATTCTGAAGCCGTCGTTTGTCTTTGAAAGAATTTTCAGGCGGTTTTTTGAGTCCTCGGTAACATTATCGGTAACAAGGATACAATGTGACTGGTATTCCCCACGTCCTACTCGTCCTCTTAACTGGTGAAGCTGTGAAAGCCCGAAGCGTTCAGCGTTTTCGATAATCATAACCGTTGCATTAGCCACGTCAACGCCAACTTCGACAACTGTTGTACACACAAGCAGGTCAATTTTATGCTCTTTAAAATCAAGCATAATCTTATCCTTTTTATCGGAAGGCATTTTCCCGTGAAGAAGTCCAACTCTATAATTTTTAAACTGCTTAGTTGAAATTTCCTTAGCGTATTTCTCGACGGATTTCAAATCAAGCTCGCCTTCTTCAATCATCGGGCACACAACATAAGCCTGTCTGCCCTCGTCAAGCTGTTCTTTTGTAAAGGAATATGCTCTCTCACGGAGTTTTCCGGTAACGGCGTAGGTCATTATCGGTTTTCTGCCCTTAGGAAGCTCATCAATCACCGAAATATCAAGGTCGCCGTAAATCATCAGTGCAAGCGTTCTCGGGATAGGTGTAGCCGACATAACAAGGCGGTGTGGGTTATTCCCTTTATTTGAAAGAAGTGCTCTCTGTTCAACGCCGAAGCGGTGCTGTTCGTCGGTAATTACAAGTCCCAGATTCTCAAACTCGGTTGTGGACTGAATAAGTGCGTGAGTTCCCACAGCGACGTGATACTTCCCTTCAACAAGCCTACGTTTAATCTCGTTTTTATTTTTAATAGTTGTTGAGCCTGTCAGCAGGCACACATTAAGTCCCAACGGTTCAAGGAAGTTTTTTAAGGTTTCATAATGCTGTGCAGCAAGAATTTCCGTCGGTGCCATAAGTGCGGTCTGATATCCGTTTTTATATGCAAAATAGCTGCAAGCCGCCGCAACAACAGTTTTTCCTGAGCCTACGTCACCCTGAACAAGTCTGTTCATAGAAGTATTTTTGTGCATATCCCCTACACATTCATCTATTGAACGTTTCTGTGCGTTTGTCAGTTCAAATGGCAGGCTTTTATAAAACTCATCAACAGGTAAATTTTTCATTACACAGCCTGTTTCGGTATGAGAATGATTCTTAATAAGGCTCATTCCAAGCTGTAAAACCAGAAGCTCATCAAAAACAAGTCGGTTTTTAGCAAGAGTAAGAGCTTCTGTATCCTTTGGGAAATGGATATTTGAAAGAGAGTAAACAAGTGACGAAAGATTATTTTTCAGCAGATATTTTTTAGGTATAGGTTCAAAAATCTCATTATCAAGTGCTTTCAGAGCTTTCTTGACAGTAACCCTCAGCATCTGTTGAGTAAGACCTTCTGTAAGAGGATAAACCGGCTGGATTTTACATTCCTCATCAGCCTTAAGCACATAAGGTGAGGTTATTTCACGGTGAAGAAGGTTTCCCGTAATTTTACCGTAAAGAATATATTCCTTATCTGTTTCAAGGGAGTTATAAAGGTATTCACTGTTATAGATTGTAATGAGAATAGTACCGCTTTCGTCGCTTGCGGTAACACGGTAGATGGTCATTCCCTTACGGATAAATGCAGGACGCATTTTTTTATCAATTCTCACACAGACAACGCTGTTTTCATCAGGTTTTGTTTCCATAACAGGAACAGGTGATGTATAATCAAGGTAACCTCTCGGAAAATGATACAAAAGGTCTTTTACTGTAAAAATCCCAAGTTTATTATACATTTCAGCACGCTTTGTACCAATTCCGCTTATGACGTTGATTTTATCCTCAAGCTTCACTCTTTCACCTCCCTGATTTAATACTGTAATTATAACACATTTTAACATTCAAAGCAAGAAATATAAGGCAATTTTTGGAGTATTGTTTGGTTGACTTTGGTGTCTGAAAGTAGTATAATAAAGGTTGATTGAATTTTTTTGGAGAAAAATGAGTTATTATGCAGTATTACGTTTATGCCCACACCGAAATCGGCAACACAAGAGAAAACAACGAAGATACTCTTGTTGTAGGTGAAAATTTAATAATTAACGGCAGCGAAAGCACAAGCTGTGACGCACCTTTTATTACTGCGGTATGCGACGGTGTCGGCGGAGAAAACGGTGGTGAAATCGCTTCATTTTTTGTTGCAAAAAGACTTTCTGAATGTAACAAATCTGAAGTTTCTGAGCTTAAAGATGAAATAATTCAGATTCATCGTGACCTTGTTGACTATGGAAATGAAAACTACGAGTATTTCGGGCTTCAGACTACTATGTGCTGTCTTAAGGTCTGTGAAAACGGAAAGCTTTATTGTCTTAACACAGGCGACAGCAGACTCTATCTTTACAAAAACAAAAAAGCAAGACAGATTTCAAAGGACCACAGCTACGTTATGGAGCTTTATGAAAAGGGCAAAATAAAAAAATCCGAGCTTAAAAATCATCCACAGAAAAACATTATTACTTCTTCGGTGGGAAATCCTTACAAGCTTCCTAAGGTTGATGTATGTGTAGTTTCGGAATGTTTCTGCGAGGGCTGTGTGGTTGTGCTCTGCTCTGACGGAGTTTCGGACTTTGTCGGGGAAAGAGAAATTGAAGCGGCTATGGAGCTTGAGGTTTCTTTTGACGAGAAAATACACGCACTTTCACAGCTTGCTCTTGAACGTGGAAGCACAGACAATGTTTCGGTAATAGGCGTAAAGCTCAACTAATATACTGTAAGAAAGAAGAATTTTTGTGATAGATGAAGAAATACTTGACCTTGTGAAAAATTATGAAATATGTGACGCTCACGCACACATATTCCCTGATAAAATTGCTGAGAAGGCTGTCTCGGCTATCGGAAGCTTTTACGATATTCCTATGGATTATCCTATAGGTACATCTGAGCACCTTCTTAAAAGCGGCAGCAACATTGGAGTCAGTCATTATCTGGTATGCTCCACTGCTACTGTTCCGCAGCAGGTTGTTTCAATAAACAACTTTATTATTGAGGAATGCAAAAAGCACCCTGAATTTGTAGGTTTCGGGACACTTCACCCTGACTTTGAGGACATTGAGGGAGAAGTTGAGAGATGCATCGAAAACGGATTAAGAGGAATAAAGCTTCACCCTGATTTTCAGAAGTTTTACATTGATGACGACAAGGCTTTTAAAATCTATGAGGCTATAAGAGGCAGACTTCCGGTGCTTATTCACATGGGCGACAACAGATATGATTTTTCCAAACCAAAGCGACTTGAAAACGTCGTCAGGAATATGAGCGACCTTAAGGTTTTTGCGGCACATCTTGGCGGTTACGAAAGCTGGGACGAAGCTATCACTTGTCTTTATTACGACAACATTCGCTTTGACACCTGCTCTTCTCTGGAATTTATCACTCCCGAGTTTGCGAGAGATATAATTTACGGATTCGGCGTTAACAAGGTGTTTTTCGGAACTGATTTCCCTATGTGGGACCACGCCGAAGAGCTTCTGAGATTCAAACGACTCAACCTCACTGACAGTGAAAACAGACTTATTCTCGGTGAGAATTTCAAAAAGGAATTTAACTTATAATACTGGAGGACGTTTAAAATGACTTTACCTGTTACAATAATACTTTATATCATTCTGGCTTCGCTTGTTGTTTTCTTTTCAATAAAGCTTGCTGATTATGTTGACCTTATTGACAAGAAGTCTGACCTGAGCGGTGCTTTTATCGGCGGTGTTGTTCTTGCGGCAGTAACCAGTCTTCCTGAGCTTTTTACATCGGTATCATCTGTTGTTTTCTTGAAAAAGCCCGACCTTGTAATGGGTAACATCCTGGGAAGCAACCTTTTTAACGAATGTATTCTTGCATTTCTGATGGTTATCTGGGGCAGAGCTTTTGCAAAATCAGTTGTGGGGAAAAGCCATACAAAAACCACTTTGATTTCTCTGTTTTTGTTTGTAATGATGTTTCTTGCAACCTATGTCGGAATTGATTTCAGCTTGCTTAACATCAGCGTTTACACAGCTATTATTTTTATTACTTATGCTGTTTCTATCAAGGCTATGGCTGGCGACACAGCTGAAAATGACGAGGAATGCACAAGTACTCTCACAATGAAACAAATTATTATCCGCTTTATCATTATGGCAATTTTACTTGTTACTGCTTCTATTCTTGTTACATTTGTTACTGATGAGCTTGCTGCTAAGCTCAATCTCGGTGCAACTGTTGCGGGAGCTTTATTCCTCGGAATTGCTACTTCACTTCCTGAGCTTACATCATCAATTACTCTTGCAAAGAAGGGTAACTTCAACGCTACTGTTGGTAACATCATGGGAAGCGGAATGTTCAACTTCACTATTCTCGGACTTGCAGACCTCTTACACAGAGGCGGTTCAATTTACGCAAGTGAAGGTTCAAAGATGCTTGTCCTCTTTGGCACAATCGCCACAATTCTTGTTACGGGAACACTTCTTCTCAAAGGTAAAAACAAAGACAACACTAAGCTGTCATTAGTTTACAGACTTTCAGGACTTGCAATTCTTGCTTGTTATGTACTCTTTATCGTATTATCATAATTAAAGGATTTTTTGTATGAGTAATTCAGTTTATGACAACCGAGAGCTTTCGTGGCTTAAATTCAACAAGCGTGTGCTTGAAGAAGCAGATGATATTTCTGTGCCACTTATGGAAAGGCTTTCTTTTATATCAATTTTTCAGAGTAATTTAGATGAATTCTATATGGTACGTGTCGGTTCGCTTCACGACAAGCTTCTGTCAAACGACAACGACCGTGACGGAAAAACTCATCTCAAGCCTTCTGAACAGCTTGACAAGATTTTTTCGAGAACTAAAAATCTTACTGCTGCTAAGGACGCTTCATACAGCGCTCTTAAAAGTGAACTTTCCCGTCAGGGGGTAAAGCAGCTTTCCTACAAGGAGCTTAACTCCAAAGAGCAGGAATACGTTGACGCCTTTTACAAGTACGAAATAAAACCATTTATTTCGCCACAGGTAGTTGACAAGCGTCACCCTTTCCCTTTTCTTAAAAACAAGGAAATTTATCTTATTGCGAAAATTTCATCTAAGAAACAGGGTGAAGGTGTTGTCAAATTAGGTATTGTTTCAACTCAGACCGGCGGTGCAGGTGCGATTTCAAGAGTTATTTATCTTCCGACAGAAGATAAGTCAGAGGTAAGATTTATTCTATCTGAGGATGTTATTTCACATTTCTGCAACAAGATTTTTGATGGATTTAAGGTTCAGGAAAAAGCTCTGATGAGAGTTACCCGAAACGCTGACCTCGACCTTGAGAATTCACCTATGGCTGAGGAAATGGACTTCCGTGCCATTATGTCTGAAATGGTCAAAAAAAGAAAGCGTTTATGTCCTGTTCGCTTACAGCTTTCAAAACAGCTTTCTGACCTTACCAGCGGTGAGCTTTCAAACAGACTTGAGCTTACCAAAAAACAGGTTTTTGTTGAAAAATCACCTCTCGATATGAGCTACACCTTTGGTCTTAATGACAAGGTTAAGAATACACTTTTATTCAACAAGATGGTTACTCCGCAGCCGTCACCTGATATAGATGAAAATGTATCCATAATTTCACAGATTGAAAAGAAGGATATTCTCCTTCACTATCCATATGAAAGCATCAAGCCTTTCATAAAGCTTCTCAACGAGGCAGCGGAGGACCCAGAGGTTGTTTCCATAAAGATTACCCTTTACAGAGTTGCCAAAGACTCAAAAGTTATTGACGCACTTGTAAAGGCTTCAGAAAACGGAAAAGAAGTTCTTACTCTTGTTGAGCTTCGAGCAAGATTTGACGAGGAAAACAACATCGGCTGGTCTCAGAGACTTGAGGACAGCGGTTGTCACGTTATTTACGGTCCGAGAAATATGAAGGTTCATTCAAAGCTCCTTCTTATCACCAAAAAGTGCGGAAAAACCGTTAAATACATCACCCAGGTCGGAACAGGAAACTACAATGAAAAGACTTCGGCTATTTACACTGACCTTTCACTTCTTACAGCTAACCCTGAAATTGCTGAGGACGCATTCAATGTTTTCCACGCACTTTCAATGGGTACACTTGTGGAAAATCCGAAGCATTTGCTTGTTGCACCTAACAGCTTACAGAACAAGGTTGCTGAAATGATGGACGAGGAAATTGCACTTGCCAAGGCAGGAAAAGAAGCCTACATCGGGTTGAAGCTCAATTCACTAACCGACAAGGTGCTTATTGACAAGATGATTGAATGTTCTAAAGCCGGAGTAAAAATCGACTGCGTTATCAGAGGTATAAGCTGTCTTGTGGCAGGTATTCCCGGAGAAACAGAAAACATTCACATTCGCTCCATAGTCGGACGTTTCCTTGAGCACGCAAGAATCTACATTTTTGGTGTTTCAGAAAGACAGAAAGTTTTCATTTCTTCTGCTGACTTTATGACAAGAAACACTCTCAGACGAATTGAGGTTGCAGCACCTATTCTTGACCAGAAAATCAAAGAACGTATTATTGATATTTTCAACACACAGATGAGCGACAACGTCAAGTCGAGAATTATGCAGCCTGACGGAAGCTACAAAAGAACTACCCCGACGGACACTGCTATTGTTGCACAGGATTTATTCTATTCTCAGGCTTATGCTGCTGCGCAGAGCAAGGACAACAAAGCCTCTGAAGCTAAACCTAAGAAAAAGAAAAAGCGTGGACTTTTTGCACGTATTTTCGGAAGAAAAAAGAACAGATAAATTAATAGCCGTACCCATATTATTGTGGGTACGGCTTAAATTTTGGTATTTTATTCGTTATTTACGTTATACTCCTTTTTATATCCGTGTGCTCCGAAAATCTGCCATTTTCCTGAGCCGAGTCTCTGGAGTATTGCTTTACGTTCAACTGCACAAAGTTCAGGGTCAGTATCAACAGAAGTCATTAAAATAGGTGCGTGGCTGTTATAATTTGCCTGTTCAGGAGTGAAACCCTTTATATTCACATAAATATCACCGGTAAACACTATATGGTTTACATAATCAATAAGAACTATTTCACCCGGGAGGTGACCACCTTTTCCCTCGTAAACCTCAAAATGCAAATCACAAAATTCAAAGAAACCTGTCTGTACAAGCGGAACATCGCTGTCGCTTCTTCCCTTATGGAGCACCTTGATTTTTTCAGGATTCGGAGCTTGATATTCAGTAAGGGTCTTACAGATATTGATATACGGCTTATGAAGTGGATTCTTTTCTCTGAAGCCGTCTTCACCGTTATACTCCGCCTTAAGACACTCTGCACTTCTCTCGCTGGCGATTATTTCATCAAACATCGGCAAAAGTCCGCAATGGTCCAAATCAGCGTGTGTTATAAGCACTGTTTTTTTCATCTCTTTAAATTCAGGAAGAATCTTACATAAAATTTCTTCCATCTCCTGCTTATAACAAGCATACCCGCTATCAATAAAGAGAACCTTTTCTTTGTTTCTCAGTATCATTGTATTACTGCCACAAGGAGGTTCAATAAGAATAAGCTCTGTATCAGCGGTAAGCTGGTGATTTGTTATTCGTGGAATAAAAGATTCACCCTTATATGACACAAGCATATCAGCAAACTTACCAATACTATCAAAGGTACGGTACGGTGACAGCCCTTGCTCGTCAAGAGTCTGCATTGCAAGGTTTGTATTTATAAGGAGACTATCACGCATTTCGCTAGTAAGTTCTCTCTTTTTGGCAATTTCAGAAACAAAGCTATTGTAGAAAATACTGTTATCAAATATTCTTTCTGTGTGCTTATAATCAATTACACGAACATCGCAGAGTTTTTCTGCGTTTTCAATAAATCTGGAAATTTTCTCAGTATCATCTACAAACAATCCCATTTTAAAAAGCTGATATTCAGTTCCGTTTTCCTGAGAGCTTATATAGGAAATATTGAAATCAAACTCGTCAATAAGCTCAAGAATAGACGTTACGCTTCCAGGCACGTCTTTAATACGGAATTCAATAAGAACTATACTTCTGTTATCCTTTTCGGTCTGAAGATAGCCTATCTCTGTCAGTTCTCTGTCAGCTTTCTGAAGCTGTTGCTCAGTTCCTTCTGCATCAATAAACAGTGTATGAGAGTCAATAGCTTTATTGTAACTTACTCTCGTGATATTTATGCCCAGCTCTGCAAGACATTTACTCGCTTTAAGAAATGCTCCGATATGGTTTGGCATTGTAGTTATATATGTTTTTTTCATAGTTAAGCCTCTTTTCATAACTAATATAAATATTATACATCACAAATTTCAGAAAATCAATAATTTACAAATCAAATTTTCAAATAATACCTACAAAGACAACAGGTCGGATTTGTACGTCACACGTGTACAATCGTATTTCACAAAAAAACATAAATATTATTTACAAATTTGTATTATTCGTCTATTGACGAAAATGGGGAATTTCCGTATAATATTAGAGTACTGATTTTATTTTAACAAAGGGGTTTGAATATTTTGACTAAAGTTGTAAAATTCGGTGGAAGCTCGCTTGCTGATGCAAAGCAGTTTATAAAGGTAGCTGACATCATTCACGCTGACGATACAAGAAGATATGTAGTTCCTTCCGCACCGGGCAAGCGTTTTGCAGATGACATCAAGGTTACTGACATGCTTTATGCAACCTATGACCTTGCAGCAAAGGGACAGAATTTTTCAGAAAGCTTTGATGCTATCAAGGAAAGATACTACGGAATTATAAACGACCTCGGACTTGACCTTTCACTTGAAACAGAATTTGAAACTATCAAGGCTTGTTTTATCGGAAAAGCAGGACGTGACTACGCTGCTTCAAGAGGTGAATACTTAAACGGCATCATTCTTGCAAACTACCTCGGATACGAATTCATTGACGCTGCTGACGTAATTTTCTTCAGTGAATCAGGTGTTCTTGATTCAAAGAAAACTGCAAAGGTTTTAGGTGAAAGACTTTCTCAGATTGAAAGAGCTGTTATCCCTGGATTTTACGGTTCAATGCCTAACGACACAATCAAGACATTCTCAAGAGGCGGTTCAGACATTACAGGCTCTATTGTAGCTTCTGCTGCTTCTGCTGACTTATACGAAAACTGGACTGACGTTTCAGGATTTTTAATTGCTGACCCAAGAATTATTGAAAATCCTGAGCCTATCACAACAATCACATACAAAGAGCTTCGTGAGCTTTCATACATGGGTGCAACAGTTCTCCACGAGGATTCTATCTTCCCTGTCCGCAAGGCTGGTATTCCTATTAATATCAAAAACACAAACAAGCCTGAAGACCCTGGTACAATGATTGTTGAAAGCACTTCAATAAAGCCAAGATTTACAATTACAGGTATTGCCGGCAAGAAGGGTTTTTCTGTAATCAACATTGAAAAGGACATGATGAACTCAGAAATCGGCTTTGGAAGAAGAGTTCTTGAGGTTCTTGAAAAGAATGGCATTTGTTTTGAGCATATGCCTTCCGGTATCGACACAATGAGCATTATCGTTCATCAGGAAGAGTTTGAAAAGAAGGAGCAGGAAATTCTTGCAGGTATTCACAGAAACGCTCAGCCTGACGTTATTGACATTGAAACAGACCTTGCACTTATCGCAGTAGTAGGTCGTGGAATGAAGTCAACAAGAGGTACTGCCGGAAGAATTTTCTCAGCGCTTGCACACAGTCACATCAACGTTAAAATGATTGACCAGGGTTCAAGTGAGCTTAACATCATCATCGGCGTAAGCGAAAGCGATTTTGAAGTTGCTATGAAGTGTATTTACGATATTTTTGTGACTTTCCAGCTCTAAAAAAGGTTGTCCTTTCAAATAAAAATCAAGTGGCGGTTTTTATAAACCGCCTACTTTTTTGTTTAAAAAAGGGTACGCAATTTTGCGTACCCTTGATTTTTTATGTATTACTGATATACGATATTGCCAACCTTAAAGTATGGTGTGGATTTTTCTTCTGGCAAATTATTCCAGCTAAGAGCAATAACTTCAATCTTAGCACCACCTGATACGTTGACTACAACATCAGATGAAACATCATCGCTCCACATTACATGGCAGTCATTAACAGCAACCACTTCATTTTCGTCTACAATTACGTCCCAGATTACTGATTCGCCGATAACAGCAGCATATGTCTTGCTTCCGTCAGCAGCAGTAACAACAATTTTAAGTGAACACTGAGCATTCCAAGCAACTCCGTCCTCTGAATCGCTATAAATAGGAACAAGTGTAATTGTAGCCTTTGTTTTTCCGTCCGGAACAGTTGTTGAATAAGGCTTATCATATGAAACTGCTTCATTTATTGCATAGCCGGGATTCTCAGGAGTATCCGGTGCATCGGTTACAGTCGGTGTAGTTGTTGTATTTTCCGGTGGGGTTGTACCCTCAGGCTTTATAGTTGTTGTAGCATTGGTTCCTGATGTTGTGGTTGTTTTTTCATTATCTACTGAGCTTTCGCTTACACAGGCTGTCATTGAAACACAAACAACTGCAAGTGCAAGACCAAGCGAAATTATCTTTCCGAGTTTCATAATAAAAACTTCCCTTCAAAAATATTTACATTCTTATTATACCTGAAATCTAAAGACTTGACAAGTACATTTTTAATAGTCGGAAAATATTTCTAATAAAATCAGTCTAATTTCTTTTTCTGGATTTCAGAAGTGATTTTTGACATAACAGAACGGGGAACAAATCTCTGTGCCACAACGCCCGCTTTCATAGAAAGTGAAGGAACAATAATAGTCTTTCTTTCAAACATCTTCTTTACTGCATAGTCAGCACAATATTCTGAAGAAATACTTTTTACACCGAAATTAACTCCGGCAACCTCATTGAATTCTGTATCAACAGGTCCCGGGCAGAGTGCTCCGACATAAACCCTGCTTCCCTGCTCCTTAAGCTCGTGTGCGATAGAAGTTGTAAGGCTCGTTATATAAGCTTTTGTGGCGTAATATGCGGACATATAAGGTCCTGACGGCATAAGTCCTGCTGACGAGGAAACATTAAGAATAAAGCCCTTATCCTTTTCCTTAAAACCCTTTAAAAACAGCTTTGTGAGAATATGAACTGATTTTACATTCAAATCAATCATATCAAGCTCGTTATCAAGGTCTGTTTCAGCAAACTCGCCCAAAGCACCAAAGCCTGCACAGTTTACAAGAATACAGATATTCTTATCCTTAACCTCTTCATAGAGTCTGAAGCATTCCTCTTGTTTTGTAAGGTCAGCAGTAATTATTTCAGCATTGACAAGCTCTTCCTTAAGCTCCAGAAGTCTGTTTTCACGTCTTGCCGACAGAATTACACGAAAACCTCTTCTTGAAAGATTTCTTGCAATATCTCTACCTATTCCTGAACTTGCACCTGTAACAAGTGCTATTCTTTTTGTAACCATACAAACCTCCATATTTTTACATAGTTTATTACAATTTACAACTTTATTGCAAGTATTGTCTTTTTAAAAAATCCTATTCATCAGATTTATTTCAGTTTAACACAAAAACCTATAATTTTCAACTACATTTCCTTCTTTTGTTATTGAAAATTCAAATTTTATGTGATAATATATAAGATAAGATATTAAAACCGAAAGGCAGATTTTGATGGACGGATTATACAATCTAACAAACAGGTTGAATTCCTTGGTGATTTTCAGAAATCTTCTTGAAAATCCATTGATAAAAAAGCTTAATGATTTCTTATGGAGCTTACATTACAACATGGAAAGAAGCGACAAAATCAACAGATACTGCGATTTTGTCAGCGAATTATATTCTCACGGCGAAAACCTGACTGAATACGTTTTTAAGCTTCTTTCAGAAGATGAAAATTCATACGTAAAAAAGCGTGGAGAAGGTATTTCTGCGGGAATTCACGAAACAGAATGTCTTGCAAACGAGCTTGCTGTTTTAGAAGAGATTGGAAAGCTTTCCAGCGAGATGCTCATTGAAAGAATTGATTTTTACGATTTTCTACCGAAGTATCAGATTTCTGATATGGATTATTCTCAGCTTTACGCTGACAGGCTTTTGAAAATAAAGCAAATCGGTTTTGGAATGTACTCTACTCATCACATTTTTGTTATGGGTGAAAACGGACTTATCCCTGTTTCATACCCTGACCCGATAAGACTCAGTCAGTTATCAGGATACGACGAGGAAAGACGTGAGGTCATCGAAAACACTATTGCTCACATAAACGGAAAGCCTGCCAACAACTGTCTGCTTTACGGTGATTGCGGAACAGGAAAATCTTCCACAGTCAAGGCAATCGCAAACGAATACCGTGACTCAGGTTTAAGGCTTATTGAAATCAAGAAAAAACAGCTTCATCTCATTCCTGAAATCATTGAGGAAATCGGCAGAAATCCTTTGAAATTCATACTTTTCATAGATGACCTTTCGTTTTCTGAGGACGATGACGATTACGCAGCATTAAAGGCTGCCCTTGAAGGCTCTGTTTCTTCAAATTCACCGAATATGATAATTTACGCTACATCAAACAGACGACATCTTGTTAAAGAAACATTCTCTTCGCGTCAGGGTGACGAGATACATTTCAACGACACTATTCAGGAATTTATGAGTCTTTCGGAACGTTTCGGGCTTACAGTTACATTTATGAAGCCTGACAAAAAGCTTTATCTTGACATTGTAAAAAATCTCGCTATTCAGTACGGAATTCACATGGCAGATGATGAGCTTTTCAGAAAAGCAGAGGCTTTTGCTTTAAGCAGAAGTGGACGTTCACCGAGATGTGCAAAGCAGTTTATTGAACACCTGAAAGGTCTTGAGGAATACGAAATATAAATCAGGTAAGGGTTTTACAAGCGTCCAAAATTAAATGAACAAATTGTAAACGTTGGAACCTATATCTTGACTTTTCACTCAATTATTGCTATAATAATTGAGTTGCTGTGAGTTATTAGCTCAGTCGGCAGAGCATTTGACTTTTAATCAAAGGGTCCGGGGTTCGAATCCCCGATAGCTCACCAAACAAAAAAGAAAGCTACACGTTATGTGTAGCTTTCTTTTTTATTTTTATTCATTGTTATTATTTCCGAGTTCGGCAAGGATTTCGTTACAAGCATTTTCGAGTGAATCATTTAAGTAACTCTTATTATTTTCGTCATTATTATCACGATATTTTTCCAACGCAGGGTTAACAAAAGTTTCCTTAGAGTCCTGAGGAACACCGTATCTGTCTGCAAATTTTGAAGCATCATTTTTTACGTCATCTTTTTTTGCACAAGCACGCTCATAAGCTTGTGCTATCTGAAGCATATCCTGCTCATCAAGTATGACTTCACGGACTTCTCCGCCTACTACTTTATGTAAAACATACTGCATTTCCTCACCTCCTGTTAACTATATTAACATTATATTACATTTTTTTCCAAACGTCAAGTTAAAATAAAAGACCCGACGTTTTTTTATCGTCAGGTCTATTGAAATACAATTTAAAAAGTTCAATTTTAGTTTTTCAGGCTATGGAGAGGTGCAGGAATCTGTCCGCCTCTATTGATAAACTTTGAAGATGATTCCTTTTTAAGTGGCATTACAGGGCCACATCCGAAAAGTCCGCCCCAGTCAAGCTCTTCACCCACATCCTTACCGATAGCAGGGATAATTCTTACGGCTGTTGTCTTGGTATTTACCATACCGATTGCAGCTTCGTCAGCGATAATTGCAGAAATTGTATCAGGCTCTGTATCGCCGGGTACAACAATCATATCAAGACCAACTGAACATACAGCAGTCATAGCTTCGAGCTTTTCGATAGTGAGGCAACCGCTCTTAGCAGCGTCAATCATACCTGCGTCCTCAGAAACAGGAATGAACGCTCCTGAAAGTCCACCTATTCTTGAGCAGGCCATTACGCCACCCTTTTTAACAGCGTCGTTAAGGAGTGCAAGTGTAGCAGTAGTACCGTGAGTACCGCATCTTTCAAGACCTATTTCTTCAAGAATATGTGCAACAGAGTCGCCCACAGCAGGAGTAGGCGCAAGTGAAAGGTCAACAATTCCGAATGGAACGCCCAGTCTTTCGGAAGCTGTAACACCAACAAGCTGTCCGATTCTTGTAATCTTATATGAAGTTTTCTTGATAATATCAGAAATTTCAGTAATATCAGCATCAGGATATTTAGCAAGTGCTGAACGTACTACACCAGGACCAGAAACACCAACGTTAATCATTACGTCAGGTTCGCCTACGCCGTGGAATGCACCAGCCATAAATGGGTTATCCTCAACAGCATTACAGAATACAACCAGTTTAGCCGCACCAAAGCAAGCACTATCAACAGTTTCCTCAGCACACTGCTTGATAATTTTACCCATAATCTTACAAGCGTCAAGGTTGATACCTGTTTTAGTTGAGCCAACGTTTACAGATGAGCAAACCTTATCTGTTGTTTTAAGCGCTTCAGGAATTGAATTGATAAGTTCAATATCACCTGCTGAGAAACCCTTCTGAACAAGTGCAGAGTAACCACCGATAAGGTCAACTCCCACTGCCTTTGCTGCTCTGTCCATAGCGTGTGCAAAAGGCACAGGTGAGCATTTACAAGCAGCTGAAACAATAGCGATAGGTGTTACTGAAATTCTCTTATTGATAATCGGAATACCAAATTCCTTTGAAATATCATTAGCAACAGAAACAAGGTCCTTTGCACAGCGGGTAATCTTTTCATAAACCTTTTCACAAGCAACATCAATATCGCTGTCGATACAGTCGAGAAGTGAAATACCCATTGTAATTGTTCTGATATCAAGACATTCGTCCTGAATCATTCTTATAGTTTCAAGAATATCATAAGCGTTAAGCATTTTATTCCTCCAGAAATTATTTTAAATGGCGATTAAATATGGTGCATACAATTAAACACGCTTTCGTGCATTGTATGAATTTTAAGTCCGAGGCTATCGCCAAGCTCTGCCATATTGTCAGCAAGCTCTGCAAAAGGCTTATTGATTTTTGAAATATCCACAAGCATAATCATTGCAAACATATCCTGAAGTACTGACTGTGTAACTTCGATTACATTAGCATTATACTCTGAACAACGTGTTGAAACCTTTGCAAGAATACCAACTGCGTCATGTCCGATAACTGTAATTACTGCTCTCATAAAAAGTCCTCCGTTAATATAAATATATGTCCCTTTAATTCTACCACATTTCCACAAAAATTGCAAATATGTTTTAATGCAATTTTGTAATAAATTTTATGGACATATCAATTATAATTTGGTATAATTTCAATAGAAACACAAATTTATTCAAATCAGGAGCTAATTATGAGTATTAAAGGGCTTATTGACTGTCACACTCACACACAGTTTTCTGTTGACTCAGAAGCTGACATCAATCTTATGATTGAGCGAGCAATAGAGCTAGGGCTTTCAGCTTATGCTATTACCGACCACTGTGAATGCAACCGTTGGTACAGCGAGGAGCATTACAAGGGTGAGGACACATACAGATATTTTGATTTTGGAAAGGATTTTGAAAACTCGGTCAGTGCTGTTACTGAGTTGAAGAAAAAATACAGTGACAAAATCAATCTTATATGCGGTATTGAAATGGGGCAGGCTTTACAGGACATTGAAATTGCTGAAAGAATTATTTCAGACAAGCGTCTTGATTTTGTAATTGCGTCTATGCATCAGCTTCCGAAGACTGAGGACTTTGCTTTTCTTGATTACACAAAGTTCACACAGGCTGAAATTAAAGTTCTCTTGGAAAGATATTTTACAGAAATTCACAAGCTATGTCTTTGGGGAAAGTTTGACATTTTAGGGCATCTCACCTACGTTTTAAGATACATTGAGGGTGCATACAACATTAAGGTTGATATGAAGCCTTACGATTTTATCATTGAGGAAATTTTCAAGGCTGTTATTTCTAATGGTTGCGGAATTGAAATCAACACCTCCGGACTTCGTCAGAAATACGGTGACTGCTTCCCTTCTTACGATTATGTAAGGCTTTACAGAGAGCTTGGCGGAGAAATTCTCAGTCTTGGCTCTGACACTCATTTTGTGGAAGATGTGGGCAAGGGAATTTCAGAGGGTGCTGAAATTGCAAAAAGAGCCGGCTTTGATTACATTACCTACTACAAAAACAGAAAGCCTGAATTTATAAAAATTTAAATTGCAAAAAACGGGAAGTTTATCATAACTTCCCTTTTTTATTTTTAATAGCAAAAAAATATTTGCAGATAATAATATTATCAACTTAAAAAGGAGTGATTATTATTAAACTGTCATCAATTATGAAAGGTGTTTCAATGGGAATTATGGCAGGTGCCGTAACATACACCATTTCGTCGGCTTCTTCACGTCAGAAAAACAAAATCAAAAGCAGCACAGGACGTGCAATCAAAGCTATGGGTGATGTAATTGACGGAGTAACTGGAATTTTCAACTAAGTTAAAAATTCAAATTGACAATGGACAATGTTTTTAAGGCTGTATCTTATTTGAAGGATACAGCCTTTTTTGTTTAAATGTTACAAAAAACCTTTTTGATATTGTTGAAAATGATAATATTTTACAAACTTACAATATTGTATTGACAAACTATATTATACGCCGTATAATATTATTGTAAACCAAATAACACTTTTCAGAAAGGAGATTTATATGGCTTTTCCGATTAACTCTACGCTTCTTGATGCGTTGGTGCTTGCTATTGTTAAAAAGGAAGACACCTACGGATACAGAATTACACAGGACATAAGAAGTGCCATTGATATTTCAGAATCAACTCTATACCCTGTTTTAAGGCGACTTCAGAAGGACGACTGTTTAGAAACCTATGACAAGGAATATATGGGCAGAAACAGGCGTTATTACAAGGTTACAAGCAAGGGCGAAAACACCTTGAATTTTTACATTGGTGAATGGACGGTTCACAAAAACAAAATTGACAGTATATTGAATACAGGGGTGTAAACTTTATGAATAAAAATGAATTTTTGAAAAGATTAAGAGAATTTCTCTCCCCTCTTTCTGAGGAGGAAAGGAATAATGCCGTAAGCTATTACGAGGAATTTATTGAAGACTGTGAAAGCGAGGAAATAGCTCTCAGTCAGCTTGGCAGCCCGGAGGAAATTGCAGGACAGATTCTCAGAGAAAATGGTATAAACTCAGAAAAAACAACTTCAGATATTAAGTCTGAAATAAAAAGCCCTAAGAACACAACACTTATAATCATTATTATAATACTCACCTTCCCGTTATGGATAGGTTTTGTTTGTGGTGCTTTCGGACTTATAGTAGGAGCGATTGCTCTTGCATTTTCTATTGTTGTATCTACAATAGCAGTTGGTGTAAGCTGTCTTGGCTCGGGAATTATTGTAATATTCTCAAGCCTTTCTATTGGACTTGTTTTATTGGGATTAGGTCTTATTGCTATTGCGCTTTTTGCTCTTGCGGCTATTCCGTTTTTCAGTCTTATAATTAATGGTATAAAGAAATTAGTTGAGCTTATAGGCGTTGGCTTTAACAAGCTCTTTGGAAAGGAAGTGTAACTATGAAGACAGGAAAGAAAATTGCTATAATCATTCTTATTATCGGTATATTGCTTCTTGTAACAGGTATTGTACTTTTTATTGCAGGAATAGGCAGAAGCAAATGGGAAACAGAATCATTCACAGAAACCTTTGACGAAGAAATTAAAGCCATAGAAATAAACTGTGACATCGGAGAACTTATAATTGAACATTCATCTGACGCAACAAATGCGGAGGTTAAATGTGTTGAAGTAATTGCTGACAAATTTGATGTTACTTTGAATGATGGTACACTTATCATTGAGTACCAGAGTGAAAAGTGGCACAAATACATAAGCATAGGTACCCTGAATGATGACATTTCAAAAGGGGAAATTTATGTCACTCTTCCAGAAAAAGAACTTGATAAAATGGCTATCAAGACAGGTGCCGGCGAAACATCTATTAACAGTTTAACTGTTAAAAATGCTGACATTTATGCAGGTATAGGTGAATTTACAATCAGCGACTGTTCATTCACAAAAGAAATTGACATAAAAACAGGCATCGGAGATTTCGTAGTAAAAAACAGTGTTTTAAACAATCTTGATTTTGATGCAGGAATAGGAAAAAGCAGTCTGAAAAAATGCGACCTGACAGGAATATGTAAAATTGACAATGGTGTCGGAGAAGTTAGCATTTCACTTACAAGAAGCAGAGATTATTACAGCTTTGATTTGGACAACGGCGTGGGTGATATTGACATAGATGGTGAAAAAATGCTCGATGAAGAAGTTGCAGACAAAACTATTATTTCCATTGACAACGGCATAGGCTCCATTGATGTACAGTGTGCTTCATAACAAAAACAACCCCGAGAGAATAGTTTCTCCCGGGGTTTGAATTTTATTAAATTCCCATTCGTTTATGAAGTGCTCTGAACTCAGCAGGTGAAAGCATTTCATTACGTTTAAACACCGCACAGAAATAGCTACAATCGTTATAGCCTACTTTTCTTGCGATTTCATTTATAGTAAACTTTTCTTCCAGAAGAAGTGTCTTTGCTTCCTGAATACGCTTTCTTGCAAGGTATTCAAATGGTCTTAAATTAAGGCAGTCCTTGAAAAGTCTACACAGATACTGTGGTGAAAGTCCGATAACATCAGAAAGCTGTTTAAGCTCGATTTCTTCCATATAATTATTATCAATATAGTCAATAACCGGCTGAAGCTGTTTAAGCTTATAGCTTTCATTAGGTGAGCTCTGAAGGTTTACATATCTGTTAAGTTCAAGCAGGAACTGATAAAGCATTGCCGAACACTGGTGTCCGCTATAATAATAATTTGTCTTAAGAACGTGAAGCATCTTTTTCAAAAGAACATCAATAGCTGACACATTTGAAATTTCAAACACTCTCCAATGGGGAAAGCTGATTGTATTCATAAAGTCAGGTACCGCTTTACCGTCAAATGTCACCCAATGAGTCTCCCAGATTTCCTGTGTAGGGAAATATTCATGAGGATAATCCTTAGGAAGGTAAAATCCCTGTCCTTCTTCAATAACAAATTCCTTACCATCGATAAGAAGCTTTCCCTGTCCCCTTACGCAATAAATAAACTGATAATACGGAAAGCCTTCGTCACGTTTGACGTGCCATTCAGTATCACTTGAACCTACACCTACCACATAAAACGGAAGCTGTACTTCATCGTTTAAAATAGGATATGTAAAATCAGTCATTCCAGCCACCTCCGGACAAAATTTTCAGTGTTTCAAATTGTTACATCTATGATAACATAACAATTTTGCATTTGTCAAGGCAGTTTTTGACTAAAGTCCACAAGTTTTTTCATACAAACCGTATAATTATTGTAATGATTTTATTAACAGATTACTTTACATAACATAAAATGGAAGAATTTTGCCCAATTTTGCTTGATTATATAAAATTTATGCTTAATCAGCCAATTCTGCCCACAAATCCATTTTTTCGTTGAGAATATTTTTACATTCCTCAAGCTTAAGGCATTTTTCATTCATAAGTTCATAATCTGATGCAATTTCAGGCTGTGAAATCTCCATTTCGAGGTTTAAAATTTCCTGTTCAAGCTCTGAAATTTCCTTTTCAAGCTCCTTAATCATAAGCTTTCGTTTTGCGTCCTGAGCACGCTGTTCTTTTGTGCGGTACTGCTTCTGTTTTGCTTCAGCCTTGTTCTGTATATCCTGTTCATTTTTGGCAGCCTGTCTGATTGCATTTTCTGCATCGTTCACAGCCTTTTTCTTATCAAGGTAATTATCAAAGTTCCCGTCAAAGCTATTTACAGAATTAACCCCCACCTCAACAATTCTGCTTGAAATTTTATTGAGCAGATATCTGTCGTGAGAAACAAGAATTACTGTTCCGTCGTACTCAACCAAGGCCTGCTCAAGAACTTCCTTTGTAGCAAGGTCAAGGTGGTTTGTCGGTTCGTCAAGGACAAGAACATTTCCACGTTGGAGCATCATAACCGCAAAACAGAGCTTTGCTCTTTCACCACCACTTATAACCCCCACCGGTTTAAAGACATTTTCACCCGTAAGAAGAACGCTTCCCAGAGTTTTTCTTATTTCGAGCTCACTCATACGAGGAAATCTTCTATGAAGCTCTTCCATAACCGTATTATTGATATTGAGGGTTGAATTTTCCTGTTCAAAGTAAGCAATTTTAATATTATTAGTCCAGTTTACTCTTCCTTTTTCGTGAGGGATAATTCCCTGAATCATCTTTAGAATCGAGGTTTTTCCGATACCGTTAGGTCCGACGATTGCTACCTTTTCGCCACGTCTTACATTGAGATTAAGGTTTTCTATGAGAACTTTTCTCTTATCGCCTTCGCCCACAGCAAGCTCACAATCAATAACATTCAAAACTTCCTTTGGCGGAACAATATCATACTCCAGCTTGATTTTAGGAGGTTTTTCATAGGTTTCGGGCTTTTCGATAAGCTCCATCTTATCAAGCTGATTCTGACGTGATTTTGCCTGAACAGCTGTTGATGCACGGACTTTATTTCTTGCAATATAGTCCTCAAGCTTTGCTATTTCCTTTTGCTGTGCTTCATATTCCTTTATATGACGGGCGGTATTCATTTCCTTCTGAACAAGAAATGCCGAATAATCTCCTCTGTACGCTGTCAGCTTTTTAGAGGATATTTCCCAGATTTTATTACAAAGCTTATTGAGAAAATATCTGTCGTGAGAAACTATAAGAATTGCGCCTTTATAGGCTTTGAGATAGTCTTCAAGCCACATAAGGGTTTCAAAATCAAGATGGTTTGTCGGTTCGTCAAGAATGAGAAGCTTTGGTTCTTCAAGGAGAAGCTTTGCCATAGCAAGACGTGTTTTTTCGCCACCACTAAGGGAATGGATTATTCTGTCCCTACCCTTATCTGCAAAGCCCATACCATTTAATACTGTATTGATTTTTACATTGATATTATAGCCGTCTCTTGCTTCGTAATAGGAGCAAAGCTCAGCATACTCAGCAGAAAGCTTTTCAAACTCATCACCCTTGACAAGTGGCATTTTTTGTTCGTATTCCTTCATTTTTTCGAGAATTTCAAGAAGGTCGGCAAAAGGCTTTTTCATTTCCTCGCCGATTGTACACATATTGTCAAGGCCACTATTCTGTTGTAAAAAACCCACTGTAACATTATTTGAAATATTTACAGAGCCTTTACCGTCTGGAGTTTTATCAAAGTTTTCCATACCGGTAATGATTTTAAGCAAAGTGGATTTTCCACAGCCGTTACGTCCGATAAGTCCTATACGGTCGTTATCCTCAATGGTAACATTAACGTCTTTAAGAAGTGGTTCACCGTTAAAATATTTATAAAGGTTTTCAATACTGAGTACCATTTTCTTTCTCCTAAATTACATATATAGCATTATTTTACCACAATTTCCTCACGTTGTAAATAGAGCGTATTTTAAAAATAACTTGCATTATAATAGGTTATATGTTAAACTTTAATCAGATAAGAATTTGGTGGTGCGAAAATGAAATTACTAAACAAAATTTCTGCTTTATTATGCAGTATAATACTTTCGGCCGGTTGCGTTGTTTCTGCTTATGCAAATGAAAACAATCCAGAAAGCCTTACTATTATCGGAGATTCTATCGCAAGCGGATACGGACTTGAGGGTTACGTAAGCGGTAACAATTATTCAGCTGAAAATTACGGAAAGCTTTTATGTGGTGAATACGGAATTACTTCTATGAATTATTTTAACTATGCTGTTGACGGCGAAACTACCGAAGGACTTCTTTACGAGCTTGAAAACGGCAGTTATGATATTGGAATCAGAAGCAGTAACGTGATTGTGGTTTCCATAGGCGGAAACGACCTGCTTGATGCTATTATAGGAGAAAATTCTGCTGTTTTTAAAAACTCAAGACTTGATGAATTTTTAAAGGGTGAAGCGAATATCACTGAGCTTTTAGCGGATTTGGACCTTGTAGAAATTACTAACCAGCTTTCAAATGACGCACAGGAAAAGCTATTGATTTTTAATGAAAATATTCCGAAAATCATAAAAGCAATCTCAGAAAAAAATCCTCAGGCATATATAATCATTCAGACCCTTTACAATCCGATGAATTCGGGAATTGAAATTATTGATAATCTCTACGGACAGACGATTTCCCAGCTTAACACAGGGATTGACGGTATAGAGGGTTGTGTTGTCGCTGATGTAAATTCTGCATTTGCACAGAGTGAGGAAAAACTCATTCAGAATGATTTTACTCACCCTAACGAAAAGGGGCACAAGGTTATTTTTGAAGTTATCAAGGCGGTTATTGATGACTGCTATTCTTTGAAAACTGAAAACGAAAAACCAAGTGACAGTCCTGTTTCTACACAGCCTGTTGCAACAACAACTGTCACAACTACTACAATTACTGAATCGACAACTACGACTACTCCTGATATTACAACTGCAAATCCGAATGTAACACTCAAAGTTTCCGTTGACGATGATGATGTTGACAATGAAAATTCTAATCAGAAGGTTATTCCGCTTATCATAATGCCAATCGTTATATTTGTTGTCTTGAAACTCTTTTCTCTAAACAAAAACGGAAAAAACTAAGTTGAAAAAGTGATAAAATTCGGCTTTTAAGTCAATTGACGAAAGCACACTTGTGGAGTTATAATATATACAGACGATAATTTATTTGTGGAGGGACTCCTTTGGAAAACATTATTTCTGCTTCACTTCTTGGCTGCAATCTTGCAGACCTTAAAAATGAAATAAAAAAAGCCCACGACGCTAAGGTTGACTGGTTACACTTTGACGTTATGGACGGTTGTTTTGTTGACAACATCAGTTTCGGTCTGCCTGTTTTGAAATCAATCGACAAGGTTACCGATATGTTTCTTGATGTTCATCTTATGATTGACAAGCCTGAAAAATACGTTGAAAAATTCGTGGATTTTGGCGGTGATATGGTGACATTCCACCTTGAAGCTACTGAAAAAGCAGACGAGGTAATAAATCTTATCAGAAGCAAGGGTTGTAAGGTTGGTATTTCAATCAAGCCAGACACACCTGCTGAAGCTGTTTTTCCTTTTCTTGACAAGGTTGACATGGTGCTTGTTATGACTGTTGAGCCGGGATTCGGCGGTCAGGCATTTATCGAAAGCACGCTTTCAAAGATTTCTGAAATCCGTAATGAAATCACAAAGAGAGGTCTTAAGGTTTATTTACAGGTTGACGGTGGAATCAACGGCGAAACTGTAAAATACGTAACTGAAGCCGGTGCTGATGTAATTGTTTCAGGCTCTTACTTATTCGGTGCTTCTGACATGGCTCAGGCTGTCAGAAGCCTTCGCTAAGGACTTTCACAGCGTTTTTAGGTGTGATTTGCTTCCACATTTCTGTATGTTCTTTTGTTACAGAAGGGACCAGCTCACCTATTCTTGCATAGATTTTAAGTTTATTTACAAGTCTTTTGATACCTTCCGAATTAACGGAGGGTATTTTTATTATAAGTCGGTAGTTTTTATCATCAGAATACAGAGAGCTTTCGGGAATTTCCTTTGTGATTTTTAAAAGCTCACTACAAAAGTTACAAAGCTTTATGTGGTTTTCTGTTTCGAGGGTCACCAGAATATGGGTTTTATTTTCAGTTTTTAAAGTTGGCATTTTACTGAAATAAATTACAAGTCCCTCATTATCAAGATTGAAAATTTCGACATAGGATTTTTTCATAAAATCCTCATTTAAATTTTTGCATAGCATTTTAAAAAATAGTGATGCTTTAAAAGAATTATTCTGCAATTCCTCAAAGCTTATATTCAACTCTTCAAGCTCATCATATGAAATTATTATTTTAACTGTATTTTCATTAAGGCTAACAAATTCCACGTTATCGACCCCTAAACAAAAAGCCTCCGATAAAGGAGGCTCATTTATATCTTCGGGCAGTTATCAAAAACAAAAGCTCCCCTATGGACGTATTAACGTCACTTTTTGTTTTTACTGCTCGTTAATACATAGTATGCCCGTATTTTTCTCAGGTGAGACAAATAAATTTTTTCCTTTTTTATTAAAAATATCAGTTGTCGGACTTGCAATTTCATTTTGTACATAAAAAAGGAGCAGTAACGTTAACTGCTCCTCGTTGTTTATTTTAAGCTAAAGTCTTTTTCGGACTCACTCCAATACTTATTTTTAAGTTTTAGTCTCAAGCTAAAGTTTCTGGCGGAATCACTCCTAACTTTCTAAATATTCATAAGTTTGGTTCTAATCATATAGCACCACTCCAAAACTTTATTTAACTTTAAACTTAGTATTGTCAAACCCCATACGGGCTTGTATTCCGTTAAGCCATCGGACTCACAAGGCGCATACGCCTTGACCTCCTACCCTCGCGCCAAGCTTCATCTTAACCAAAGCTCCGACTGCTCGAGTGGCAAAATTTGTTAAGCCATCGGACTCACCTTTCATATCAGATTTGGTTTTGTCAAAAGCTTAATTTTACATTGGACTCACCTTTCATATCAAATTTTGTTTCGAGGTAAATCTTAATTTTCCATCGGACTTTTTTCCTTTTCATATATTTGCTACTTCAGTAGCATCTTTTCCCTTTCACTCTTTCGAGTGTCTGCTCAGCCTTTCAGCCGCAAACCTAATTTCTTGGAGGACTCACTCCCATCATTTAAATAATCAGTCTCATGGTGGTCATTTTCATAATAACCACTCTCCTATCCTAAGAAATTCTATAAACTCAAAATTTATTTTGTACAGTGCACGGGACTCTCTCCTTAAATTTACGAATCTACCGGTTTATCACCGGCTATTAAATTTTAAAACCTGAGTATCCTTATATTTCAAAAACTGTAAGCTATCATTTCCCCGATACAGCTCTATTGATTTCTTAATTAAATAACCTTGAGTCTGTCAGCTCTTCCGTCTGAGTCCGACCCCTCTTATCTTAAACCCGTCGAGCCGCAACGGATACTCTTCACTGATTCAATTATGTCCATTGGACCCGCTCCTTTCTGAAATCAGATTCTTGCATCATTAAAATTCGGTTTAGCATTTTGGAAGATTAAGTTTGTCAGTTAAGTATCCTAAACTCCGAACATCCTTAAGTACTCATCAAGACCTTTAAACCTCCGAGCCCCTTCGGTCGGTGTGCTTATTTCGTCTTTTCTTTTCCTTGACTATACTATATCATACTTTTTGTGCATTGTCAATAGTTTTTTTCAACTTTTTTAGAAATAAATTATTTAATATTACTTTAAAGGTTTTTAACTTGACTTTATTTTAATAATGTTATATAATAATTATGTTGCGTGAATGAAATTCACGATTTTTATTTTTTGGAGGTTTTTAACATGAGCGAAGAAATGATGGATTACACACCTGACCTTTATACACTTATTGACGATGACGGAAACGAAACTACCTTTGAGCTTCTCGACGCTATGGAGGTTGACGGTGAAGAATATTTTGCACTTACACCATACTTCGGTGATGATGCTGAAGCTGTACTTCAGGACGACGGCGAAGTAGTTATTCTCAAGTCTGCTATTGACGAAGCCGGCGAAGAAATCATGCAGTCAATCGACGATGAGGAAGAGTACGAAAGAATCGGTAAGATTTTTATGGAACGTCTTGAAGAAGTATTTGATTTCGTTGAAGAAGGCGAATGTGACTGTGGCGAACCTGACTGTGATTGTCATTTAAGCTAATTTGAGGTGATTGTTTTGAAGCTTATCAAAAAGGCGTTTATAATAATTGCAGTATCAGCAATGCTTTCAGGTTGTAGTTTTCAGGAGATTAAGTCTGACAAGGACATTCTCACTTCTGAAAATCAGTCAACAACCACTACCCTTCAGGTACTTGGAGTTCCTGACCTTACAACTACAACACCACCTATAACAAATCCATCGGGTACTTTACCAGGCGAGGACGACCCTGAGGTTGAAAGTCCTTATCCTTGCACAATGATTACAACTGCTAACGTTAACGCAAGAAAAGGTCCTTCGACAGCTGACACAATTTCACAGACAGTAATTGAGGGTACTGAGGTTAAGGTTATCGGATATGCTGACGGCTGGTATCAGGTTGACATTGACGGGGAAACTCTTTACATTATCGAAGATTATCTTGAAGAAGTTTCCGAGGAATAATTTTACGGTTGTAATTTTCACGGATATGTGATATACTGAATGTAGAAAAAGAAGTTTTCTTACTGCCCTTGCACGACCAAGCATAGTTAATATAATCCAACACATTATATAAGGGAGCAACGTCTCCGTTTGCGGATTGCAGACCTCCCGTCAGACTCCGCTTATGCCGAGAAATTCTGACGGACGCTGGGAGCGAGGTAGCATTCGGGCGGGCACCCACCTGCTTAGTGCGGGTTTTATACTCTATGCGACGGCAGGGCGGTTATACTTATTTCAATTGACAGTTGACAATTGACAATTGACAATTAAATTCAACCCTGACCATATGGTTGGGGTTTTTGTTTTTATTAGTATAAGGAAGGGGGAGCCCGAGGGGGAAACCATAAATCACAAAGTATAAATTCCTCTCATAAGTAAAAGGTTTCCCCATCGTTAAAGACGCTGGGAGCGAGGTAGCATTCGGGCGGGCACCCACCTGCTTAGTGCGGGTTTTATACTCTATGCGACGGCAGGGCGGTTATACTTATTTTAATGCACAATTCACGATGCACGATGCACAATTAAACCCTGACCATATGGTTGGGGTTTTTGTTTTTATTAGTATAAGGAAGGGGGAGCCCGAGGGGGAAACCATAAATCACAAAGTATAAATTCCTCTCATAAGTAAAAGGTTTCCCCATCGTTAAAGACGCTGGGAGCGAGGACAATGAACAATTAAATTAAACCCTGACCATATGGTTGGGGTTTTTCTATCATTTAATATACTTAAAGTCAAACAAAAAAGACCCAAGGTTTTTCTTAGGTCTTTCTCAATTCTGTTCGGTTATCTCAACTTCCAAAAAGTGTAACAAGGATAGGTTGTGTACTGTTTGCCTTCCCATACAAAACCGTTAGGAAAATACTCGGCATAGATTACAACGTGACAGTCGGGATTACGATTATACTCGCCGTCAATAGCGTCTTTTAAGTACCAAAGCATATACTCATAGGTATAAAAATCATTGTATATGTTGAAACTCAACGGTGCTGACCACGAACTGTTCGAGGGGGTTTTGTCCTCACAGAGCCACGCATAAAATTCATCAAGGGTGTTATACGCTTTGCCATAACCTCTGTACTCAGTCCAATTTGCTGTTACATATTCAGCTTTACTGTTCGAGTATTCCTGAAGCTCTGCCACAAGTTTGTCTACATCAGACTGTGTGATTTTGATAGTCTGCTGTGGCTTTGTTATTTCCTGTTTCTTGGTTGTAGTGAGCTTGGTTGTAGTAGTAGGCTTCTTTGTAGTAGTCGCCTTTGGAGTTGTTTTCTTCGCTGTGGTTGTAGTTTTCTTTGCTGTGGTAGTAGTTGTTGTGACCTTCTTGGTAGTCGTAGTTGTTACGGTAGTAGGCTTCTTGGTAGTTGTAGTAGCCTTTTTGGTTGTAGTAGTCAACTTTGGTGTAGTTGTGACTTTCTTGGTTGTTGTAGTTGTTACGGTAGTAGGCTTCACCGTTGTTGTCACCTTTGGTGTTGTGGTTACAACACTTGCAGGCTTCTTTGTAGTGGTCTGTTCGGGAGTTATGGTAACAGTTGCCTCAACCATTGTGGTTGTAGTTAAGCTTGTAACCGATTTTTCCACAGGTGACACGCTATTTGTACAGGCTGTCAGACCTGACAGAGTTACGACAAGAAGTGCCGACAGCATTATTCTTTTTATCATACGTTTCCCCTTACATTCTGTTTTCCAAAAAAGCAAGCTGTTTTTCATCAAGCACTATATCCCCTGCCTGCATATCCTCTTCAAGCTGCCAGAGTTTGGTTGCCGAAAAAACAGAGCACACCGGAAACTGCTGGCTATTAAGATATCCAAGCACGAGAGTTGCAGGAGAATAACCTGTCTCCTCACACATAGTCTTTACTCTTGAAAGTCTTGCAAGGTTAGCTGTGCTTACAAACTGGCTTTCCATATGGTGAGTGATAGATTCGCCGCTCGCAACCTTTGAGAAAAATCCCTTTGCCTGTGGTGAAAATGCCATTACCGGGAAATTATTTTTCTTATACCACGCATAAGCCTTTGTATCCATACACGCAATAGTCGGGTCACCGATTGCTTCCTTACTTGTATGTGCAAGACTATAATAAATCTGGCTCACTCTGAAAGGTTCCATACCATTTTTGATTGCAAACTCATTAGCCTTTTCAATTCTCTCGGTTTTCCAGTTTGAAGCACCGATGAAATGAACCTTTCCCGATTTCACAAAGTCATTGAGAATCGGCATAATTTCCTCAACAGGTGTACTTTCGTCATCTCTATGCAAAAGATATAGGTCGATATAATCAGTCTGGAGTACCTCAAGGCTCTTATTAAGGTCGCCTTCAAGCTCTTCCCTATTAAGTCTCGGAACACGCTCCCCTTCAATCCAGCCGTCGTGTCCGCCCTTTGTCACAAGAATAATATCTTCTCTGTTATTTCTCGCCTTAAACCATCTTCCGATTGTGGTTTCGGCAGAGCTTTCGCCGTTTTCAATCCAGCTACAATATGACCTTGCTGTATCAATACAGTTTCCGCCTAAATTTACATACATATCGAGAAACGGGAAATATTCCTCGTCGTTATTCTGCTTTTCAAAAGAAGCAGTTCCAAAAGCAAGGGCAGGTATTTCAATTTCGTATTTGTCATTCTTAAGTTTAAACTTTATCATATCTATTCTCCCTTTCTCATTATATAGTTACACTTATAATAACACATTTTTTCCTGAATGTCCACTATTTTACAGAATTTCCACAGGTAAAAATATATGTTAAAAAATTGTAAACTATGCAAAATTTCTATTGCAAACCTTAGAAAAGTTTGCTATAATAAATAAGCGCTTTAAGGAGTGCATTTAATATGTTGGGGCATGGCCAAGCGGTAAGGCACTGGATTCTGATTCCAGCATTCCCAAGGTTCGAATCCTTGTGCCCCAGCCATTAAAATTTAAGCCGTCATTTTCTGACGGCTTATTTTCATATTAAATTATGAAACCCCCATATATTCGGCTATAGCCAAGCGGTAAGGCAGGAGATTTTGATTCTCCCATCCCACTGGTTCGAATCCAGTTAGCCGAACCAATTAAGATAAAAGCGCCCTTTTTCTTTGGTCTGTATGACTTTAGAAAAAGGGTACTTTTTTATATAAAGAAAGGTAGCCTATCTGTAGCTTGTTGCATTTGTTCAACAGTTGAATGTACGTAAATTTGCGTTGTTGAAATATCACTATGACCAAGCAGACAGCGAACAGTTTCTATGTCTGCTCCAGAACGTAAGAGTTGAGTTGCAAAAGTGTGCCGTAATATATGCGGAACAAGGTACTTTATACAAGGGTGCTTTTGAGTTTGTTTTTCTAAAAATGCCTTATAACGTTTATGATACGTTCTAAACGGCAAAGGTTTCCCCTGCTTATTTGTGAAAAGTAGTCCTACTGTTCCCTTATCTTCGCCTATTCGCTTTAATACTTCAACCGATTTATCATTTAGTGTAATTATTCGGTCTTTTCGTGATTTAGTAGTTTTTACAAGCACTTCTCCTTTTTCAGTTCGTACAACAGTTTGACAAACATTGATTATCTTTTGTTCAAGGTCAATGTTTTCCCAATCCAAAGCGAGCAATTCACCTCTACGTAAGCCAGTAAGCAATTCAAGTTTTAACATTCTGCTTGTATCGTTATCCACATCAAATAAAAGTTGTAAGTGTTCCAGTTCAAATACTTGGACATTCTTTTTAATTCTCTTTGGTGCTTTGATTTTATCAACTGGGTTTTTCTCGCAATACTCGTTGTTTATTGCTTCATCAAAGACACGTTTCAGCAAAAAGTAGGTTTTTCGCTGTCTTGAAGTTCCGTAGTCAAGGGTAGTGTTCATACATTCCCTAACGTGCATAGGTTTAATATCAACAAGTTCCATTTCTTGCAGGCTTGCATAATGGAATTTGTTAATATTTCTGTATTCGTACCAACTATCATATACTACAACGTTATGTAAATATTTTTCAAAGAAGATGTTCCACCATTCGCCAAAGGTCAATCAACTTCACCACCCTTTGTAATGCGTTCCAGCCACTCATAAAATGATTTCAGAGGGATAAGATATCTTTTACCTATTTTAATATTAGGCACTTTGTCAGCACGCACAAGGGCATACATATTTGAGAAACTGATACCTAAAATTCTGCTTGCTTCTTTAACTGAAATTGTTGCTTTCTGCAATTTCATTCAACTCCTTTTCTGTAATGTATTTAAAATTAACTCCTGTTGCTTCACAAGGGTAAATTTTTGCTTTAATCTGTTCAAATGGGAGATTCATATAAAAAATTGTAGGTTCTCTTTCAATATCTCCGCCAGCATAATAAAAGTTACCGAGAATTTTTTCTTTAAGGTCTTTGCTTATGTATTTAAGAACGTAACGCACAGCGTTTTCCTTTTCTCCGTAAAGCTCAATAGCGGTAGAAAATCCGAGTTTCCATTGTGGCATATTAAAAACAGTTCTCTGTTCTTCTGCAGGTATTCTTTTACGTTTGCAAGTTTCAATTCTCAAAGGCTTGCTAAACCCTTTAACTTGTCTTGTACCGCTATCAACAAAGCGAATATTTCCAGATATAAGACCGTGAAAATGAATACTACAATCCTTATGGTATTCAGGTATGATTATATATTTCAAACCATACCGAGCAACCATATTTTTAAGAAATATTTTTAGTTGTTTGGCAATCTCCTTTTTGTCATAGCGGTCAACATATTCCTTGTTTAAAGTCCACGTCACAAAATGAGTAAATCCATTAAGCATAGCTATATCAAACACCTTATTTCTTGCACGTCTTACAGAATCATCACGACAAATCGGTATATCATTTACATCTTCCTCGGTAGGTTCAAAAGCCTTTTTAACACGTTCAAGAGGTATATCATCAAACAAAGGATTATCAACAACATTTTTCATTACTCTGTTCTTGAACAGAAAGCAATCAGCAACAGTTATTCTTTTCTTTCCGTCTGGATAAATCATTAGCTTGGCATTATATCCGCTTAAAGTATCTATGTCATTAACCGCCTTTCCGAGTGTTATTTGTGCCAATTATCTATAAGCTTCGTACAAATTGAAATCCCCTATTTTTCGGGGATTGCGAAAAAAAGTGAGTGCAATTTGTGACTATAATCAAGTAATATAGGAATCCCTACCGAGCAAGCGGACTTCCCAAAAGCGAAGGTAGAAAGTTTGTGAGGGCTACCGCCGAAATGCTAATAAGGGTGGTGTGGCTTTGTGAGGGTCGAAAGATTGAGCAACACCACAACAAAGCACACAGCCGAACAACAGCACCTTGACACCACGTCACCCTTTGGGTGACAGGTTGCCTACGGGACGGAGAGTTTGCAGAACCGCAGTCGAACAAAGAGAAAACCGAAAATTTGTGAATGCGATGCCAATCTGGGCTACCGCCCAGCCCCCAAAGACAGTAACCGAACACAGACAAAAACCGCTACTGTGAGAGTTCACGGAGTTTAACAGAGATACGTTCAAGTTCCTCTGATACTAAATCACAAATATCATACATTTCATAAACTGATTCATTAGTACATTTTTCATATACTTTTTCTCTGGAATAAAACAGAATATCGTTCAAAACCTTTATTCTTGTTGAACAGGAACTCAAAATGTCTTTTTCAATTAGTTCCATTTTCTCACCACCTTTTGCAATGTTTGTAATACGAGTATCTCGTACTATTACGATTATATACTACGAGTATTTATATGTCAATACGAGTATTTCGCATTATATCGAGATTTTGTGAGTTTATCTCACAATTTCTCGTATTTCCTTGAATTTTCTCGTTATTTCTTGTATTTTCTACTTGATTTTTATTTGAAAATAATATATACTAATAGAGAGGTGAGAGTAATGAAAGATAATTTAACATATGAAAAAGGAGATTTATCACCAAAGACAATAGCAAAGGTTTACAACACAGGCAAAGAGAACAGCATAGCACAGAAGAAGCGTAACATAGTTATAGGTGACAGACTTAAACTATTGAGAACACAGAAAAAGATAATGCAAAAAGACCTTTGTGACGAAATCAATGTAGTGATTACAACATATGCAGGTTATGAAAACGGAAAACACGAACCACCGAGCGAAATATTAGTAAGACTTGCTGATTTTTATAATGTTTCTTTAGATTACATTGTAGGACGCACCGACAATCCAAAGGGCATATTTGCAGAGGAAGAAAACAAGGATTTAAGTGAACGTGTAGCACAGCTTGAAAAGTTATTCAAGGAATCACAGAAATAAAAAATCCCTTATGAGTTTTTTCTCATAAGGGTATATTTGTATATGATGATATGAAGCAACGCACCCCCGCCAGCGAGCTGGCGAGGGAGGCTTGCGATACCCCCACAAATTGCAAGGGGTTCGAATCCTTGTGCCCCAGCCATTAAAATTTAAGCCGTCAATTTCTGACGGCTTATTTTCATATTAAATTATGAAACCCCCATATATTCGGCTATAGCCAAGCGGTAAGGCAGGAGATTTTGATTCTCCCATCCCACTGGTTCGAATCCAGTTAGCCGAACCAACAGCGGAGTCGCTGGACCCACTTCCCTCGCAGATTAGTCTGTGGGGGATTTTATTTTGAGTTGCCCGGGGTTGAAAAAAACACAGCATTTTGGTATAATAAGCAGTAGAAATACGGATTTTACGATGCATTTTAACTCTACCAATGGTTGAATTCTCCTCACTAAACGATTGGTAGGTGTATTTTATTTTTGAAATACTTTACAATGAAGTTGAAAGGAGGCAATCCTATGAATCAAGCTAAAATCGGGAAATTCATTTCACAATGCAGAAAAAACGCAAACTTAACACAATTACAGCTTGCAGAAAAGCTGAACATCACTGACAAAGCAATATCCAAGTGGGAAACCGGCAAAGCTATGCCTGATGCTTCTATCATGCTTGAGTTATGTGATATTCTCAGAATCACTGTAAACGACTTATTAAGTGGGGAGGTTATCAATATGGAGAATAATAACAAGATAAACGAACAGCTTTTGCTTGATATGGCAAAAGAATTAGAAAAGAAAAACAAGACAATCTGGACTTCAATGTGGACAATTATGATTGTAAGTATGATTGCTTTGTTATCAGGCATTTTAATTGCAGCTTTTTTGATACCCGAAGGAGTATTGCAGTTAGTCGTAATACTTGCTATCTGCGTTGTTTTTCTGATACCCTGCTTTTACGCGTTAAAGCTTGAGGTAAGTGTAGGTGCATACAAATGCAAGAATTGCGGACACGAAATTGTGCCTACGTATTCACAGGCATTGAATGCAATGCACATGGGATTTACACGCTATTTAAAATGCCTAAAATGCAACAAGCGCACTTGGTGCAAAAAAATTATCAACAAAGAAAAGTAAGCTCATTAAAGAACAAAACACCCATTTCACGAAGAAACGGGTGTTTTTTGTTGGTCAATTATTTCAATACTATCTTACAACTGATGAATGTCTATAAATATAAAACTCCTCCTGGCTTGGCTTCCACATTTTTTCTTTTGGTGGAAAAGATGAGTCAAAAGCCTCTACCGCAGCTATATCGTCACAGCAATCAGCCGCAGTACTCGGAATATACATCCACTTTTTGCCGTCAAGCACGCCCGGTACAAGCTCACACACGAGAAGTGCTGTCGGAAAATTCCCGTCAACGACAAAGCTGACGTTTTTCTTTTTACAGCTGACAAAACCACTTCCTACATAGTTTGCGGGATTACCGAAAATTACATTTACATCATAGCCCATTTTTCTTGCAACATCAAAGGAATACTCAATAAGCTTTTTCCCCAGCTTCCGGCGTTGATATTCAGGTGCAACGCAGATTGGACCAAAGGAAAGAATTTCTTTTCTCTCGCCGTTTTCGTCCTCAAGCCACGCCTTAGTATACATAATATTACCAACGATTCTACCTTCACATTCAATAACAAAAGCAAGCTCGGGAATAAAATCAGGATGGTTTCTCATAGTATGCACGAAATAATGCTCAGATGCACCCGGTACATAAACATTCCAGAAAGCCTCACGTGTGAGGTTTTCAACATCTTTGTAATCTTTTTCTGTTTCTAAGCGTATTGTTAAATTTCCCATAGTAAATCCTTTCATAAATCGTTTTTTCAACCTACAAGAGGATTGCGGAGAATGTATTTGCAAGCCTCTTGTTTACAATACTATCTCCAATGTGTTGTTTTTCTTCAAAAAGACATCTCCTGAATTCAGATTTCAGCCTTAGCTGCAATTACATTTTACCATATTATTACAGCTATTACAATACCTTTTCAAGACAAACCCAAGGTATTACCAATGTTTTAAAATCACGGAAAAATCACCAAAAAATGCTCTTTAAAGTTACTATTATTATTAAATAGTCTATATTTACTTTTTCAACCTGTTGTGTTATAATATATTTTGTGTAACTATGTAAAAAAGTAGAGGTGAGAATTGATGAGTCTGGCTGTTCTGGAAGATTACAGAAGCGATTGGGTTATGCGTTGTCTTTCAATAGATTCCCTTGATTACAGTCTTTTTGAAAACAGAAAGTTTCTCATTGATTTCAACTGCGAAAACAGTTCCCTCTGCGAAAGCTTCAGAAATGTTTTTTCTGCTCTAAGCAATAAATATAATGGTTTTTCTGCAAGGGAAAATCAAAAGGCTTACGACGGAGTTTTAATTCTGAATATCGGTTCAAGAAATCTATCTGAAAGTCAGGAAGAGTTACTTAATCATATTGACAAGCCTGTTATTTATGTAACTGATTGTGAGAATTTTTCGCAGATTAACTCTGACAATGTAAGCGTTTTATACTGCAGGAATATTTACGGTGCCGGTCTTGAGATTGAAAATACCTACTCAGAAAATGACTGTGTAAATATTATCGACCTGTTGGGAGGCTGCATTTATACAATGGGGCTTGCTCTGAAGGGTATTTTCGGCAGCTACTACTGTGGGCACGGAAGCTGTGGAATTGAAGGAATTACCGATTTAAGTGATGTGGGATATCAGAAAATGATTTCCTTTGATGACGGAAAGTACATGGCTGATTTTTACAATAACAGACCTGATGAGATTTTCTGTTTTAAAAACACCTACGGCGGAAAGCTTGAGCTTTTACACAGTTTACTTTTCAAGTGTCTTGAGGAGTTTGACAGGATTTGCCAAAAGCACGATATCCCCTACTTTCTCGGTGGCGGAACACTTCTTGGTGCTGTAAGACACGGCGGAATGATTCCGTGGGATGATGACATTGATGTTATGATGTCAAGGGAGTCTTACGAAAGATTTCTCGAGGTTGTAAATGACGAAATCGGCGAAGAATTCTTCTTTCAGTCATCAGAAACAGACAAGAATTATCACAGCGTTTTTACAAAGCTGAGACTTAACGGAACGATTTTTAAAACAAATTTTTCACAGCAGTTTGATATGCATCAGGGAATTTTCATTGACATTTTTGTACACGACAAGACTGCAGATTCAAAGCTTTTCCAGAAGCTTCACGTTTTTAAAACGCTCTTTGCACGCTCCCTTGTTTTCAACAAATGGGCTGACAGACCTATGCATTTTTACGGAAAGCTGAAATTCATATGCAAGCTTGCTACAAAATACAAAAACAGCCACTCCATTGAAAAGCTTGAAAAAATACAGAACAAGGTTATATGCAGATACAACAAGAAAAAAACCAAATATCTTTATGACGGTACAGGTGAGCATTTAAGACACGGAGCTTTCCCTGCTTTATGGCTCTCTGAAATGGATTACTTGGATTTTAACGGAAAGAAATTTCCTGTACCAAAATACTACAAGGAATACCTCACATATTCATATGGTGATTATGAAAAGCTCATTCCTGCAAGCAAAAGAAAAGCAGGTCACGACATTGTTGAGGTTAGTTTTGGTAAATACGATAACAACCATATTTAAGGAAGGGTTTATATAAATGCTTGATATTATTTTATTCCACAGTGATATGGAAAAAACAGAGAAAACTATTGATTCAATCAAAAAGGACAAGCTGTTTTCTGAAGGAAAAATCGACGTACTTGTAATGGATTTTTCAGGCGATGGCGAAAGTCTTGATGGCGAGCACATCACTGTTAAAAACGCTTGTGAAATGACTTACGGTGAAGCTTTTAACTATGCTGTTTCAAACACAAGCGGAGAGTACATTACTTTTGTCACAAAGGACGGCGTATATAACAAAGGTGCACTGAAGTACGCTGTAAAAGCGTTGAGGAATCACAAGTTCGCATCGCTTATTCCGGTGACATATTCAGATGAAAATCAGAAAAACGAATACATCGCTTTTGATTATAATTTTGCAGACAAGAAGTTTGCTGAAATCAATCTTGCGGCTTTTCCCGAAAAGTTCCATATGTGCTTTGGCGCATACTTCTTCAGAAAAGAGCTTTTTAAGGACGTTACCTTTGATGTTGAAATGGCTCACGATTGTGAATGGAAGGTTTTTGTTGAGATAGCAGACAACATAAAGAATTATGCTCTTGTAAAGGGCGAGTTTGTTTACAGCTATGCTGATGAAAACAATTATTTCAATTTCCTTCCTCAGTTTGATAAGGAATGGTATCTGGAAACTATGGACCGTTTCCTTATTGACGCAGTAAAGGAAAACGCCTCACGTTTCAGACAGAGATTCATTCTTTATATGATTGCCTGCAGATATGCATGCAATATGAACGAACGTGACAAGAGTGTTCTTTCACCTGATGAGGCGCAGGAATTCATTACAAAGACAGGCGTAGCAATTAAATTCATTGAGGACATAACAATAAGCGACAATCTTATAAACGGTAAAGCAAGACTTCCACAGTTTTTTGCTCTCAACCTTCTGAGAATGAAATACGACGATGAAAAACTTATGCCTAAGGTTACTTCTTCGTCAAAGAATCTCTACGCAAATTACAACGACTGCACAATCTGGACTCTCGCTTCAAATAAGATTGAAGTCAAGATTACTTATTTTGACGGTAAAAATCTTACGATGGACGGATTTTTTCCGGGAAGTTATGTTTTTGCTGACGACGAAATAGAGGTTGTAGCCGTAATCGACGGACAGAGAATTTATCCGATGAGAAGAACAAGAATTTATTCTCTCAATAAATTTTTCAATATTTCAGCTAAAAACAACTACACCTTCCAGCTTTCAATACCTGCTGAGGAAATGTACGACGGAATGTCTGTTTCATTCAGACTGGTTTACAATAACAGATATTACCCTATCGGAGTAACTTTCATAAGAGCGATGACAAAGCTCAGCAACGTAAAGAATTCCTACTGGGTATTTGACAAGTTTATTTTGTCATACGATTCATCTGCTCAGCGTTTCAACATTGAAGCTCTTACTAAGAAAAATCACCGCAAGCACGAAATAGCTTTCATAAAATCCATTGCACGTGGAACTCACGGTATGTGGAAAATCAAAATGGTCGGAAACAGACTGCTTTACTGGGTTACAAAGCCGTTTTACAGTGGTAAGAAAATCTGGATTACAATGGACAAGCTGTTCAAAGCGGGAGACAACGGCGAATACTTCTATGATTACGTTATGAAGATGAAGCCTGAGGGCGTAAAGATTTATTACGTTGTTCAGAAGGATTCTCCTGACTACAAGCGTCTTAAAAAGAAGTACAATACCATTCTTGTTTTCAACTCTATCAAGCACAAGATGATTGCACTTCACACAGACCTTATGCTTGCTACTCACGTTGATACGCTTAACTGCAACGGATACTATGCCGCAACTCAGAAGTATTTCAAGGACCTTTACAATGCAAGAGTTGTTTGTCTTGCACACGGTCTTACCATTCAGCAGATTGCTCAGTATCAGAACAGAGTTTTTGATAACACTGTGCTTTACTTCTTTGCTTCAAAATATGAGGTTTCAAACGTAAATCACGAGGTTTACGACTACTATGACAAGGACGCTCTGAAGCTTACAGGTCACGCACGTTATGACGGTCTTATAAACAACGACAAGAAGATTATTCTTATTACTCCGACATGGCGTCGTGGTGTTACTACGGGAAGTGCTAAAAAGGGTTCAACCTATTCACACAGCTCAAGCTTTGTTCACAGTGAATACTACAAGATTTACAACGGTCTTATAAACGATGAAAGGCTTATTGAAACTGCTAAAAAGCACGGATACAAGATAGTTTATCTTCTTCACCCTGCTATGTCAAATCAGATTTCTGACTTTGAAAAGAATGATGGCGTTGACATTGTAGCGGCAACAAGCGATATTAGCTACGAAAAAATTCTCACAGAGTCAAGCCTTATGGTAACAGACTATTCGGGTGTTCAGTTTGACTTTGCTTATATGAAAAAGCCTGTTGTTTATTATCACCCTGACACTCTACCTCCTCAGTATGAAGCAGGCGGACTTGTTTATGAAACTATGGGCTTTGGTCCTATTTGCAAAAACCACAATCAGATTGTTGACAGTCTTTGCTATTACATCGAAAAAAGCTGCGAAATGGAAGACACATATAAAGCACGTGTTGATGACTTCTTCAAGTATTCTGACCACAACAACTGTGAGAGAATTTACGGCGAGGTTATTAAATTCCAGCATAAATTCCCTAAAGTAAACAAGCACAACTACAAATAAGAAAGGATATTAATTATGAATATTGCTATTATTTTTGCAGGCGGAAGCGGAGTAAGAATGGGCGCTGGTATCCCTAAACAGTTTCTTGAAATCAACGGAAAGCCTGTTATTGTCCACACACTCGACCTTTTTGAAAACCACAGAGAAATTGATAAAATCTACATCTCAGTTCTGGCTGATTACATTCCTTACATGCAGAAGCTTGTAAACAGATTTAATCTTACTAAGGTTTCCGGAATTGTTGCCGGCGGCGAAACAGGTCAGGATTCTATCTTTAATGCTCTTTCAAAGGCAAGAGAAGAAAACCCCGGCGACTCAATCGTTCTCATTCACGACGGCGTACGTCCCTGGATTACCTATGAAACTATCTCAAGAAACATTGCAGGTGTTAAGGAAAACGGCAACGCTATTACCTGCACAGCCTGTTTTGAAACAATTCTTATGAGTACAAACGGCAAAAAGGTTGAAACTGTTCCTTACAGAAAGGACACATTTGCTGCTCAGGCTCCACAGAGCTTTTATCTTGATGACATTCTTGACGCTCACGAACAGGTGAGAAAAACAGAAAACCGTTATGACAACCTCGTTGACTCCTGCACACTTATAAAGAGCATCGGCAGAGACGCATTTATGGTTGAGGGCAACAGAGGAAACATCAAGGTTACAACACCTGAGGACGTTTATATGTACAGAGCTTTACTCCAGTACAAGGAAAACGAACAGGCCTTCGGTATTGGACTTACTCCAAACAATCTCCTCAATAACTAACTGACGAAAGGACTACGCTTATGAAATTTCTGGGGTATTTCTCCAAGAATTATGCCGATGAAAAAGGCAGAGAGTATTATTTTGATAATGCAAAATTTATTCTCATTCTCCTTGTTGTATTGGCACATTTTACTTCACCTGTAAAGACTGACCACCCTAAGGTAAAGGCTTTATGGACTGTTATAAATACACTTCATATGCCTTGTCTTATTATGATTTCCGGTTACTTTGCTAAGGGCTACATCAAAAACGGTGTAATCAAGACTCAAAGATTTTTCACGTACGTTATCTACTATCTCGCTGCACAGCTTGCTGTTTCTTTATTTGAATACTACGTACTTGACTACAAGCATATGGCTATTTCAGTAGTTAGTGCAAGAAGCTCATTATGGTATCTGGTATGTCTTTGCTGGTGGTTTGCACTTTTACCTTTCATTTACAGAGTAAAGCCTGCTATTATGCTTCCTTTTGCAATATTCGCAGGTCTTATGTTCGGATATGACACAGACGCAGGTAATATGCTTGCTATAAGCCGTGCAGTAAACCACTTCCCTTTCTTCCTTATGGGTTACTACTTCAAGAAAGAATGGCTCTACAAGTTCAGAAACGTATGGACTCAGATTGCAGCTGCAGTTATACTCATAGTTTCAGGAATAGTTACATTCTTCTGTCTTGATATGATTCCTTCACGAACAATTACAGGTAACTACAACTATTACAGAAGTAATTTTCAGAACTTAGACCCACAGCTTCCAATTTTTACTGAGCCTAAGCTCTGGTTTGTAAACAGACTTCTTTTTTACATTGCAGCCGTTATTCTCTGTGCTTGCTTTATGCTTTTGGTACCAAGAGCAAAAGCTATTTTTACAAAATTCGGTTCAAGAACACTTCAGGTATACATTCTTCACAGATTCCTTTATCTTGCCGAGCTTGAATACGGCTGGTGGGAGCCTTACAACAGTCCGAAGGGATTCTTCATTCTTGCTGGTATTTCAGTAATTGTTACCATTATTCTTTCACTCAAAATCTTTGAATACCCTTTCAAATGGCTTGGAAAGCTTGGTATTTCAAAGTTTGAAAACAAGAAATTACCGGAGGTAAAAATAGATGAAACTAAGTGATAATCACATTCTTCAGGCAGACCTTGATGCACTTATGAGTGACGACAGCATCAGCTGGGACAAGTTAAAGGGAAAATCTGTTTTTGTCACCGGTGCGACGGGACTTATCGGTGGTCAGGTTGTGCTTGCACTTCTTAACGCCAACGCTGAAAAGAACCTTGGTATGAAGATTTACGCTATGGTAAGAAATGTTGAGAAGGCTGACAAGCTTTTTGGATACGCTGACAAGAATGTTCTTTCTTACGTTGTTCAGGACGTAATGAGTGAGGTTAATCTTTCTGAAAAGGTAGACTACATCATTCACGGGGCAAGTATGACAAGTTCAAAGGATTTTGTAGACTTCCCTGTTGAAACTATCAAAACAGCTATCGGTGGCACAGAAAACATTCTTAAATTTGCAAAAGAAAAAGACATATCGGGAATGGTATATCTTTCTTCACTTGAAATTTACGGTGTTGTTGATTTCTCCATTGAAAAGGTTTATGAAAATATGTCTGGTGTTATCGACTGTATGAGTGTAAGAAGCAGTTATTCAGAGGGTAAGCGAATGGTTGAATGCCTTTGTGCTTCATACGCAAGCGAATACGGTATTCCTGTTACGGTTGCAAGACTTTGTCAAACCTTTGGGCCTGGAGTTTTATACAGCGACAACAGAGTTTTTGCACAGTTTGCAAGAAGCATTATCGAGGGCAAGGACATTGTTCTCAAAACTGACGGAAGCACTGAAAGAAACTACTGTTACATCAGAGATGCGGTTTCTGCTATTCTTACAATTCTTCTTGACGGAAACAGTGGCGAGGCTTACAACGTTGCAAACAAGGACACTCTCATTTCCATCAGAGGAATGGCTGAAATGCTCATTGAAAACTATCCTGAAAGTGGCACAAAGCTTGTATTTGACATTGCCGAGGACATCACAAAGCTTGGTTACAATCCAAAGGTAAAGATGAATTTAGCTACTGACAAGCTTGAGGCTTTAGGCTGGAAGGCACAGGTAGGTCTTGAGGAAATGTTCAGAAATCTCATTATCAGTATGAAAATGTAAATACAAAATAAAAAATCTCAACTTCCTTTTTGAAGTTGAGATTTATTTTATTCCCAATACTTTTAAAATACGCAGTGTGGAGTTTCCGTCGCAGGCACCCATATGAAATTCAAAAGCTTTATCAAGGTCTTGTTTATTTCTTTCTGAAAGCTCATATCTGACACCCTCTGAAAGCTCCTTTTCGGTTTTAGCAAGGGTTGTGGGATAGCTTTCGTAAGGCACATAGCAGCCTCTTGTTTTCATATACTCATCATAGTCGGGAGTGAAAAACACAAAGGGTTTTCTATATACAAGATAGTCAAAAACGATTGACGAATAGTCCGTAATCAGCAAATCGCAAACAGGAAGAAGTCTTTCGCTTGGAATATCGCAAGTAACTCTATCTGCATTTTTACTTTCAAAATGAGGGTGAAGTTTTTTCACAAGGAAATACTCATCGTTATCTGAAAAAACCTTATCAATCATCTCTTCGCCCACAAGCTGAGGATTATCGGCAGTACCTCTGAAGGTTGGTGCCCAGAGAATTATTTTCTTACCCTTTGCCTGAGGATATTTTTCATAAAATTCTTTAATGCAGTTTTCGTTATACTTTTCATCGAAATAAATATCACTTCGGGAAATACCCGTAGCCTTAACAATGCCCTCCGGCTGACGCATAGATTTAGTTATAATTTCAACACAGTTTTCACTACTTACTGTAAAAAGGTCATAGTTTTTAAAAACGTTACCTTTATAAAACTTCGGGATTGAATCTTCGCAGTCATAGCCTGCTTTTTTCATAAGTCCGCCAGCGTGCCACAGCTGGGTAACCTTAGTTTCCTTACGTTTTTTACAGGACGACACGGGCAGAAAGTTATCGCAGATAAACACATACTCAGCGGTAGCATAGGATTTCATAAATTTATTAAGCCAGCCGACAAGCTTAAAATATGAGCACTTCTGAAAATCGAGATAAAACTCCTCTACCGTAACATTATCAATTCTTTTAACTTCATCGTAAACGCATTTCATACTGAAAGGCAAGCTATTATGGTGTGCATCAGCGAAAATCACGGTATTCTTTCTGATTTTCTTACCCTTATACAGTGAATACACAACCGGCAGATAGACATGCTGGACTGTCATTTTAGCAAGTTGTTTTACATAAGCCGTTATTTTCAAGAAGTACACCTCTTTTCTTTTCAGAATGATGCTTGGACGGGTTTGCCGCAGGCAAACCGACAGCCGTCAGGCTGTCAAGGTGCGAAGCACCCGTCCAAGCTATATTTTAGCACACAAAAAAAGCTTTGTCAAACTTTAAAGCTATTGAAAGACCGCTACATTTATGCTACAATAGCTATAACGAACAACCAAAAAAGGAGTTATTAAAATGACATGCTATGACATTTTTAGAAAATGCTTTCCACAGTTTGAATTAACTGAAGAAGTCTTTAACAGACTTTCAAACATAAATAACATTCACCTCATTACTCACGAAGAAAAAGGCGAACTTTGTGGCTTTGCTTTAGTTGAAAAAATGGCATTACGTTTGATTTGTGTATCCCCTGAATATCAGAATAATGGCATAGGCACGACCTTACTAAAAAAAGCAGAAAACTACATAAAGCAGAATGGTGGTAATGAAATTCTCACAGGCGGTGCTTCATCGCAATTACTCATCGGTACACCTGACAATGCAGTAGCTTTCTTCAAAAAAGACGGCTTTAAAATCGTTGGAAGCTGCGACGAAATGACCATTGACATTCATTCTTTTAATTCAGAAAATATTGATTTATCGGTTCCGAATGAATGTCATTTCGATTGGTTTGAGGGGGATTTTGAAAAGCTAAGAGATGCGGTTTTCAAGGTCGAAAAGGAATGGGTTCAGTATTTTTCACCTGACAGCAAAATTTTCTGCGCATTTTACGGAGATGAAATTGCAAGCTTCTGTCTTGTGGAATACGACAGCATCTGCATTTTATCAACTGACACAAACAAAGTCGGTGTTATCGGCTGTGTTGGTACTATTCCTGAATTTCGCAGAAAAGGTATCGGTTTAAAGATGGTTGCTCTGGCAACTGACGACCTGAGAAAAAATGGCTGCGATTCCTGTTTCATTCACTACACCGGAGTTGCAAACTGGTACGCAAAGCTTGGTTACGAAACCTTTTTAAAGCTTCACTTTATGAAAAAAGATATATAAAAACAAAAACCCACTGATAACCAGTGGGTTTAATTTATGCAAAAAAATATGCTTATTCGATTTCAACCATAATCTTCTGGTTAATTCTTGAAGCACCGGCACGCATTACAGTTCTGATTGCCTTAGCAATTCTTCCCTGCTTGCCGATAACTCTGCCCATATCCTCAGAAGCAACGTGCAGATGATAAACTACAATTCCTTCCTCATTAGGCTCGTCAACTGTTACCTCAACCGCTTCCTTGTTTTCAACAAGCTCAGCTACGATAACTTCAAGCAATTCCTTCATAAATCTCTTTCCTTTCTTATCTCCCGCCGGGATAATCAATAAGGCGTGAGTTTAGGCGGGATAGGCACACCTTATTGATACGCTTAAAAATTAAAGGATATTTTCCTTCTTGAGGATAGCCTTAACTGTGTCAGTTGGCTGTGCACCCTTTGCAATCCAAGCCTTTGCCTTGTCAGCGTCAATGTTAACTACTGATGGTTCCTTAGTTGGGTCATAGTAGCCGATTTCTTCGATGAAACGTCCGTCTCTTGGGTATCTTGAATCAGCAACTACCAAACGGTAGAAAGGAGCCTTCTTAGCACCCATTCTTCTGAGTCTGATTTTAACTGCCATTTAAATTCACCTCCGACAAAAAATTATATATCAATGCACTATTTGCATGATTAACTATTTATAAAACCAAAGCTACAACGCCTATTACCATCAGAAACAAGCCTATTACAACATAAATTACCTTTGTAGTCTTATATCCGAATGTATCAACAAAGCGTCTTGCTTTGTAGTTATTGAAAAACCAGCTTACATCCTTTATTGCACATATAAAGGAAAAAAGACCAGCCAAAATAATAAATACAGGCATTAATATTTCCACTTAAATCACCTACATCGGAAATCCGCCGTTTTTCATATTTCTCATCATAGACATAGCAGTACGCATATTTCCTTTACGCTTACCCTTGCCTGTGATACCAAACTGCTTCATCATCTTCTGCATCTGGTCAAACTGTTTGAGAAGTCTGTTTACGTCCTCAACCTTAGTTCCGCTACCTGCTGCAATTCTACGTTTTCTCTGAGGGTTTATGATTGAAGGTTTTTCTCTTTCCTTAACAGTCATTGACTGGATAATTGCCTCAGTCTGTTTAAGTGATTTTTCACCTGCAACCTCGTCAAAATTGTTAGCCGCATTACCAAGTCCCGGAAGCATTCCGATAATAGACTTAAGTGAACCCATTTTATTTATCTGCTTCATCTGGTCAAGAAGGTCATTAAGGTCAAATCCCTGTTCCTTAACCTTACTTGCAAGCTTTTTAGCTTCTTCCTCATCGATAGTAGCCTGAGCCTTTTCGATAAGGGTAAGAACGTCGCCCATTCCAAGAATTCGTGAAGCCATTCTTTCAGGGTGGAACATTTCAAACTCATCAAGCTTTTCGCCCATACCGACAAATTTAATAGGTTTACCTGTAACAGCAAGCACTGAAAGTGCCGCACCGCCTCTTGTATCAGAGTCAAGCTTTGTGAGAAGCACGCTATCAATTCCCAGAGTCTTATCAAAGCTCTCTGCGATATTGACAGCATCCTGACCTGTCATCGCATCGACAACCAACATAATCTCATTTGGTTCTGCGATATTCTTAATATCCAAAAGCTCATTCATCAAATCTTCGTCGATATGAAGTCGGCCTGCCGTATCAAGAATCACAAGGTCATTTCCGTAATCCTTAGCATGCTTCAGAGCTTCCTTAACGATTTTTCTCGGGTCAATCTGGCCCATTTCAAAAACAGCTACCTCAGCCTTTTCTCCGACAATTTTAAGCTGGTCGATAGCAGCCGGACGATAAACGTCACAAGCTACAAGCAGAGGTCTTTTTCCCTGAGCCTTAAAAAACTTCGCAAGCTTTGCGGAGTGAGTAGTTTTACCGCAACCCTGAAGTCCGCACATCATAATTACGCACGGTGGCTTATTAGGAAAATTTATCTTAGCATTTGCATCACCCATAAGTGAAACAAGCTCTTCGTTAACAATTTTAATTACCTGCTGTCCCGGAGTAAGGCTCTTTAAAACCTCTTCACCGACACATCTTTCAGAAACCTTGGAAACAAAACTCTTAACTACGCCATAGCTAACGTCAGCCTCAAGAAGTGCCATTCTTACCTCTCGCATTGCTGTTTTTACATCAGCTTCATTAAGTTTACCTTTTCCCTTGAGACGCTTAAAGACGCCATTTAATTTTTCCGAAAGCCCTTCAAAAGCCATCTCAACTTTCCAACCCTTCTAAAAAATTTAATATGTAAATTATTCCTCAGTATCTTCAGGTTCGCCTCTGAGAAGGTACTCATTTGACTCGATATACTGTATAAGGGCATTTGCCTTTACAGCGATACTATTGGAATATGCAACAGCCTTACACTGTCTCAGAATCATCTTTGCCTGAAGGTCAGCTTCAATAAGAAACTCGTCAAACTTATTGAATTTCTCCTGAAGTCCAATCAGGTCCTCATAGAACAAAAGGGCGTCTTCCCCACGCTTGATTGTATCTCTTACACCCTGTCTTGAAATACCCATATTCTCAGCAATTTCAGAAAGAGAGAGGTCATCATTGTAATAAAGGTCAAGCACATCACGCTGTTTTTCAGTCAAAGCCTTTCCGTAAATATCAAGAAGGCTTGAAATATTCAGATTCTTTGGCACTCATAAGACTCCCTTCATAATTTTTATGTAAAGCAAACAGCCTTTACAAATAAGTATTATATACTATTTCCAGCTATTTGTCAATAGGTTTTAAGAAAAAAATCTTCACAAATTACCGAAAAATGGGCAAATACAACTATTAAATATCAACAAAAACAGAAATCCCGCATCGGCATTTGCCGACACGGGACTTTTTTAACAATTACTTATTGTTGTTATTGCTCATATTGTTGCCTGACTTATAAGAATCAATCATCTTCTTTACCATCTGTCCGCCGATAGAACCAGCCTGACGTGATGTGAGGTCACCGTTGTAACCCTGCTTAAGATTAACTCCTACTTCGTTTGCAGCTTCCATCTTGAATCTTTCAAGAGTCTGTCTGCCCTGGTCATTAGTAATACCTTTCATTTTTAACACTCCTTCAAATTAAATTTTGGGTTTGCTTTAATATTATTTCTCGACAACGATTTTATATGAGTGGAAATTTGTTCGTCAAAAACCAATATTGTGAAATACAAACCAAATTATAATTGTAAAGGTATTTTACTTTACGTAAATTTTTGATTTTTGAATTACAACACATATTACATTGATTTTTACACATAAAAAAAGAGACTGCCTAAACAGTCTCTTTTTATAATCTATTAAATTAGTTTGTTCTTTCGAGAATCCACTTCTGGCAAGCGCCACCCCAGTATTCCCACTGGTTTACGTTTCCGCCAGCAGATGTGCTCCAGTTATATACGTCCAAACCACTTCTGTCGTTTGAAATCTTTGAAAGAATTGCATATGAACCATCAGATTCACGCTTCAACTTAAACTTCTGGTTATCAGCACCTGAGAACTGATACTGCAAGATGTTTGCACCGTTTGCACTGCTTCTGCCTGAAACGTCTACAACCTTAGAATAGCCTGAGCAACCTGTATAGAGGTAGTAGTAATCATTACCTGCTGAAACAAGCTTAAACTTCTGAGCGCTGCCGTAATTTTTATCCCACTGCTGAATGTTTGCACTGTTAGCTGAGCTACCGCCATTAACATCAAGATACTTACCTGAGTGTACGTTCTTAATAAAGTACACGCCTTCCATACCAGATGAAGCATTGTTGTTATTGTTGTTATTGTAGTTGTTGTTATTGTTATTGTTGTTGTAATTGTTGTTATTTGTTGTAGTTGTTGTAGTACGTGTGTTACCGCCCTTAAGGCTGAATACCATCTTGTCGATGTTGAATGAACCAGTATTTGTAGCGATAGCAAGGTTGTTCTTACCTGCTGTCAAGTAAACGTCAGCCCATACACTCTTGTATGATCCCCAGTTGCCTGTGTTTGGAACTGATACATTTGCAAGAGTTGTCTTACCAGAATCCTTTTCAAGTCTGAACGACTTTCCACTCTGTTCTGTAGCAACTCTGAATTCAACGCTGTATGTACCAGCTGTCTGAACGTTAACTTCGTAGCTCATCCAATCGCCTGGGTCGATGTAACCAACTGTTCCGCCTGCAGCTTCAACGCCCTGCATGTAGTTGTACTTTTCAGCTTCGATTGTGAAGTTTGAACCTACTGTTGGAACTGATGTTGAACCTGAGCTTACGTTGTTGTTTGTGTTGTTGTTTGTATTGTTATTTGTGTTGTTGTTCCAGTTGTTGTTATTGTTGTTTGAAGAACCGCCGTTATCAACCTTCTTGTAGTTAATCCAGTCATACTGAGCTACAAGTGGAGTTCTTCCGTTGTAAGCACCAAGCCAGCTGTCAACGCCTGTTCCTGGCCATGCGTTAAGCATAATCTTACCAGGTGTTGTTGGGATATTGTTTGTTGCTGTATGAACAGCCTTACCGTCTACATACCATGTGATTTTACCTGGCTGCCAGAGGAATCCGTACTGATGGAAGCTCTGTGAAGCGTCAAATCCAAGGTTGTGGAGGTATTCGTGGTTACCCTGTCCATTTGTGTAGTAGTTGAACTGAACCTTTGTTGTGTCTTTTCCAAGGAATTCGATGTCGATTTCATCCCAAACAGTTCCGTCTGAAGGACCTGTGTATGTAAAGAATGATGAAACTACACCTGTGTTCTTGATTGGCTTCATGCTTACGTCGTACATACCGTAACCGAATGCATCATTTGTACGGTATTCACCGCCGCTGTAGCCGCCGTTTGTGTCTCTGTCGATTTTGATGTTCAGGTAGCCGTCAAACCAGATGTTTGCAGCTCTCCAAGTACAGTTGAACATACCACCGTTTGACCAACCGTCAGCCTTATGCATTGTGCCGTATTCTTCCCCAGCAAAGCCTACGCCGAATGATGTTCCATTAAACTGCGCAGCCTTTACCTTCAAATCGCTTCCTGTGTGTGCTGTGAAAAGCATTGCTACTGCAAGGAAGCCTGCTACTAATGATTTGCAGATTTTTACCTTATTCCCCATAAAGTATAACCCTCCTATTTATTTGGTAATTTTATTATACTTGTTATTCTGCCAAAAAAATACCAAAAATCTATACTCTATATCAGAAATTCATACTAGATTAACTAAGATTCGTTATTTATTATACAATTTGTTAACGCATAGAAACTTATTCGCTATTTTTACTGAAATTTTAGACAAAATCACTAACGCTATTTTGTCAAAATTACAAAACAATTTATTAAACCTATTAAAAAAATATGAAATTGCATAAAAAAGAGACCGCCGAAGCAGTCTCTTTCAAACTATTTAATAGTTTCTTTTTACCACCAAGAACCTCCCCAGTTCCAGCTGTTGTTGTTCCAGCTGTTGTTGTTCCAAGTGTTGTTATTATTGTTGTTGTTCCAAGTATTGTTGTTATTGTTGTTGTTATTGTTGTTATTTGTTGTTGTGGTGGTTGTTGTATTATTGTTTGAACCGCTCTTAGCTGTGAATTTCATATTGTCGATATTGAATCCGCCACGGTCTGTAGCAATAGAGATATCGTAGTTACCAGCTGTGAGGTAAACATCAGCGTATACGCTCTGGTATGCACCCCAGTCACCTGTATTTGGAACTGTTACTTCACAAAGTCTTTCAGAACCTGAATTCTTTTCAATTCTGAATGAGCTTCCCTGTGCTGATGCAACACGGAATTCAACAGTATATGTACCAGCTGTCTGAACGTTTACTGAATAGCTCATCCAATCGCCTGGGTCGATGTAACCAACAGTACCACCTGCAGCTTCTACGCCCTGCATATAGTTATACTTTTCAGCTTCGATTGTGAAGTTTGAACCAGCAGTAGTTGTTGTGTTTGAGCCTGAACTTACGTTGTTGTTATTTGTGTTGTTGTTTGTATTTGTATTTGTGTTTGTGTTTGTATTTGTATTTGTGTTTGTATTGTTGTTCCAGTTGTTGTTATTGTTGTTTGTAGTAGTTGTTGTAGATGTTGTAGTTGTTGTACGTGTACCTGAGCTCTTTGCACTGAATACCATCTTGTCGATATTGAAAGCGCCTGTATCAGTAGCGATAGCAAGGTTGTTCTTACCAGCTGTGAGATATACGTCAGCGTAAACGCTCTTGTATGCACCCCAGTCACCTGTATTTGGAACAGATACATTTGCAAGAGTTTCCTTACCTGAATCCTTTTCAAGTCTGAAAGAGCTTCCTCCCTGAGCAGATGCAAGTCTGAATTCAACGCTGTATGTACCAGCTGTCTGAACGTTAACTTCGTAACTCATCCAATCGCCTGGGTCGATGTAACCTACAGAACCACCTGCAGCTTCAACACCCTCCATATATGTGTAGTTTTCTGCTTCGATTGTGAAGTTTGAACCTACTGTAGGAACATTTGTAGTTCCTGAGCTTGCGTTATTGTTTGTGTTGTTATTTGTATTGTTGTTTGTGTTATTGTTCCAGTTGTTGTTATTGTTGTTTGTGTTATTATTTGTGCTTCCGCCCTTTGCACTGAATACCATCTTGTCGATATTGAAAGCGCCTGTATCAGTAGCGATAGCAAGGTTGTTCTTACCAGCTGTGAGATATACGTCAGCGTAAACGCTCTTGTATGCACCCCAGTCACCGGTATTCGGAACTGATACATTTGCAAGAGTTTCCTTGCCTGAATCCTTCTGAAGCTTGAAAGAGCTTCCTCCCTGAGCAGACGCAAGTTTAAACTCAACGCTGTATGTACCAGCTGTCTGAACGTTAATTTCGTAACTCATCCAATCGCCTGGGTCGATGTAACCTACAGAACCACCTGCAGCCTCAACGCCCTGCATATATGTGTAGTTTTCTGCTTCGATTGTGAAGTTTGAACCTACTGTAGGAACTGTTGTTGTACCAGCACTTACGTTGTTATTGCTACCTGAATTGTTGTTTGATGAACCGCCTGTTGAACCACCTGTTGAACCACCTGTTGAACCACCGCCGTTGTCAACCTTCTTGTAGTTAATCCAGTCATACTGAGCTACAAGTGGAGTATTTCCGTTGTAAGCACCAAGCCAGCTGTCAACGCCTGTTCCTGGCCATGCGTTAAGCATAATCTTACCAGGTGTTGTTGGGATATTGTTTGTTGCTGTGTATACAGCCTTACCGTCTACATACCATGTGATTTTACCTGGCTGCCAGAGGAATCCGTACTGATGGAAGCTCTGTGAAGCGTCAAATCCGAGATTGTAGAGGTATTCGTGATTACCCTGTCCATCTGTATAGTAGTTGAACTGAACCTTTGTTGTGTCTTTTCCAAGGAATTCGATGTCGATTTCATCCCAAACAGTTCCGTCTGAAGGACCTGTGTATGTAAAGAATGATGAAACTACACCTGTGTTCTTGATTGGCTTCATGCTTACGTCAAACATACCGTAACCGAATGCATCGTTTGTACGGTATTCACCACCGCTGTAGCCGCCGTTTGTGTCTCTGTCGATTTTGATGTTCAGGTAGCCGTCAAACCAAACGTTTGCAGCTCTCCAAGTACAGTTGAACATACCACCGTTTGACCAACCGTCAGCCTTATGCATTGTAGCGTGTTCTTCCCCAGCAAAGCCTACGCCAAATTCATTCCCATTGAACTGTGCAGCTTTTACCTTCAAATCACTTCCTGTGTGTGCAGTAAAAAGCATTGCTACTGCAAGGAAGCCTGCTACTAATGATTTGCAGATTTTTACCTTATTCCCCATAAAGTATAACCCTCCTAAGATTTATTTTGTGATTTTATTGTACATATAATAATCTGAAATAAATACCAAATATTTCTACTCGATTTCACTTTTTTAATCAAAATTAACTAACTTTCACGATTTATTATATATTTTATGAACAGTGGAGTGTTTGTTCATAAATTTCAGTGGTATAAAACAAAATAGATGTTTAATATTTTTATATATGGTGTCGGATTGTTTCTTATTTTTATGAAATAACAAATTCACAGGGTTTTATACTATATAATAAGGAATTTTCATTTTACATCTATGAAGTAGTGATTTGTTTAAAAACAAAAAAATCCTCCCGATTTCTCGGGAGGATAATTTTTATAGGTTTACCAATTAGCCGTTGATTGCAGCCTGTGCAGTAATCTGCGTAGGCAGTCAAAATTGACGATGCAGATATTATGTACATCGGAAGCGGTTTTGTCCGCTTCCTCGCCGTATAAATACACATACGGTCTTTCTTTGGAGTTTGCTCTGCCTTTGACTGCAAGATTTGTCTGCGTTTCGGAATCGGCTCCTGTGGATAAGTTCCACTCATACACGCCTTCGCTTGTGGGAATAACAAATGAAACAATATCTTCCAATACCTCGTGTCCGAGCTCTGTTTTACTGTCGGAAATGTCATTCAACGCCGAGATAATCTTATCAAGGTCAAGTGTATCAGTTGTAGGAGTTGCAGGGGATACAGATGTCGCCTGACTTCTGAGGTTTTTGATTTGTGCTTCATATTCCGCACGTTTCTTGTTATATTCCTCTTTGGTAATCTCTCCGTCAGTACGCATATCAATCAGAGCGTCGAGCTTTCGTTCAAGCTTTGTAATTTCAGCTTCATAATCAAAAGTCGGAACAGCTTCGGGAG